>JBKJJS010000239.1:0-9533 GCA_046597895.1 Ilumatobacteraceae bacterium
GTTCTGGCGCTTGAACTCGATGATGTCTCGGCCAAGATCGCGGGCGATGTCCTCCATGTGACACTCGAGGGCGAACTCGGCCTGCGGGGCGCCGTAGCCGCGGTAGGCCCCGGGTACCGGGATGTTCGTGTAGACGACATGGCAGTCGAACTTCTTGGCGGGACAGTTGTAGCTCGTGAGCCCCCGGATGCCGGCCACGTTCTGCACCGTGAACCCGTGCGTGCCGTACGGCCCGGTGTTGCCGATCATCCGCATCTCCTGGGCGACGAGGAATCCGTCCTTGTCGATGCCCGTGCGATACGTGATGGTCTGCGGGTGTCGGGTACGCGAGGACGCGAACTCCTCCTCGCGGGACAGCACGAGGCGCACCGGGCGGCGCGTCTTCAGCACGAGATGGCCGACGATGTCCTCGAGCAGCATCTCTTGCTTGGCGCCGAAGCCCCCTCCGATGCGGGGCTTGATCACCCGAATGTCCTTGACAGTGAGGCCGAGGAGGGGAGCGACCATGCGGCGAGCGTGAAACGGCACCTGAGTGGCGGTGCGCAGCACCAGACGTTCGTCCTCGTCGAGCCAGCCCACGGTGACATGGGGCTCGATCGGGCACTGCTGCACCTGATGAACCCGGAACGTGCGCTCGTACACCTTGTGGGCTCCCGCGAACGCCGCTTCCAGCACCGCGTCGTTGACGGTGCCGGCCACGATGTGGTGCGCCACGTTGTGAACGGCGTCGTGGATCCCCACGGCATCGGGTTCGTCGTGGATGACCGGTGCCCCGTCCTTCATGGCCTCGCGTTCGTCGAGGATAAATGGCAGGACTTCGTATGAAACCTTGATGAGCCTTAGAGCTTGCTCGGCGATTTCGGCACTCTCGGCGGCCACGGCGGCCACTCTGTCGCCGACATGGCGCACCTTGCGGTCGAAACTGACCTGATCCCACGGCAACGGGTTCGGCCAACTCTGGCCGCCCGACGCGTACATGACCCTGGCGGTGTTCTTGTAGTGGATCACGGCATGGACGCCCGGGAGTGCCACGGCGTCGGCATCGTCGATGTCGAGGATGCGGGCGTGGGCGTGGGGGCTGCGCAGGACCCGGGCCGTGAGCATGCCGCGCATCTCGATGTCGTCCGAGAACGCCGGGTGACCCTTCACGAGTTTCAGCGCATCGACCTTGATCTCCGGCTTGCCGACCACCGACATCGTGGGTACATCAGGGGACGGGATCACTCGGGGAACAGCAGGGGAGACGCCGGGTGCCGTCCGCCCTGGCTCGTAGACCACGGGATCTCGTCCGTTCGTCAGCGGGATGAGCATGTGTGGGCGGAACGGCTCGACGGGCTCGCCTCGGAGCATGGCGCCCGCCCGGTCGACGGCCTCGACGACCTTCACGTAGGCCGTCTCCCGATCGAGAATCCCTCCGAGCGCATCGCGGATCTCCCATTCGGAAGGGTCGGGATTGCGGTCGAGGAGCGCCTTGGCGACGAGGATCATGGCGCCCGCCGAGTACCCGGATTGCAAGGCGCCGGTGACCATGAATGCCTGCTGGATCGGGTGCAACTCGCCGTTCGGCCCCTCCATGCCCTCGAGCGTGAGGATGTCGTGTCCGTCGGCCTGGGCGGCCACGACGACATCGGCGGAGACGGGTATGCCGTCGAGGAGGACCGTGGCGGCACCCGTGGCACCGTCATCCGACCCGAACCGGACGCTGAAGCACCCCTGACCCCGCAGCACATCGCGCAGCGATGCACCGGGTTCGGCGAGGACGGTCACATGAGCACCGTTGAGGACGAGGTTGATCGGGATCATGCCGACACCGCCTTGCGGACGCGATCAGTGAGCACCTCGGCGAGGTGGCGCCGATACTCGGTGGAGCCAAGGAAATCGCTGGGCGGATCCAGGCTGGTGTGATCCTCGAGCAGGACTGGAGTAGCGGCGACGCCAGCGAGGGCGAGGTAGATGACGCCATCGGGCGAGCGGCGGGCGGCGGCCGCCACGATCGGATCGTCGCCCGGGGTTCGCCCGGTGCGCTCGTGGGCGAACACGCCATCGGTGGCGATCGTGAGATGAGTGATCAGCGCACCGACGAGCACGGCCGCGTCGGTCAGGACTGTGGCCAGCGGCCTCTCGGCGGAGCCGTCGGCGCTCTTAAGGCCGACGACGGCATCGTGAACGAGTAAACCCGCGAGCAAGTGGCTGTTCGATTCGCGGGCTGCCACGGTTCCGCCGATGGTGGCGAGGGTGCGCAGCGTGCTGGGAACCTCACGGCGGGCGAGATCCCGCAGCCCTTCCGGCACGGAGTCGCTGTCAGCGAACTGCTGCAGCGTGGCGGTGGCGCCAATGCGCAGGCGCCCGTCGGCACCGAGATCGATTCCGCTGAGGCCGAGCGCCTGGATGTCGATAGCAACCACGGGCGCACCATCCGGTGTGGCGTTGAGCCGGGTCCCGCCGGCGAGGACCGCGGCACTCGGCTCGGCGAGCAGTCCGACGGCCTCCTCGACCGAGGTCGGCCGGTGATACTCGACCACCTTGGGCATGCGGTTCCTCCTGAACGGCCGCTCAGCGCGGCGTTGTACGAATCGTCAATCTACTGCCGTGACCACATCGTGGCCGTGAAGTACCTCTCTCAAATGTCGCGCCACAGTTCGAAGCGCCTGCACGCGGAGGTTCCGGACTGCGCAACGCCGGGAGTCCGGTGAACTCAACGGATCGTTCAATACAACGTCGAGTCCGATGCGACTGCACCGATGAGACGCGGTTGCGTGGCGAGGAACTCGATCTGCCGCCCTTACGTGAGCGTCCCCGCTGGCGCGACCCATCGAACCGGCTGATGTGTGACAGCGGCGATGTGATCGAAATCGCGGTCGTAGTGAACGACGGAGGCCCCGTAGTGTTCCGCCGCCGCCGCGGTGAGAAGGTCGATGACCCCGGCTGCTCGATGTTGGCTATGTCGAGCGAGTTCTGCCTGAACGCCGCGCGCTCGTTCGCAGATTTCGGGCAACAGGGGAAGGTCCGTGAAGGCGCCGCGCCGCGCGTCGGCAATGTTGACGTACTCGACCGGAGAACGCGCCGAGTACAAGACCTCGAGGTCGATCGTGATGCATGTCGCGAGCAAACCCAATCGACCCAGACGCGTCAACTCGTTGCGAACAGCCGACGAGGAGTTCACTCGTGCGATCGCACTTGTGTCCGCGACGACGAGCCCTTGGGGAATCACCGCCGGGCGCTCTGGCGAACTTCGGGTTCGGCGAGATCAGGGGAGCCCCAGATCAGGGGGTCGTCGAACGCAGCGGCGCGCCGATGGCGGCTCGCGACGAAGGCCAGCGCCGCATTCACCGTGTCAACTTTGTTCGAGGTCCCGAGCTCACGGGCGGCCTCAGACAATGCGGTTTCGTCGATGTCGATCGTGGTTCGAGCCATATGAACACGATACATCCTCAGAAGCATCACTCTACGCGGAAAAGATGCGCATGTTTCCATCACCGCCGAAGACGACGACCACCGTTGTTCGGTCGCCAGTATGTTGCCATCGACTTCGCCCGAGGTCGGGCGGGTTGTTTCAGACCGCAGCCGATGGTCGGGGCGGGGGAACGGCGAGGCCGGCGCGGGCGAAGAGTTTCTCGCACGCGGCGACGGCACGGTGCAGTTCGACCTGTTCCGAAGCGGTGGTGAGTGTCTGGTCGCGGAGGACGAGTTGGCCATCCACGACGACGTGGCGCACGTCGTGGGGGGTGACATTGAATACGAGGGCCGACGCCACCCGATGCACGGGTGCGACGAAGACGCTCTGCAAGTCCACGACGACGAGGTCGGCCAGCCGACCCGCCTCGATCACGCCGAGATCGTCCGGTAACCCGGCGGCGGCCGCCCCGCCCCTCGTCGCCATGCGCAACGCATCCTCGGGTTGGAGGATCATGGGGTTCAGGTGGTGCACCTTCTGGAGCAGCACTGCCATCTTCATCGCCTCAAACATGTCCTGGCGGTTGTTGCTGCCAGGCCCGTCGCTCGCCAGCGCCACCTGGATGCCCCGGCGGAGCATCTCCGGCACCCGGGCCACCCCCGACGCGAGGTACATGTTGCTCACCGGGCAGTGGACGACGACAGCGCCGCACGACGCCACGAGATCGAGTTCGTCGTCGTCGAGCCACACGCAGTGGGCGAGTTGCGTACCCGGCCCGAGCACACCGAGCGAGTGCAGCCACTGGACGTGACGGGTACCGCGTTCGCCAAGATTCATCTCCACCTCCACCGCCGTCTCGGCGCAGTGGACGTGCAGGCCGCCCGACGGGGAGGCGGAGTACGCGCGCTCGATGGCGTTGTCGGAACAGCCCCACGGGATAAGGGGAGCCGTCTCCACGCGGATCCGTCCGTCCGCCGCACCGTGCCATCGCCTTGCGACGGCGGCTGTCCGCTCAAGCACGACATCCGTCGACTCGGTCAGGCGAGGCTCGTAGTTCCGGTTCGCCCATCCCCGTGCCAGCAGGAAGCGGACACCGAGTCGGTCGGCCGCCGCGCACACGGCATCGTCGAACCCGTCGCCGGGGTGGACGTACTGGTGATCGATGACAGTCGTGGCGCCGGTCCGCAGGTTCTCGATGATGCCGATGGTGGCGGCGGCGGCCATCTCATCGACGGTCATCACCGACGCTGCCGGCCAGATGTAGTCCCGCAGCCACTCGAGAAGGGACTTGTCGTCGCCGAGTCCTCGGAACAACGTCTGGAACAAGTGGGTGTGGGCGTTCACCATGCCCGGCATCACGGCGCACCCGGCGCCGTCCAGCACCACGTCGGCGCGCCGTACGACCGCTGGAGGATCGCCCGCGCCGACACCGACGATCCGGTTGCCGACCACGTGGACCCAGCCACGGGGATGGATGGTGCCGATGTCGTCGCTCGTCACGACCGAGGCATCGAGGATCGCCAGCGACGTCACGGCGACCAGCCCGCAAAGGCGTCGACCACGGTGTGGATGTCATCCATCATCGGGAACAGGATGGGGCAGGTCACTCCGGCGTCGACGTACTCGGCGACCTTCTCGCGACACTCATGCCCGGTGCCCACGGCCATCAGGCTGCGCACGAGCGAGTCCGGGATCAGGTCAGCAGCCTTGCGGTAGTCCGCTTCCGTCGCCGGCCAACCCACCACCTCCTGAACCCGTTTCACAAGGTCAGGCTCCGCTCCGCTCGCTTCCATGATGTGGGGCTCGGTGCCGAGGTAGTACGCCACGAGTGCCTTGCCTGTTCGCAGTGCTTCCGCCGGATCGTCGTCCGACAGCGAGCACACGAGGAGTTCAGGACGGTCGACGTCGGCGATGGTCCTGCCCGCCTTCGCCGCCCCGATGGCCAGGCGATCCACGGCGGCACGGATGTAGGGCACCGGCACGACGTAATTGAGAACGGCCCCGTCACAGATCTCGCCGGTGAGCTCCATCATCTTGTCGCCGGTAGCGCCGATGTAGAGGGGGATATCCCTCGGTGAGCGATCGCCGTACGCCACATCGAGCCGTACGCGATCGAGCTTCACGAACTCGCCGGCGTACGTGACTTCTTCCATCGTGAACAACTGGCGGATGGCTTCAACGTGCTCGCGCATTGCCGTGAGCGATCGGTGACGATCCACTCCTACCCGACTGGCGATGGGCTCCCACCACGCGCCGAGACCACACATGACACGACTCTGGCCATCCTCGGTGAGGCCGCCCAGCTCCCACATGGATGACCACGTGGCGGCAATGACCGCGGGGTTACGCGTCCAGATGGGGAGCACGCCCGAGCCGATCCGCATTCGCTTGGTGCGGGTGAGGAGCGCACTCATCAACACGATGCAGTCGCGGGCCAGGCGGGTGTCGGCCTGCCAGATCTCCGAGAATCCCTTCGTCTCGGCGTACTCCGCCACCTCCAACTCGTAGGCGATCGGGTGCTTGTCTTGGAGGTAGAGCGCCATTCGGTACATGCGTCGACCGTAGTAGAGGCGTCGGTTCGCTACAGTCGGACCGATGCCGAAGCGTCCGGTCGGCCCAGCCATCACCACTGCTGGTGCTGTTGCCATCCTGGTTGGCTCGTTCCTTCCGTGGTTGCGGTCGGGTCGGCGCGGACGGTCGAGCTACGAGCTGTACGGGCTGGCGGAACGGCTCGACTTCGCTGGTGGCACGTTGGCCAGAGGTCTCGTCGCACTCTGGCCACTCGTGCCGCTGGTGGTAGTGGCGGCCGTACTGGCGGCGTGGTCGAGTCGACGCTATGTGTCAACGGGACTGGCCATTCTGGCGGCCTGCTACGTCGTCGTGGTGTGCATCGTGGCCTGGAGGGCACCCCTGCCGGCGATGGTCGGAGTGGCAGTCACCTTCGCCGGTGCGGTGGCGCTCTTGGCCGCCCCTCTCGCTCTCGTCAGGCCCGCAGGGCGTTGACTGCCTCGGCTGCCACCCTTCAGACGGCGATGGCTGGCCTCGTCGGGCGGGAGCATGTCCTGCTCGACCCGGATGTGCGAGCCGGCTACGAGGTCGACTGGACGCGCCGCCACGGCGGTCCATCACTCGCAGTGGTCAGACCAGGGTCCGTCGATGAGGTGGCGTCCCTCGTGCGCTGGTGCGGAGATCGTGGGGTGGCAATCGTTCCCCAAGGTGGGAACACGGGGCTGGTAGGGGGGAGTGTCCCCGCCGCAGCCGGTGCCCCGCTTCGTCGAGATTGCGTGCTGCTCTCCACCAGACGAATCGTCGCATTACGTGGTCTTGATCTCGACGCTGGTCAGGCGACCGTCGAGGCTGGCATCACTCTGGGCGGGCTCAGCTCGGTACTTGTTCAATCGGGCTGGGAGTTCGGGGTCGACCTTGGCGCCCGTGATTCCGCCACTCTCGGCGGAATGGTGGCGACCAATGCCGGCGGTACCAGGGTGCTGAGGTACGGGTCGATGCGCGCCAATCTCCTCGGAGTCGAGGCCGTGCTGGGCGACGGCTCGGTGATCTCACACCTCGATGGTCTCGTGAAGGACAACACCGGCTACGACCTCGCAGGACTCCTGTGCGGGAGTGAGGGAACCCTAGGAATCGTTACCGCAGCACGACTTCGGCTGGTTCCCGACTGGCCGGACCGTCTCGCAGTGGCGGTGGCCTGCGCGGATTGGGCGGACGCCGTCGCGCTGGCCACGACAGCGCGACGGCGTATCGAAGGACTTGATGGGCTCGAGGCGTTCGACGCGGCAGGCGCCCGCGCCGCCCGTACCCACCTTGGCCTCACGCCTCCCGTTGGGGACGCCCCAGTGACGCTGTGCATCGTGTGGGCCGGCACTGGTGAGCCGCCCGACGCCTTTGGGGAAATCTTAAGTGATCGCCCACACGTGGCCGCCAGTCCCCGACGGATTCTTGAGACAAGAGATCGTCAGGCGGAAGCCATTGCTCGTAGCGGAATTCCGCACAAACTTGACGTGACGTTGCCGTTGAGCAGACTAACGGAGTTCACCGGGCGTCTCCCGGACACCCTGCCCGCTGGCACCGAGCTGTACCTGTTCGGCCATCTCGGCGACGGTAATCTGCACGTCAACGTGGTTGGCCCAGACCCGGACGACCCGACGGTGGACGACATTGTGCTTCACCTCGTGGCAGAACTCGGTGGTTCGATCAGCGCCGAGCACGGCATTGGGCGTCTGAAGTCACGGTGGCTCCACCTGGTGCGATCGCCGTCCGAGATCTCCGCGATGCGGGCTATCAAACGTGCCCTCGATCCCCACGGCATCATGAACCCTGGAGTGATCTTCGAAGGGGAGTGAGTCAGAACCACTGATTTCGGCTCAGCAGCACTTCCTTCAGCACGGCGGGCTTGTCGGTCATGATGCCGTCGACGCCCAAGTCAAGGAGGCGTGCCATCTCGACGGGGTCATCGATTGTCCACACATGCACCTTGGCGCTGCGCCGATGCGCCTCCCGCACTGTGCGTGAGGTCACCAGGTTCACGCCGTGCATCGCAACCGGGATCTGGACCGTTGGTAGTTGCGGCGTCGGCCACGCTCCCGGAAGCCACGAGCCGATCCGCCACCGGAGTACTTCCGTAGGGCCCATACTCGTGCAAAGGTCCGGGCCGAGCAGTCGGCGGAGACGACGAATTCTCGGCGTCGAGAAGGCGCCGATGCAGACCCGCTTGACCGCATTGGTACGGGTCAAGGCGGCGACAAGCGCGTCGACTCCTGCATCAGATTTGCAGTCAATATTGATCCGAGCCTGTGGAAAGCTTGAGAGAAGGTCCTCGAGGGCTGGGATGGGTTCCTGGCCATCGACGAGCGCGCGGCGCACCTCCGACCACGCAAGGTCCCTGATGCGCGCCGCCCGGCCGGTGGTCCGCAGCAGGTCGTCGTCGTGGAAGGCGGCCAGCACGCCGTCCTTGGTCACCTGAACGTCGGTCTCCAGGTAGCGGTACCCGAGATCGACGGCGTTTTGGAACGCCGGCAGCGTGTTCTCGGGCGCATCGGACGCCCCACCGCGGTGAGCGAACGGAATCGGCCCCGGGTGATCCAGGTATTCGAAGGAGGCTGCCACCTCCCCAGTATCCCTCGCCCGACTCGTGGGCCGCCGGATAGGTCGCCAGAAGTCACGGTCACGCCAATCGCCGATTGTCGACAGAGGCCTAGCCCGCGGAGAGAACCGACGGATCTGCGAGTACCTCAGACGCTGGCGAACTGAAGCCGAGCAGGTTGTCGCCCGTGACGGCGTCATACACGTGTGCCCAGGTGTCGAACTCCACCGTGACGACCGGACCCTCAATGACGCTGGGCGGCGCCTCCGCGGGCACGAAGCGATCGATGACGATCCACACGAGTCGATCGACCAAGACCCGTACCTCGGTTCCATCCTTGTGCTGCTCGGCAACCTCGTTGTCGGTGTAACTCGCGAGGAATACCTCCGGTGGCTCGTCCGTCGCACTTGATGACTGGAACTGCTCCATTACCTCATCCGCAGTCACGGCAGGTGTGGCTGAGGGCGGGGAGGCCACAGCATCCCGATCTCGGAATGAGGTCGACGCGTGGAGGACCTCAAGCCGAAACTCCCGATCGCCACCCCCCAAGCCACCTTTACCGATCACCGTCGGCGGGGAACTACCGCATGCGACCAAGATGAACGTTGCAAGGACGAAGCAGAACGGTCGCTTCATGCTACGCCACCCAGATGTCGAAGGCGCCGCCGAAATATGAGGTCCTGTGGTAACGAGAGTTTTGGCTGTACCCCGTGATGTTGCTACTGGGTATCACCGAGTAGCTCAGGCTTGTGGACGAAGGCTGAACTGACACGTTTGAGAAGCGAGCGGTGTCGGCGACGGTTCCTGGGACGTCATTGCTATCGCTGTACGAAGCCTCGCCGAAGAACGACCCGCGCTTGCTCTGCCACGTCCCGTGGATAACCGTACTGATCGTGAGCGCACCCACCATGTTCTTGTGGCAGCCACAGGCAGACAGCCACTCGACGCGGTAGTTGTACGTGCTTCCCAGTGAAGGAAAGGTCGTGTTCACGTAGGTATTCACTGACCCGGAGCCTGTGTTGTCCTGGGAGTA
Source organism: Ilumatobacteraceae bacterium (assembly GCA_046597895.1). Taxonomy (GTDB): domain Bacteria; phylum Actinomycetota; class Acidimicrobiia; order Acidimicrobiales; family Ilumatobacteraceae; genus WLJO01. Next base: position 9,526 of record JBKJJS010000239.1, read on the forward strand.
GTGACGCG
>JBKJJS010000260.1:0-3701 GCA_046597895.1 Ilumatobacteraceae bacterium
CCTGTTCACCGACATCGAGGGGTCCACCCGCCGGTGGCTGCCCGACCCGGCGGCGATGGAGAAGGACCCGGAGCGCCACGACCAGCGTCGCTGAAACGACGGTCGGGAAGTGATCCGAGAGCTCGCCGAGAGCTCGCAGAGAACCCGAACGTTCACCAGATCCTCTCGGTCGGCCGCAAGCTCATCACCGACCCTGCCGGGCGGTTCGCGATCTATCTGACGAACGGAACTGGTCCGCAGAGCGCGACGGCGCAACGGGTGCGGCTGGCGGCTGGCGAGGTGGAGTCTGCGGTCGAGGAGATTCGAGCCCTGCTGCGCGAGCGCGGTCGAGGCGACGCCGAGTGGGCGCTCGTCGTGGCACGCGCCCGCGAGGCGCAGGCCAGCGGAACACCGGTCGTCGTCACCCATGCCGGGCAGATGTCCCGACCCATCCTGGAGCGCCTCGGCTTTACCCCGGTGGCGCGGATCGACCGGCTGCTCGACGTCCTCTCGGCACTTGAGCGTTGAATTCCCGCCGGCACCCCGATCTGGATCGAGTTGTTCACCGCCGAGCCTGACCGCGCCGCGGCGTTCTACCGTGACCTGTTCGGGTGGGATCAGGTGTCACTGGGGGAGGAGTTCGGCGGCTACCGCAACTTCCCGCCATGCATCCCAGCGGCCGTGGCCGCCTCGACGGTGGCAGCGGCGTCGGCCATGATCGGCATCTGGCAGGCGGGCGCCCACCCCGGCATGGGCGTCCTGGGGGAGCCCATGACGTTCGGTGTCGACGAACAGGCTCGGGCCGGAATCATGGATGCCGCGGCGATGCTTCCCGACGAGGTCCCGTCGCATTGGGAGGTGTACTTCGGGGTCGCTGACGTCAATGCCAGTTCGGCGCGGGTCGTGGCGCTTGGTGGCGCAGTGGTGATGGCGGCCGAGGACACCCCGTACGGGCGACTGGCCACCTTCACCGATTCGACTGGGGCCCTCTTCAGGTTGCTGCAGCCGCCGGCCTGAGTTCCTCCGGTGACGCCCTCCATCTACGGTGTCCAGATGACCGGTATCACTCCCTGCCTATGGTTCGACGGCAACGCCGACGCGGCAGTCGATCATTACCTCTCGATCTTCCCGAACTCGAGGCGGCTCAACGCCAGCGAGTACGGCCCCGATACGCCGGGCGATGAGGGCTCCACCCTGACGGTGAACTTCGAGCTTGACGGCCGTCCCTTCCTGGGGCTCAACGGCGGGCCAATGTTCCAGTTCACGCCCGCGATCTCGTTCGTCATCAACTGCGAGACGCAAGAGCAGATCGACCACTACTGGGACCGACTCGTCGAGGGCGGCGCCCCTTCCCAATGTGGATGGCTCACGGACCGCTTCGGGGTGTCGTGGCAGATTGTGCCAACCCGGCTCGGCGAACTGATGAGCGGCCCCGACCCGGAGCGATCCAACCGTGTGATGCAGGCGCTGTTGAAGATGGTGAAGCTCGACATCGCCGAACTGGAAGCGGCGGCCGGCTGACCTCGGGCGCCGGTCGCCCGGATCCTCACGCAGTGAGGATCGGCCCGGTGGGTGCTTCGAGCATCGCCACGATCATGTCGGCCATGTTGGAGATGAAGGCGTCGTCGGGGGAGCGCACGCCGCGACGCCGCTGGGTCGTCGTGGCCCGCTCAGCGAACAGCCCGCTGATCAACACGATCACCGCCGCGATCCGTTCTTCGCGGGCGGCGGACGGTTGGTCCCGATGACGATCGCGCAGTAGGCGCAGGATGCGCACAAGGTGGGGTGACACCGCGGCCTGACGTTCCCACGCCGAGAACCCGGAGCTGAGCTGGTTGACGATGCGCAGGAAGTCCCGCCCGGATTCGCTTTGGAGCGAGGTGGCGTAGGGGACGAGGAGGGCACTCACGAGGTCGCGAGTGGTCGCCCGTTCGCCGACCTTCGCCAACATCTGGCCGCGTAGCGTGTCGAGCGGGGCTTCGTGGGTGTCGAGGATTACCTGGCGCAGGCCGTCCATCGACGCGAAGTGGTAGTGGACGACCGACGGGTTGCGCTGGCCCGCCGCCACGGTGATCTCCCGCACCGTGACCTGGTACACCCCACGCTCAGCGAACAGCCGCTCGGCTTGGCGCTGCAGTCGGCTGCGGGTCAGCGTGGCGTCCCGGGGCACCGTGGCGTCCGCTCAGGGCTTGGGGACGAGCGCAGCGCGCGGCAGCGTCTCGATCCGGATATCTGGGACCGGCTTCGTGAACGTCGGATACTTGGATCGGGCGCCCTCGCGGTAGCGGGTGGTGGAGTGCACAGAGTCCTTGTCGAACTGGGGGATCACCTCGTCGCCGAACAACTCGATCAACTCACGGACCTCGTCGGGGAACATGCCGTTCGGAAGCCCGAACACGACTTGGTCACAGCCGACGTTCTGGTAGGCGGCGATCTGCTCCGCCACTTCGTCGGGCGTGCCGCAGCAGAGGTAGCCACCGGCGATCATCTGGTCGAGGAAGCCCTCGGGGTCCGCCCCGGCGATGGACCTCATGTGGATCGCCGGGCTCGGCCACACCACGGCGTCGGGAGACTTCGGCATCGTGTCGTGGTAGAGGTTCACCATGGTGACGAGGTAGTGCGACCGACTGTCGAGGGCGATCTGGCGGGCCCGTTGGCGGTCCGAAAGGCAGATCACGGCGTTCGTCATCATGAGGTTGTCGTTCATGTAGTCACCGAGCGGCGAGGTGCAGCGTGAGATGCCGTCCTTGTACGCCTCGATGCGGCCACGCAGGTTGTAGATCGGCTCGAAGTTGAACGCGATGGCGCCGATCCCCATCTCGCCGGCCTTGCCAAACGTGGGTGGGTTGCCGCATGCCACCCAGATGGGCGGGTGGCTGTTGCCGTAGGGCTTCGGGAGGACGTTGTGGGGCGACGGCACGGTGAAGTGCTCACCTCGGTACTCGTAGTCCTTCTGCGCCCACATCCGCGGAATCTCGCGCACGACCTCATCCCACTCGGCCTTAGTGGAGTTCGTCTCGAGGATGTTGAACGTGGCCATCTCGTGGCTTCCGGCGCCCCTGCCGGTGCCCCACTCGTAGCGGCGGTTCGTGATGTGATCGAGCATGGCGGCCCGCTCGGCGAGGCGGACCGGATGTTCCTTGCGCGGCGACAGGCTGTTGATGCCCGACGACAGGTGGATGTAGTCGGTCTGGGCGGCGACCCAGCCCATGATGACCTCGGGGGCCGACATGTGGCTGTACTCGGCAAGGCCGTGGTGCTCACCGAACCAGGCGTACTTCCAGTGATGCTTGTCGGCGAGGACGGCGTAGCTCGCCTCGAGCATGAGCATCTCGTGCTCGCAGGTGGTGTCGTGGGCCCCCGGGCCTGGGAGGTAGCCGTTAAGAAAGAGTCCGAACTCCACGACCTCATGCTCCCTCTGCTCCGCTGGCGACGTTCTGGAACAAGACATTAGTACCTCGGTCGAGGCGGCGTCCGGCAACGGCGTTGCCGCCCTGAGACTCAGGCATGCTGTGTCGGACGTGGTCAGCCATGCTCAAGAGCGGACGGCGTAGCGCACGTACACGACCCCGTTGCCGAACCGCCGCTCGTCGCGCAGTCCCAGGCGGAGCCGGGCGCCGGCGGGGAAGGACGGCGTGCCTCCGCCGACGACTGCGGGTGACAGCTACAGCGCGATCTCGTCGACCAGTCGGGCCGGTAGCGCCGCGGCGGCGAGTCCGGGT
>JBKJJS010000268.1:0-13094 GCA_046597895.1 Ilumatobacteraceae bacterium
AGCACCCTGGGCTCGGCCGACAGCTCCCGCCCCACCAGGAGTTTCTGTTGGTTACCGCCGGACAAGGCGAGGGCGGACACATCGTGGCCTGGGGCTCTCACGTCGTACCGCGCGATGATTTCATCCGTACGAGCCTTGGCGCGGGCGCGATCCACGAACACGCCCTTGGAGAACACCGCCGCTCGCTGGTGGCCGAGTACGACGTTCTCCCAGAGGCTGAACGCCAGCACGAGTCCGTCGTGCTGGCGGTCCTCAGGGACATAGCCGACGCCAGCCTGGCGGCGGTGGCGGGTGTCGGCCATGGTGATGTCGGCGCCGTCGAGCACGATGGACCCACGCGTCGGGGACCGCAAGCCGAGCAGCAGATCGACCAGTTCCGACTGCCCGTTGCCCTCGACACCAGCGATACCGACGATCTCCCCCGCGTGGATCTCGATGTCGACGGCGTCGAGCACTTGGCGACTTGCGGCTCCTGGCCCGGTGGTGAGCGACAGGTCGTTGACGCAAAGCACGACCTCGGGCCGGACCGCCTGCCCCTGCGTGGCGGCCGTCGGAAGGTCGTGGCCCACCATCAACTCGGCAAGGTCCCGCGCCGTCACCTCCGACGGCAGGACGTCTGCGACGGTTCGCCCGGCGCGGATGACGGTGACGGCGCTCGCCACCGACAGGACCTCATCGAGCTTGTGGGAGATGAACAGCACGGTGGCCCCGCTGCGGGTGAGCTCGCGCAACGAGTCGAACAGTTCGTCGACCTCGTGGGGCACGAGGACGGCCGTTGGCTCGTCGAGGATGATGATCTTCGCCCCTCGGTAGAGCACCTTCAGGATCTCCACCCGCTGCTTCTCACCGACGCCGAGGTCGGCGACGAGCGCCTCCGGGTCGACGAGGAGTCCGTAGTGCTCGGCGAGATCCTGCACTGTCCTGATCGCCAGCCGTCGTTTCAGGTTCCACATCGTGCCCGGCTCGTCGCCGAGCACGATGTTCTCCCAGACGGTGAAGTTGTCGGCTAACTGAAAGTGCTGGAACACCATGCCGATTCCGACGTCGATGGCCTCCCGGGAGGACTTGAAATGCCGCTCGACGCCGTTGACCTCGATCCGGCCCTCGTCGGGGCGGTGGGCGCCGTAGAGGATCTTCATGAGCGTCGACTTGCCGGAGCCGTTCTCACCCACGATGGCGTGGATGGTTCCCCGTCGTACCGCGAGGTTGACACCGTCGTTGGCGACGACTCCCGGGAAGCGCTTGACGATGTCCGTGAGGCGAATGGCGATGTCGTCATTCGCCTGAGCGGAACTCATGGGCCCAATTTCTAGCCGATGGGGACCGTCCGGAGCGCGAAGGGGGCGCCCCTCAATGGGGCGCCCCCTTCTTGACTTCGGGTTGCGGTGTGACTCAGAGCTTGTCAGGCACGACGACCGTGCCCGCGATGATCTGCTGCTTGAACTTGTCGATGGTGCCGGCGAACTTGTTGATGTCCGCGTTGGACCCGGCGTAGCCGATTCCGTCCTTCAGGTCGTAGTTGACGATTTCTCCCTTGAAGGTGCCGTTGAGATGCGCCTTGATCGCCTCGTAGGTCGCGAGATCGACCCGCTTGATCATGGAGGTGAGGATGTACGGCTGGATGTCGGCGGCGACCTGGAAGTACTGGTCCGAATCCACTCCGATGGCGTAGACCTCGCCGGGCTTCTTACCGCTCGCCTTGGCCGCCTCGAAGAGGCCCGTCCCGGTCCCACCGGCGACGTGGTAGACGACGTCGACGCCGCTGGCGTACATCGCCTCGCCGATGGCCTTGCCCTTGGCGGGATCATTGAAACCGGTGAAGTCCGGCGGCTCCGTCGCGTACTTGACGTCGATCGTGGCATCCGGGTTCACGGCCTTCACGCCGGCCTGGAAGCCGGCCTGGAACTTCTGGATGCTCGGGACATTGACGCCACCGATGAAGCCGATCTTGCCGGACTTCGAGGCGCACGCCGCCGCCACGCCGACGAGGAACGAGCCCTGGTGCTCGGCGAAGAGGATGTTGCGCACGTTGGCGAGATCCGGGGTGTCGTCGGCCGCGTCAGGGGTTCCCTTGTCGTCGACGGCGACGCCGTCCACGAGGGTGTAATGCACGTTCGGGTTCGCCAAGGCGCTCTTGCCGATGTCGGGCGACCACAAAAAGCCGTTGGCGCTGACGAATTCGTTGCCGTTATCAACGATGGTCTTCATGCGCTCGGTGCGGTCCGAACCGTCGGCGACGGTCGGGGGGGACTCTTCGGGGGTGATGCCGAAGTCGGCCTTGGCCTGGTCCAGTCCGGCGGCCGCCGAGTCGTTGAACGACTTGTCGCCGCGGCCCGTGATGTCGAACATCAGGGCGACCTTCTTGCCTTCACCCTTCGAGCCGTCGGTGACGAGTTTGGCCTGGGCGGCCGGCGTGCCGGACTCGCACTTGATCTTGTTGCTGCTACTGCCGCCACTGTCATCGCCGCAGGCGACGGCCGTGAAGCCGAGTGCGGTCGTGACGGCAATAGCCGTGACGACCCTGTGCTTGTGATTCATCGATTTCTCTCCCTCGCTGGTCCCCCAACGGGACCGCTGTGTTGCCCTAAGACTATTGGTTCCGATGGGTGCCCCGATACGTCCGAAAGGCCCCTCTAACATTGGCGGTCGGTTCCGCCGCCATGACTCATCACTCTTCAACCCGTCGACCGTCTTCGGCCGCGTCCGGCGCCCGCCACCGTGCTCCAGTGAGCCGGCGTACCTACGTGGTCCGCCGCTGTGCGGCGTTGGGCGTGCTCGTTGTCGTTCTCGGTGGTCTCGGCATGGGCGTAAGGGCATTGACCACAGCGGACGGTGGGCCCGCTGTCGGCACGAACTCGGACCCGATCGACGACACCATGCCGGTCGACTCGGAGGACCTGCTGCCCGAATCAGCCACGACGGAGCCTTCCTCGTCCACACTGTCCGCTGGCGAAACACCGACTGTTGAGAACAAGCTTCGGTTGTTCATCGTCGGGGACTCTCTCGCTGGGGGTCTCGGACCAGTGCTGACGGCACGGGTCGAGGACACGGGGATCATCGAGGCGGACACGCTCTACAAGGTGTCGTCGGGGTTGACCAGGCCTGACTTCTACGATTGGCCCGCCGTACTCGACGAACGGGTTCCGGCGGCGCGCCCCGACGTGGTCGTCGCCCAGTTCGGTGGGAACGACGCCCAGGCCATCGCCGTGAAAGGCCAGGGGTACTCTCCTGGTACACCGGAGTTCGCCGAGGAGTACGCGCGGCGCGTCGGTGAAGTCATGGATTTCCTCCGGGCTGACGGTCGCAAGCTCATCTGGGTTGGCCTCCCGAATGCCGAGAGTGAGAAGTTCCGCGAGCGGCTGCAGATTGTCGTCGGGATACAGAAAGCAGAAGCCGACAAGCGGCCCGATGTGGAGTACATCGACTCGTGGTCGATCTTCACCGGCCGAGACGGTGGGTTCGCCGCCTACGTGCTCGACCCGAGTGACGGCGAACTCAAGGACGTTCGCGCCAAGGACGAGTTCCACCTCAACGCCACCGGTGAGAACATCCTCGCGCTCTACGTCGGGGACAAGGTGCTCGAAGAGGTACGGGCTCGCGGTGGGGACGTCTAGCGACGAAGCGCTATTGAGTGCGGCCGCGGTCGATGATGGCGGCTCTCCTCTCTGCCACCTTTTCTTTACTGAACATGTCCCGCTGCCACGCTTGGTTGTCCCGCGCCTCGATCTCCCAGCCCGCATCATCGTGGCTGATCTCCTCGTAGGTCCGGCGGATCTGGCACACGCCCTGCTGATCGTTGCCGATGATGTCGCGGGCGAGTCGACGGGTGAATGGGAGGAGGTCGGCGTGGGCGACGACGTGGTTGACAAGGCCCCACTGAAGTGCATCCTCGGCACTCAGGAAGTTACCGGTGAAGCTCATCTCCCGGGCCCGCCGGACGCCGATCGCCTGAGGGAGCAGCACCGTCAGCCCCCAACCCGGCATGACCCCGACCCGACTATGCGTGTCACCGAACTTGGCCCGCTCGGATGCCACGAGAAAGTCGCAGTTCAAGGCGAGTTCGAAACCGCCGGTCACGGCCACACCGTTGATCGCCCCGATCAACGGCTTGTCGAGAAAGGGGAACGGGCCGCGCATGGCACCCCGTACCTCGGGATCTCGTCGGCTCTCCGCGCCGATGTTGCCAGCCGAGTCACCGAGTTCCTTCAAGTCCAGCCCCGCGCAGAACGCCGGGTCTGATCCCGTGAGGATCACGACGTCGACGCCATCGTTGGCGCCGACGTCGCGCATGGTGCGGGCGAGTTCTCGGAGCAACTCACTGCTGAGGGCGTTGCGGGCGGCCGGACGGTTGAGAGTGATCGTGGCGATCCGCTCGCTGATCTCGGACAAGACGACGTCGGTCATGACCTCATCGTGACACGGAGGGGTGGCGGCGGGCACACCCGGGGTCGTTCAGGGTTGGTCCGAGTCGTCGTCGCCCGGTAAGTAGCGCAAGCCGAGATCGCCGAGACGAACCAGGGTGGAGGCGATCCAGCCGCCGAGTGCACCGAAGTGCTCGTCGAGCAGTTGGGACGCCCCGTCAGCCAGCGTCTCCTCTGCAAGTTCGTACAGGCCCTCGTACGTGACCTCGATGGCGTACTCGGGTATCGCCCCCGGCTCGGGGAGGTACCCGATCTCGACGGTCACGCCGGCCTGCTCGAGTCGTTCGGCGCCGATCAATGGACTTGTCGGGTCCATGATGCGCTGCACCATGCCCGGCTCAGGCTGGTCGGCCAGGCGCTGGGCCCGGAACACGATCTCCATCTCGATCGCCGGTGGCTCGTCGAACACCTCTTCGACGTACCAGCGCCGGTAGGACGTCTGGCTCCACGTCGGCCAGTCGAACGTGATGTGGGACACGACGCGGGGCGGCTGACCTTCGCCAGGAAGTCCGTAGCTCGTCTCCCACGTCGTATCGCCGAGCAGCACATCGACCTGGAAGTGTTCCTCGAACGCTTGACGCTCGAGGAAGGCCCGCTCGAAGGCGTCGCGCAGGGCGCTGATGGCGTCCGTGAACACGTGATCAAGCATGAGAGTTCCAGACTAGTCGTCGGGGTCAGTCTCCTCGTTCGTACGTCCAGGGACCGTCAGGTGGGTACCACAAGCGGTTCCGGGGACCGAGCATTTCGGGGTCCATCGTGTCGAAGCCGGCATCGCCGTGCCAGAGCAGGACAGGGATGCCATCGGCCGATCGCGAGTGGCGGGTGGCGAAGCGCGGCAGGTCGACGCGGCGGGTTCCCTCGAACGAACCGGCGTCGACGAGTTCGTGCAGGCTGACGATCGTCGGCGGCGCCATGGGCATCTGCGCGGCGATCGCCTCGCCCGGGGTCATCCAGACGTGGTCGACGATTTCGTGTCCGTCGATGCGAACCTCGTCGCCGCCCCACCGTGCCACGAAGAACCAGGTGGTGAACCGTTTCGGCTGGATCGGCGGAGGGGTCCAGTGCGAGAACGGATGAACGGCCGAGGGGTCAACCCGGAGCCCGACTTCCTCCCATGCCTCACGAACGGCGGCGTTCAGGGCGCGCTCGATCTCGTCGTCGCCGGGGTCGGCGTCGTCGATACGCCCTCCGGGAAACACCCAGAAGTTGGCAAAGGCCCCCACGGCGCTGCGCTTGAGGAGCAGCACCTCCAGCCCGGGTTCACCATCACGGACGACAATCACGGTGGCAGCCGGTACGGGCGGCGGAAGTTCGGTCACGGGCCTTGTGTGTACTACGTGAACAGGCTGGCGACGCTGGTCCGTCAGGACGGACGCGACGAAATCTTGGCTTGCAGCGCGGCGACGCGTTCTTGGAACCAGGGCTGGCGGGTGGACCAGAGCTGCGGTTCGAGTTCCCTGGCGACCGCAGCGTCGTGCGTGGAGACATCGGCCATGTCGATGATCGTCTGCTTCGTCGCAATCGCGAGTTCGCGAGGGGCGGCGGCCGCTCGGGCCGCCATGGCATGGGCCGCGGCGAGCAGCTGGTCGTCGTCGACGCACCGGTGGACGAGCCCGAGTCGTTCGGCCTCGGCACCGTCGAGCACTTCGCCGAAAACGACCGCGGCCATGGTGGCCTGTGGTCCGGCGATGCGGCGCAACATCCACGTGTGTCCGCCCCCGGGATGGATGCCGATCTGCAGGAATCGCGTGTCGAACCGGGCCCGCCGCGCCGCCAGCCGAACGTCGCATCCAAGGGCCAGGTTCATCCCGGCGCCGACGGCCGCTCCGTTGACGGCGGCGAGCGTCGGCAGCGGGCTGCGGGCGATTCGCAGGAAACCCTCGTAAATGGTTCCGAGGCTCTCTGGTGTCGATTCGCGGAGGTTGCCGAGGTTCGCACCAGCACAGAACGCCGGCGCTGTACCGGTGACGACGAGCGCACCGACACCGTCGTCGGCTTCCACGGCGTCCACCGCGGCGATGATCTCGGCCACCATGGCCTGCGTGAGCGTGTTGCGCTCATCGGGATTGTTCAGTGTCAACGTGGCGACGCGGTCGGAGACGTCGAGCAGGACAAGAGCCATAGTCCGAGTCTGCCACGGTAAGCCTTCCGTCGGCATGCCTTCCCAGGGGACCGCAAGGCGGCTACCGTGAGGGGCGGCAGCGTGAGCCATACCTACACCCCAACACCTGAAGTCAGGAGGTCGGTCAGGATGAGCCAAAGGCACCGTACCGAGGCGGCGGCACTGCCGCCGAGGGAAGAGTTGCGAGCTCATGCTCGCTCCGAACGCCATCGGATCAGCAGTGAACTCCACACGCTGTCCACGGTGGTCGGTCACGGCGTGGAACACGACGATGTCGTGGAGCCGGGAGTCGGTTGGAAACCGATGCACCATCAAGATGCCGAGCGTGCCAAGGCCAAGGCGGCCCGCCCTACCCGGGTGCGGCATTGGAAGCTGAAGTCGTGGAAGCGTCGTTCGACGTTGCGGCGTCAGAAGGCGGTTCGGCTACGGCTCGCCACTGACGACGGCTGACTCACGAGAGCCGGAAAGCTGCTCACAACGCGAGCCACGTCGCCGCCAGTTCAGCGCGTCGTTCGTACCATTCCTCCGCGGTCATCCCGTACCGGACGTGGTCCTCCCACGCGCCGCTGATCTCGAGGTATCGCTCGGCCACTCCCTCGTCGCGGATGGCGAGCTTCTCCATCACGCGTCGGCTCCGGTGGTTGCGCGGAATGATGCAGATCTCGATGCGGTGAAGGTTCAACTCCTCGAACGCAAAACGACTGAGGACGATCACTCCCTCCGCGACAAACGCATGTCCTGCCCAGGCCTGATCCACCCAGTAGCCAACCGTGGCGCTCTGGAGCGCGCCTCGCTGGATGCTGTTCAGGTTGATCTCGCCCACGAACGCGTCCTCGACGAAGAGGCCGAGCCCGTATGCGGTGCCCATCTGACGTTCCTTGTCCCGCATCACGCAGCGCCCAGCGAACGTGTGTTGATCCCTGGAGGGATCCGTGGCTCCCACGAGGCGACTCGGCTCCCACTGGAGTAACCACTCCTGGTTACGCACCCGTACCTCGGCGTACTGCCCGAAATCGGACGGGAACAGCGGCCTGAGCATCACTCGTCGACCGTAGAGCCGAAGGTTGGCGCGTGATGCCGCCGCTGGATGCTGAAGGTTCGTCACGTCCCCTCCCCGCCAGCCGTGGACTCAGGTCCGACACCCGACCCACCGGCCGCGAGGTCGGCACAGATTCCGTCCAGCAGGGTGCGTTGCGACACGATCACTTCGTCAAGATGCAGACGTCGCATGACTGCGACGAGCACGCAGAGTCCGCCGACGATGACGGTGGCCCGGCTGGCGGGGAGGCCCGGGTTGTGGAGTCGATCGGCGAGGGACTCGGTGGCGAGCGTACGGAACACGTCCTCGACGGCGTGTCGCGACAGCCGGAATCCGTGCAGCAGGTCTCGGTCCATCATCCCGAGTTCCACTGCAGCCACCGTGGTGATCGTGCCGCCGATGCCTATGACCGAGGCGACGTCCATCACGGTCGGCATGTCCCGCACGACGTCGTCGATGTGGTCAAGTGCCATGCCGATCGCGTTGGTCAACTCGTGCGGTCTGGGTGGATCAGTGTGGAGTTCGGCTTCGGTCAGCCTGACCGACCCGATATTGGCGGAGATCACCGCCTCGAGATCGTGCGTTCCCACGGTGAACTCGGTCGAGCCGCCTCCGATATCGACGATGAGCAGCGGGCGTGGCACATCACCCGCCAGATCTGATGCGACACCCTGAAAGGCGAGTCGGCCCTCGTCGTGTCCGGAGATCACGAGCGGCCGCTCGCCGAGGACGGCCTCGGCGGCGTCGAGGAAGTCCTCGCGATTCGTGGCGTCCCGCGCCGCTGACGTGGTGACGACGACGAGGCGCTCGATGGAGTTCTCGTCAATGATTCGGCGGTAGTCGGCCAGGGTGGCGAGTGTCCGCGCGATGGCGGGCGGAGCCAGTCGGCGGCTCGCATCGACTCCCTCGCCGAGTCGGGTGTCGACAGTGTGGAATGCGCGGTGCCCATCGCCCACGATCAAGAGGTTCGTGGAGTTGGTGCCGATGTCGATGGCGGCGAACCGACTCGGAGTGTTCACGGTCATCGGTGCATTTCGGTGGTGACGAGTCGTTCGTGGACCCATCGGCCGACAGGGTCGTCGCCGCCGGCGAGGTACCACGCATAGTGCGTGTGAAGGCACTTGACGCCCACTCTGGTGCCTCCTACGCCCCCAGCCGGCCGGGGACCCGTGTGGGCGCTCGGAATGGCGGCGTTGCGCTCGGCCGCGTACCGGCGGTGAGCGTCGGCGAGCACCGCCGTGTCGATGGATGCCTCAGCATCGCGGACGCCTCCCGCTGCCTCGAGGCGGCTCACGGCGACCGTTTCGTGGCGGCCGACCAGCCAATAGCGCGTGGGCATCGGCCGTCCATCGCCGAGGAACGGTGCATTGCGGATCACGACGGGCCATCCGGTGGCGTCGCGCACGACGACGTCGAACGCGGCCATCGGTTCTCGCCCGAGCAAGTCACGGACCATGGCCAGATCATCCATCGGCGTCACGGGGTCGGCGTAACCGGGCTTACGTCAGTGGCGGCGACGACGACGCAGCCGCAGCAAGACGAACAGCACCAGCACCCCGCCGAGCACAGGGAGGATGCGCTTCAGTACGGCACCCCCGGCAACGCTGCCGAGGTCAAGCGGCGCCGCTGGCTTGCTCGCGATCTTGCGGATACCCGCCTGGCTGGAGGCTGCGCCGTTCGAACCAACCGGCCCGGTGGCAGAGGCGATGGGCGACTCGGTATGAGGAAGGTCGACGACTTCCGGGGTGACGGTGGCTGCCGCGCCCGCCGAATCCGCCGCGGGCTGGCCGGCGGTGAGCGACTCCAGATTCTTGACGAACTCGCCGAGCAGCTTGGAGGAGATGTCCTGCATGGCCCCACGGCCGAACTGGGCAAACTTCCCGGTGATCTTCAGGTCCGTCGAGACGGTGCACTTCGTGGACCGCTCCCCGAGCGACTCGAGTTGTGCCGTAATCACCGCAGAGGCGTTGCCCTTGTTCCCGGTGTCGCGGCCGGCGGCGTTGAGCACGGCGCGATGCCGAGCGTCGTCCTTCTCGGTGAACTCGGCCTCACCCTTGAAGTTGGCGACGATGGGGCCGACCTTGACCTTCACGAGTCCCCTGAAGGTGTCGCCCTCGATCTCTTCGAGTTGAGCGCCCGGTAGGCACGGGGCGATCAACTCGACGTTGGTCAGCGTCGCCCACGTCTCCTCGATCGGGCTGTTGACAACAAAGTCGTTCACGAGTTCCATCGGGCCAGGTCCTCCAAGGTGTCGATGTCGGCACTCGACCCGTCGCACGGTACTTCGTGTACGAGGTCAGGGCGTAGGCGTAACAGGCTACGTGCTCCTTCGTCCCCTGCGGTCGGCAGGAGCGGCCAGACCTCAGCGGCCAACTTGACCGGGTTCCCCCGAAGCCCCTGGTACGTGGCAACCGCGATGGGGCTCGTCGACGCCGTGACGGCCTGCCACGCCGTGGGAGTCACGAAGGGCTGGTCCGCCAGGCCGACGGTGATGGCCGGGATCTCATGTTCGAGCGCCTCGGCCACGGCTCGTTGAAGGGAGGTCGCCATGCCATCGGCCCACCGTGGGTTCGGGAGGAACCGGACACCGGCGATCGGGGCGAGGGTGGCTCGTCCGGTGACGAGCCACACGTCGTGATCGGCGGCGAGCGCGTGCTGAACCGCCCACTCGTAGACAGGGCGACCGCGAAGTGTGGCGAGCAGCTTGTGGGTGCCGCCTTGGAAGCGGGTACCGCCTCCTGCGGCGAGGAGAACAGCGATCGGGCGACTCACTCTGCCTGCCTAGCTCCCGGCGCATGGAATGACGGTGACAGCACTATGACCGGCCTCTGACAAATCTTGAGGTGCATATGACAATCGAGTGACGTACACTGTCATCCGTTCGCAACAAAAGGGACCCACCTCGTGGTCGCTCCGCTTTCGTACGGTGGAGGATACATGGCGGGGGGTGTCCCCAGATGCACCCGTGCCTCGCACGGACGCACCATGGAGGTGCCTTCCACACATGCTGATCCTTCATCGCCGACGAACGGCGGTCCTCATCGCCAGCGCACTCGCACTTGGAGGGCTGAGCCATGCTCCATCGCTCGCCTACGCAACCGGCTCTCCTCCGAACGGCGGAGCGTCGATCGCCGCGTTGGACGACCAGTCTCCCGATCGGCTCCTGCCGATGGGTGGCGCGCTCCCGGCCGTCACGGCCACGTCCGACCCGCTCGCCGTCGCCGCTGGCGATGCGCTGAATGCATTGTGGTTCGAGGACCCGGGCTATGCGGACAAAGTTGCGGTCGTCATCACGGGCGTGGCGCTGCGCGCTCGGGTGTCCTTGGCACTTCTCACTACCGCGTGGGAACAGGCGGGACGAGAGCGGATGATCGTCGTGCTCTCAGCGTTGACCCAGCTCGGCGTTCCGTACCGCCGCTTTGCCATGGTCGAGGGCAAGGGGTTCGACTGCTCCGGCCTCACGAGTTGGGCCTGGAAGCAGGCGGGAGTCACGTTGCCTCGCCAGTCGCTTCGCCAGTTCCGGATGGCGACCGCAACACCGGTCGCTCGGGCCAAGCCTGGTGACTTGCTCTACTACCCGGGTCACATTTCACTCGCTATCGGTGTCGGCTCGGCGCTGATTCACTCCCCCTACACGGGCAGGACGGTCGAGGTACGACCGATGATGAAGAGCCGGTCGAGTTCCGTGGGCGCTGGGTCCGTGATCGGATGAACCACGAGCGGCGGCGGGGCTACTGGCCGCTCTGACCTAGCTCGGGGTGCCGTATCGACGCAACACTCAGCTCCAGGGCGTGGCGTTCGATTGCTCAGGATTCACGAGTTGGGCCTGGAGCGTGGCCGGCGTGAAGCTCTCCAAGGCGCGCGTGAGCCCACTGAAGCAGCTGAAGCCGAGGGTGCAACTCAGGCTGATGTACCCCCGCCGCGTCGGCAAGGTCGACGTGCTCAGCCCACGCTGACGGCAGCCCACGCTGACGTCAGGCATGAATGGGACCTGAGGCGTCCTTCAGCGACGGTGGGCGACGGCCCGTGCGCAACGCAATGATCTCGGCGCAGATCGAAATGGCCGTCTCCTCCGGGGTCCGGGCCCCGAGGTCCAGGCCGATCGGTGACATCAGGCGGCTCAGATCTGCCGGAGCGGTCACGCCGACCTCGGCCAGGCGTTCGAGGCGCTTGGCGTGTGTCGTGCGGGACCCCATGACCCCGATGTATCCGGCGCGGGTGGCGAGGGCACCCTGGACGGCGGGTACGTCGAACTTCGGATCGTGGGTGAGGATCGCCACGACATCGCGCGGCCCGAGCGAGGCTCCCCGTTCGGCGAACACCGGCCCGGGCCATGTCACGAGTACTTCGTCGGCCATCGGGAATCGCCGCTTGGTGGCGAACACCTCCCGGGCGTCGCACACCGTCACCTGGTAGCCAAGGACCTTCGCCACCTTGGCGAGCGCTGCGGTGAAATCCACGGCTCCGAAGATCCACATCTGCGGCGGAGGGGCGAAGCTCTCGATGAAAATGCTGACGGTTGGGGTATTGACGAGGTCTTCTGGCGTGGTCTCGCCGGTGGGTCCGTAGTGACGCACGAGGCTGTTGCCGGCCTCGAGTTCACCGAGCGCGTCCCGGGCCACGATGCGGTCCAGTTCGGGGTGACCGAGCGTGCCCCGGGCTGATACCTCAGGACACACCAGCAGACGTCCGCCCAGACCGGGGCCATCGATGACCGTGGCGAGGGCAACGGGCTCGGATGACCTGATCCGGTCGCGGAGGATCTCGTACAGCATCGTGCTACCAGGTCAACGGTTCGATGAAGAGGTGAATGATTCCTCCACAGGTGAGACCGACGGAGAACGCTTCGTCATCGCTGTACCCGAACGTGACGAGACGAGGCGTTCCGTCGCCCTCCAAGATCCCGAGTGCTTCACCGACGACGGCACCCTCGACGCAGCCGCCGGACACGGATCCCGCCACCTCGCCGTCCTCGTTCACGGCCATCGCCGCGCCAGGGTCCCGGGGTCCCGATCCCTGGATGTTGACGACCCGCGCCACCGCGACCCGCTTGCCGGCGGCGCGCCAACGGTCGATGTCATCCAGAAGGTCCTTCATCGGTTGTTCACCTTTCCGCGCTCGGCCGAGATCACCCGGGCCAGTTCTTCCATCGCCTCGACTGAGTGCCCCTCCACGAAGTCGTCAACGTACGGGAGCGCCGCCGCCATTCCTCGGGCCAAAGGGGCATACCCGGGGGTGACCTTCAGCGGGTTGACCCACACCGTCTTGTAGGCAACGCGATGGAGCCTGGCCATCTGTGTGGCGAGGACATCCGGGTCGCCGCGATCCCAGCCGTCCGAGAGTATGACGACGATGGCGCCGCGGGCCATGCCCCGCACACCCCACTCGTTGTTGAAGCGGCGTATCCCCTCGCCGAGTCGGGTACCGCCGCTCCAGTCCGTCACCCTGAGCGCCGTCTGTTCCATGGCGCGATCGGGATCGCGACTGTTCAACTCCCGAGTCACGCGGGTGA
>JBKJJS010000021.1:0-4379 GCA_046597895.1 Ilumatobacteraceae bacterium
TGGGACGGCACGTGCGTCGAGCAGTTCGCGCTGCGCTGGGAGGGAGGCGGCTACGTGGCGGAGGGGACCGTGAGCGGTCTCGACATCCACTACGTGATCCGGCTCGGCCCGGACTTCCGTACCAGGCAGTTCCTCCTCTTCCGCGACCTCGACGAGCCAGATCTGTGGCTGGCCAGAGACGTGTACGGGCAATGGGGCGAGATGAACGGCGCCGCGAGGGACGACCTGGTGGGGTGCTTCGACATCGACCTCGGTTGTTCCCCGTCCACGAACGCCATCCCCATCCGCTCGGTGGGCCTCGCGCTGGCGATCGGCGAGTCCGTCTCGATCGACGTGGCGTGGATCGACGTCGAGACGCTCGGTGTCACGGTGTCACCCCAGACGTACACCCGCGTTGCAGAGCACCGCTGGCGGTTCGAGGCGCCCCACTGGGAGTACGCGGCCGAGTTCGACGTCGATACGCACGGCCTCGTCCTCGACTACCCGGGTCTGTTCCGTCGGGTCATGCCGTAGTCACCGGTCGCCTCTACCCTGCTCGCCCGTGACGACGTTCGATCTGCTCATCTTCGGGACAGGGTCCGCCAACTCCATCCTCGGCCCCGAGTTCGACGACTGGTCGGTGGCCATCGTCGAAGAAGGAGCGTTCGGCGGGACGTGCCTGAATCGCGGTTGTATCCCGACGAAGATGTTCGTCTACGTCGCCGACCTCGTCACGAGCATCGGTCACGGCGAGCGCCTCGGCATCGATGCCGACGTGCACGGGGTGCGCTGGCGAGACCTGCGCGACCGCGTGTTCGGACGTATCGATCCCATCGCCGACAGCGGGGAGGACTACCGCACGAACCGCTGCCGTAACGTGACCGTGTTCAAGGGCCACGGCCGATTCGTCGGGCCGAAACGGGTCGCCGTCGGCAATGAGGTGATCGAGGCCGACCGTGTCGTCATTGCCGCCGGGGGGCGCCCGATGATCCCTGACATCCCTGGCCTCGCCGAGTGCGGGTATTACACGTCCGACGACCTGATGCGGGTAGACGAAGTGCCGCGCCGACTCGCCATCCTCGGTGGGGGGTTCATCGGCGTCGAGCTCGGCCATGTGTTCGGGTCCTTCGGGAGCGCGATCACGGTCATCCACCGCGGGCCGGACCTGCTGCGCCACGAGGACCACGAGGTGAGGGCCCGCTTCACGGACCGCTACCGGGAACGCTTCGACGTGCGGCTCAACGAGAACGTCAGCGAGGTACGCCGGGGTTCCCATGGCATCACGCTGTCACTCGAACACGGGGCCGACGTCCACGCCGATGCGATACTCGTCGCCACCGGACGCGTCCCGAACACGGACGAACTCGGCCTCGCCGCAGTGGGATACGAGCTCCACGCCGACGGGCGGCTCGCCGTGAACGCGCGGCAGGAGACCAACGTCTCCGGGGTTTGGGCACTCGGTGACATCAGCTCGGACTACATGCTCAAACACGTCGCCAACCACGAAGCCAAGGTGGTGGCACACAACCTTGCCCACCCGGACGCGCCCCGTGACTCGGATCATCGATTCGTGCCACATGCCGTATTCGCCAACCCGCAGGTCGCCGCGGTGGGCCTCACCGAGGAAGCAGCACGCGACGCCGGAATCGACGTCATGGTGTCCGCCAAGCCGTACGGCGATACCGCCTACGGGTGGGCGATGGAGGACGAGTGGGGCTTCTGCAAGCTGGTGGCCGATCGCTCCACCCGCCGACTGGTCGGCGCCCATCTCATCGGGCCGTACTCCTCGATGCTCGTCCAGCAACTGATCCAGGGCATGACGTTCGGCCAGACCATCGATGAGTTGGCGGTCGGCCAGTACTACGTCCATCCGGCGTTGTCGGAGGTCGTGGAGAACGCCCTCCTGGCGTTTCCGGCCGCTGATGGGCGGCACGGTGTGACAGGCTGAACCGATGGCATGGCTCGTGAGTGAGGGTCGGGTCCTGGCGTCGGCAGAGCTGCTCGACGGCCACCGTGCGAGGGCCAAGGGCCTTCTCGGCCGGGACGCCGTCGAGGGTGCTGTGGTCCTCAGGCCGTGCCGCTGGGTACACACCATGGGCATGCGGTTCGCGGTCGATGTCGCCTATCTCGACGCCGAGGGAATCGTCATCAAGGCCGTCCACATGCGCCGCCACCGGATGGGGATCCCGGTGTGGCATTCCCACACCGTGATCGAGGCCGCATCTGGGGCGTTCGGTCGTTGGGGGCTTCGCGTCGGAGACCCCATCGAAGTCAGGGACTGAACGGCCACCGTGGGCACGCTGATCCTCGTCGCCACGCCCATCGGCAACCTCGCCGACCTGTCACCGCGTGCCGTCGAGGCACTGGCCACTGCTGATCTCATCTGTTGTGAGGACACCCGCCGGTCGGGCCGACTGCTGCAGCACGCCGGGATTACGTCCCGGCGGCTCCGGCGCGTCGACGACCACACGGAGACCGCTGCCGTCATCGATGTGCTCCAGGTGCTCGAAGGAGGTGGGACGGTGGCCGTCATCACGGACGCCGGTACTCCAGGAATCAGCGACCCAGGGCAGCGCCTCGTACACGCGGCAGCGGATGCCGGGCATGTCGTGAGCGCGATACCTGGGCCGGCCGCCCTCGTGATGGCACTCGTGATCAGTGGCCTGTCCACCGACCGATTCGTCTTCGAGGGCTTCTTGCCCCGTACCGGACGGGCGCGACACGAACGCATCGCCGAGGTCGCGGCTGAGCGGCGTACGGTCGTGATCTACGAAGCGCCCCACCGGATCGGCAGGACGATGGCTGACCTCCTTGAGGTCTGCGGCGACGACCGCCGCGTGGCGCTGTGCCGCGAGCTCACGAAGCTCCACGAAGAGGTGTGGCGCGGCTCACTGGCCGAGGCCGCCGCCCATGTCGCCGTGCGCGAACCAATCGGCGAGTACGTCGTGGTGCTCGAGGGCGCTCCCGCCGCGCCAGCTGCCAGCGACGACGACGTTGCCGACCTGGTACGCCGCTCCATTGCCGCTGGTTCGTCGAAGCGGGATGCGGCTGCCGACGTCGCGAAGCTCACTGGCCGCCCCAAGCGCGATGTCTACGACATGGTGCTGAAGTTCCGCTGACTTTGCGCTGCCGTCGCTGGCGCGCCACCACCCGGCTACACCCGTCGGTATGGTGAATCCACGATGACCGAGGTTGATGTCCCGCATCCCGACGAGCGCGTGCATGTGTACCAGCCGGTGCAGGAGCACTCCGTCGTTCACACGTACGGCCGCGCCGCGGCGTTCTTCGATCTCGACCGCACGCTCATCAGCGGCTCCTCGGTCTTCACGTTCGGCATTACCGCGTGGCGCGCCGGGCTCGTCCCGACGACGCGCATGCTGCGTGACGCGAAGAGCGCAGTGTTGTTCAAGCTCGCAGGGGCCAGCGACGACACCACCGCGAAGGTGCGCGAGCGCATCCTCGGCGCCGTCAACGGCCAACTCCAGGACGACCTCGTTGCCTTGAACGAGGAGATCGTGCCCAAGCTGCTGGCGCGGGTCCGCCCGGAAGCCAAGCGGCTGCTCGAGTTGCACCGCCGGGCTCATCGGGCGACGTACATCATCTCGGCATCGCCGCAGGAGCTCGTGGAGCCGCTGGCCAAGGCGCTCGGAATGACGGGCGGCATCGGCACCGTGGCCACGGTGGTCGACGGCGTCTACACCGGAGCGTTGAGCGGGCCGTTCTGCTATGCCGAGGGCAAGGTCGAAGCCATCGCCCAGCTGGCCAGGTGGGAGGGCTTCGATCTGGCGGAGTGTTACGCCTACAGCGACTCGGCCAGCGATCTCCCGATGCTCCAGGCCATCGGCCACCCGGTCGCCGTCAACCCTGACGGCCGGCTCGAGCGGTGGGCCCGAGACCGCGGCTGGCCCATCGTGGTGTTCAGCCGACGCACGAAGTCGGTCATCCGCCGTACGACGGCGGGCGTCGGTGCGGCCACGCTCACGGCTGGCGGCTTCGTCGCCGGCTTCCGCGTCGCCCGCCACGCCAAGCGCTGATCAGACCCGAGCCAGCAACCCGTACTGCCACTGTGGTGAGTCGCTTGCCCCGTTTGACGATCTCCGTACCGATCGTGACCGGTCCCGACGTGGCCGGGGCGAGGTAGTGGGGCGTGATGGCGATCGGATCGTTCCGCCCGGCGGAACGCTGGTCGCGCCAAAACAACCGCGGCGCGCGGAGCCGGACGCCGTACCCTCGACTACCGTGGGCCGCATCTACGTCACCACCCCCATCTACTACGTGAACGCCAAGCCCCACTTGGGCCACGCCTACACGACGATCGTGGGGGACGCACTGACGCGCTGGCACCGCCTGCTCGGCGACGATGTCCACTTCCTCACGGGAACGGACGAGCACGGCCTCAA
>JBKJJS010000069.1:0-13133 GCA_046597895.1 Ilumatobacteraceae bacterium
ATCCGAAGACGACGCCTCCGGCCACGACGACGAGCCGGCGGACCTGGGCCGTTGTCGGGCGCGGCGATCGGGTGAACAACAGAGTGACGGCGGCGAGGATCGATGAGATCGTCGCCCGCCCGACTCCGGCGATGGTGGGGTCCATGCCGCGCACGGCGATCTTCGTCATCGGCAGGCTGAAGCTGAAGATGAGCACGCCGAGGGCGGCCAGCCCCAGCCCCGCATTCGGGCGGTGGTGCACCCGCCGAGCCTCACACAACACGGTGCTCGAAGGCGTCTCAGAATAGGTAGGGCGCCAACTTCTCGAAGCTGTCGCCCGAGAACGGGCTGACCTGGACGCGCGAGAGCCCGGCATCGGCGAGGGCGAGCATCGATGCTGCCACCTTCTCGGGATGACCGTAGAAGCCGCCGAAGAAGCTGTCGCCGAGCATCTCCTCGACGGCCTTGGTCTGCGGGTCGTCGCCGGCGCTGCACAGGATGAAGACACTGAGCGGAGCGGTCTCGTTGACGGCGTGGACCTTGGCGACGAGGTCGTGCAGGTGGCTGATCGGGATGGCCGCCAGTTTGGGGAGATCGAGGGCCCCGTCACGGGTGGCGGCCGAGATGAGCTTCAGTTCGATCCGGTCGCAGTACGGGCCGGCCCCTTTGATCGTGCGGTCGCCGCCGAGCGACGCCACGAGCGGGGGCGGCGCGATGGGGTGTTCCTGAGGGCCGAGGAAGGGCACTTCGATGTCGTAGTACGTCCCGTGGTACGACGCCTTGCCGGTGTCGAACAGTTGCCGCACGATGTGCACCGCTTCGATGAGCCGCCCGGCGCGATCCCTCGGTTCCGGGTACTCGAGGCTCGCACCGATGGCTTCGTCCTTGCTCCACCCGGCACCAAGGCCGGCCTCGAAGCGGCCATTCGAGACGAGTTGCATCTGCCACGCCGCCTGTGCGAATTCGACGGGAGAGCGGAACAGGTTGTTGGCGAACGACGTCGTGAGCTGGCAGCGCGTGGTCGTCGCCGCGAAGACGCCCAGCGTCACCCATGCGTGGGGGAAGGGGCGAGTGCCGGACCACAGGTGGTCGGCGCACCCCAGCACCTGCCAACCCTCGGCCTCGCGCTGGCGAGCCCAGGTCGCAGGGTCCAGGTCGACCGTCATGAAGTTGGCGATGAATTCCACGCGGAGAGTCTGACCGGCGCCGCCGCCGCCCCCTCAATTCCCGCCGGACCCCCGCCCGCCCTGGGCGGGGCGGATGATGGATCATCCTGAGGCACGGGAGGCGCTGGTGGGTGCCGCTGAACTAACCGACGTGGACCGCGCACTCGCGAGAGGATCCCCTACACGAGGGTGATTCGACCCGGCGGGCCGGCCACGACCTCCCCGATGACGACGCCGTCGTGGATTGACCCCGCGTGCTCGGCGGGGCAGGCCACCAGCAGGCCGCCGGATGTCTGCGGATCGGCGACGAGGGAGCGGTCGTCGTCGGTCCCGCCTACCAGAGCGTCGCCTACGAAGTCGAGGTTGCGCTGTGTGCCCCCGGGAACGAAGCCGTCGACGATGAGGGAGCGCACGCCGTGGATCACCGGCAGCTCATGCAAGTCAAGCCGTGCGGCCGCCCCGCTCGCCGCCAGCAGCTTGTGCAGATGGCCGGCGAGACCAAACCCCGTGACGTCGGTCATGGAGTGGGCGCCGGCGCGGCGGGCGTCACGGGCCGCCGGCCCGTTGAGTCGGCGCATGGATGCCACGGCGGCGGCGAACGGCTCGTCGAGACGCCCGCCCGGGCGGATCGCTGACGCGTCGAGATGCTTGTGAGCGGTAGCGATGACACCGGTACCGATCGACTTCGTGAGTACGAGCACGTCGCCGACCTGGGCGGCCGCATTCGTCAGGGCCTCACACCCGACAGCAAGTTCGCCGATGACGACCTGCCCGTACATCGGTTCAGGACCATCAACGGTGTGGCCGCCCGCCACGATCCATCCGCCCTCGGTCGCAGTGGCCGCGCCCCCGGCGAACACGGCTCGGAGGAGATCAAGGGACAACACATCCCTCGGCCAGACAGCGATGTTGAGCGCGAACAGCGGCTCGGCCCCCATGGCGTAGATGTCGCTCACGGCGTTGGCGGCGGCGATGGCCCCGAACGTGAACGGATCGTCGACCACCGGGGCGAAGAAGTCCACCGTTGCGACAAGGGCGCGACCGTCCGGACGGCGCCACACCGCGGCGTCGTCTCCGGTTTGGATCCCGACGATCAGGTCAGGATGCACGCTCGATTGCAGGGGCGACAGAACCTGTGCCAGCTCGGCGGGGCCGAGCTTGCTGGCTCAACCGGCGCCGTGGCTGAAGGCGGTAAGCCTCACGGGGTCGTTCATCGGCTCCGACGGTAGTGGGTGCCGAGACTCGTTACCCCTCCTGGGAGATCTCGTCGACGAGACCCCAGGCCAGGGCCGTCTCGGCGTCGATGCGGGCGCCCGTGAGCGCGAGCCAGGCCGTGCGATGGCGGCCGATGCGTCGCGGGAGGCTGACGGTGCCCCCTGCCCCGGGGATCAGCCCGAGTCCCATCTCCGGGAGCGAGATCACAGTGTCCGGGTGGGCCACGACGCGTCTGGTGAAGGCCGGTAGTTCGATCCCCGCGCCCATGCACGCTCCGTGCAGGTGTACCTCCATACGGTGGCCGACGGCGGCCATGAGGCGGGCCGGGCTCCGGGTGAGCCGGATCAGGTGGGCTCGGACCGGGTCGGGGAACGTGCCGAACTCCGTCAGGTCGCCACCGCTACAGAACGACGGCCCTGCACCGTCGAGGAGGACGGATTCGATGGAGTCGTCGGCAACAACGAGAGCCAGGGCGTCGGCGAGTTCGTCACGCAGCCGCCGGCTGAACGCGTTGTGGACGTGGGGTCGGCTGAGCGTGAGGTGTAGCCGGTCGCCTGTGCGTTCCATCCGTACCGCCGGTCCGATCTCGGACAGACGCGGTCGCACGCTGTAACCCTGACGCCATGCACCGAACTCAGGGCCACCCTGCAACATCGAGTACACCGTCGACTCGGCGACAAGGCCGTCCTCGACTGAACGACCCTCGCTGCCGCGCAGCAGCAGCACAAGGGCGATGGCCGCCATCGGGGCGCGTTCGGCGGCCTCGACGATGAGGTCCACCCCGCCGTCGCCGATGACCGCATCGGCGACGGCCAGCGGCTGTCGGGCGATGAAGAGTGCCGTCAGCGAACGTAGTGTCGCGGGGTCGAGTGCGGCCTCGTCGTCAGGCTCGACGATGACAACGGTCCCGGCCAACTGTTCGTGGGCGAGGCCGGCCGAGACCATCGCCGCCAGCTCGGAGGTGGAGTACCGGTGCACGTCGATTCCCGTACGCTACGCGGCCCGTGACCATGGTTGATCTCCGCCCCGTTCTCGTCGCCCCGCACGACGCGGCAGCGGGTGCTTCGGCGTGGGCGGCGTCGGGTGCCATGGCCCTCACTGGGCGCCGGAGTGGCCCGCCACTTCGAGGTCCGGCGGCGGTAGCTCCGGTCATGGTGGTGCTCGCCGAGCGCCTTCGTCGGTTGTCGGAATTGGTCGGGCGAGTAGTCGACGTCGATGGCCCTTCACTGCTGGGCGAACGAGCCGCGCTCACGGGTCACGGCCGCCAAGGGCACGTCAGCTGCGGTGGATCAGGCCGGCTCCTACGGGCGGCAGACGGCTGGATCGCCGTGTCGTTGGCCCGGGACGACGACGTCGCCTCAGTGCCCGCGTGGTTGGAAGCGGAGATCGACAGCGGTGATCCGGTCGCGCTCGAGTCCGCCATCGCCGAGCGGCCGTGCGCCCGGCTCGTCGAGCGGGCGATCCTGCTCGGGATGCCGTGCGCCGCTCTCGGGGAGGTGACGGGGTCGTTCATCAATGCGCACCACCTCGGCGCGGCCGACGCCATGACGAGTGTGGCGTCGGCCGTGGTGGTGGACCTGTCGTCACTGTGGGCGGGTCCACTGTGCACCCAACTGCTCGCCGACGCAGGGGCGACGGTGATCAAGGTCGAGAGTACGACTCGACCGGATGGTGCCCGTCGCGGGTCCCCGGCGTTCTTCGATCTGCTGCACGCCGGCAAGCAGAACGTGGCACTCGATCTCACGACGCCCATGGGCCTTCGGACGTTGCACCAACTGCTCGACCGCGCCGATGTCGTCGTCGAGGCTTCAAGGCCCCGCGCTCTCCAACAGTTGGGCGTCGATGCCTGGTCGACGTCGGCCAGAGTGTGGCTCTCCATCACCGGCTACGGCCGGGATCACGCGTCGCGGGTGGCGTTCGGCGACGACGCCGCAGTGGCTGGTGGACTGGTGGCATGGGACCACGAAGGCCCGGTATTTGCCGCCGACGCCGCGGCTGACCCGATCGCCGGTCTCATCGGAGCAGTCGCGGTGTTGGACCGCCTGGCGATCGGCGGTCGTTGGCTCGTCGATCTCGCGCTGGCCCGGTCGGCGGCGTTGATGACGGCCGACGGCCCCGGCAGGGGCGCGTGGCATGGCGACATTGCCTCGCCCCGCGCCCGGCCGTCGCGTGGCCGGGCCGCCGGACTCGGTGACGACACTGACCGGATCGTTGCGCGGCTCAATGGGGCGTCGGGCTAGGGCCGGTTCGCCCTTCGAGCTCGACGATCGCCTCGTGTTCGAGGGTGGCCACGACGTGGCCGTCCACCTCGATGATCACGTCCAGCACGACCCGCTCGCCGCTCCGGTGGAACCGGTCGACCACGGTGGCGTGGATTCCGGCCCACGATCCCTCCGGCGCCAACGCATGGTGCGAGATACGGCTACGAGTGTGGATCCAGGGGCCCCGCGCCAGTTCGGCGTGCACCACGTGGTTCGCAAGTGCCGGCCAGACCGCGGGATGCACGACGCCCGCCTTCTCGTAGACGTCGAGATCATCGCCAGCCCTTGACCCGTACGACGCACCGAACTCACCTTCAAGGCGCACGTGTCGGGTGGCCAGCCGATCGCCTGCCCGCGCCGCCGGCGCGGCATCGGAATCGGGAAACGCCCTCAGCACGGCCCGAGCGTGGTCGTTCCCCGGTGCCAAGGCATCCACCACGATGTCACCCGCATCCCGCCTCGGCCGGCATGTCAGCGCGTCGCCCCGGTGGACGGGACCGCGGAAGCGCACTTCGCCCCCGCCCCGGCGCACCCAGTCGAGTCCCCAGATCGCCACGATCGGATGAGTGAGGTAGGCGTACGTCGTGACGCCCGCCACGAGTGCCGCCGGGAAGCCAGCGGCGCGGGCGCCCTCGTCGGTGTGGATGCGATTGCGGGCGTGCTCGGGAAGGTTCTGAGCGATGACATCCCACGGTTCGGGGGCTGGCTCTGGTCGCGACACGACAGCCTCAGCAACCTCAGCGTGCCGGGGTGAACCCGATATGCAACTCCTTGAGGGCCCGCAGCGCGAAGTTCGGCGCGATGTCGAACGTGTTCATCGGCGACCCGTCCTCGTTCGTGAGGAACCACATCTCGTCGACGCGTTCGACGAGCGCTTTGAATCCGAGCAGCAACTCACGTCGGGCCAATGGTGCACCGAGGCAGTGGTGTGTCCCCGCCCCGAACGCGAGGTGGGTGCGCGTGTTCTGCCGGTCGAGGTCGAGGTCTGCCGGGCACTCGAAGTGGCGGTCGTCCCGGTTGGCGGCGGCGTACCGGACGTTGACGGTCGAACCCGCAGGGATCATGACGCCGCTGAGCTCGACATCGTTGCGGGTGACCCGGAACAGGCCCTGCACGGGTCCCTCGAGGCGGAGCACTTCTTCCACGAGCGCTGGCAGGTACTTCTCGGGGTCGGACTTGAGTTGCGCCCACGCCTCCGGCCGCTGGATGAGCAGCATCACACCAGCCGCAA
Organism: Ilumatobacteraceae bacterium; assembly: GCA_046597895.1. Taxonomy (GTDB): domain Bacteria; phylum Actinomycetota; class Acidimicrobiia; order Acidimicrobiales; family Ilumatobacteraceae; genus WLJO01. The sequence continues at coordinate 5,853 of JBKJJS010000069.1, forward strand.
TGGCGTTCGTGGAGGTCTCGGACCCGCCGACGAAGGTGTCGGCCATCATCTCGGCGTGCAACTCGTTGTCGTTGAGCGTGCGCCCCCACTCGGGGATCTCCATGTTGACGATGTCCGAGAGGAGCGTGTCGTCAGGCTCCTTGCGCAACCGTTCGAAGATCGGTTGGAAGTAGTGCTGGGCCTCGATCTCCATCTCGGTCGACCACAGCGCCTCCTCTTCGGTCTGCATCATTCCGAGCCGCTGCACCCACGCGTCCGTCCACGCTTTGATGCGCCAGATGTCCTCCTCCTTGGCTCCCATCTGCTTGCCGATGACGATGAGCGGCAACGGGACGGCGAACTCTTTCACCCAGTCGCACGTTCCTCTGTCGATGAACGCGTCGATCAGACGATGGCCGAGCGCTTCCACGAACTCGTCGAGGAGCTTGATCTTGGACGGCCGGAACGCGTGGTCGAACAACGCCCGCATCTGTTTGTGGTTCGGGTCGTCGCGCCCGGCCAGCGTCGGTGCCGGCGTCCACCCCTTCTCTTCGTACAGCGCCTGGATCTTGTTCGCCCGCTCGACCATCTCCGGCGTCATCATGCGGGCCCGCATGCGGATGCCGTTGGCGAAGTTCTCGGTGTCGAAGATGACGGTCCGCAGGTCGTCGTAGCGGGTGACGACGTAGAAGCCGGTCAGCGGGTCGAGCCACACGGGCGCCTCGTCGCGCAGCACTTCGTACGCGTCGTACGGACACTTATTGGTCTCGGGATTGAAGAAGTTGACTTCGTCGAGGCGCATGCCCGAACCCCCTGGTTGTCGGTACCTGCCGTCGTTCTAGCATCACACCATGCCGCTCGACCCTGCCGCCCAACTCATCATCGACGCGTTCGCTGCCATGCCGGCACTCGGGACGCTGACCCCCTCCGAAACCCGTGCGGTCGTTCTCGCCGCTCAGGTACCGCTCGACCCCATCCCGATGGCCGCCGTGGTGGACAGAGTGATTCCCGGGCCGACGGGAGACCTCACGGTGCGGATCTACCGACCGAACGGCACGGCGATAGGAGCCCCCGGGCCGGGCATCGTGTTCTTCCACGGTGGCGGCTGGGTGATCATGGACCTCGACACCCACGACCGCATGGCGCGCCGACTGGCCGACGACGTGGGTTGTGTTGTCGTGTCTGTCGACTATCGGCTGGCGCCTGAACACAAATACCCCGCCGCCGCCGATGACTGCTACGCCGCGACGCAGTGGGTCGCGGACAACGCTGGGGACCTCGGCGTCGACCCGACTCGGCTCGCGGTGGCCGGTGACTCGGCCGGTGGCAACTTGGCCGCCGCCGTGGCGCTGATGGCTCGTGATCGGGGCGGCCCGAGGTTGGCGTTCCAGTTGTTGATCTACCCGGTGACCGGCACGCCGTGGGACGGCCGGCGGTCGTATCAGGCCAACGGCGCGGGCTACGTCCTCACCATGGAGTCCATGGAGTGGTTCACGAACCATTACGCCCGGAGCGCCGCCGATCACACCGAGCCGTACTTCGCGCCCGTCCAGGCGACCGACCTGAGTGGTCTTCCGCCTGCCCATGTGATCACGGCTGAGTTCGACCCGCTGCGCGACGAAGGAGAGGCATACGCCGCCCGCCTGATTGCCGCTGGTGTACCGACGACGGTGACGCGCTACGACGGCCAGATCCACGGGTTCTACAGCAATGACGTGATCATGCGCGCCGGGAGGGCGGCACAACTCGAAGCAGCCTGCGCCGTCCGTACGGCACTCGGCTGATGAAGCTCGGTATCCACCTACCGCAGTACGGGCGCGGGGCTGGCCCCGACGCCATTCGTGCCGTGGGCCAACGGGCCGAGGCACTCGGGTTCAACGATGTGTGGGTGAGCGATCACGTTGTCCACCCCTCCGAGCAGACGTACCCATCGCCATATCTGTACGACCCGCTGCTGTCGCTCACGTGGGCCGACGCTGGGCCGGTGGCCGAACGGGTGAGGGCAACCAAACCGGACACGGCATTCACGCTCTCCTTGCGAACCGGATGGGACCCGCAGGGAATGGATGTTGGTCAGATCCGTGACGAACTCGCGGTGTGGCCGGAGCTCGGTTTCCAGCATGTCGTGTCGGCACCGTGGCGCAGTGATGGCGACGCGTGGATCCGTTCGATGGAGATGCTCGTCGAGATCGTCCAACCGGAGCGGCCGGCATGACCGGCATGACCGAGTACGGATATCCGGTGATGTTGCGCCTCGCTGGCAAGCGGGTGCTCGTCGTGGGAGCAGGGCGGGTCGCGGCCCGCAAGGTCGAGGCACTCGTGGATGCTGGGGCACTGGTGACCATCGTGGCGCCGGTGGTGACCGCTGACCTGGCCGCACGTCACGACGTGACGATCGAGCAGCGTTTCTACGTCTCGGACGATGTGGCCGGCTACTGGCTGGTGGTCGTGTGCACGGACGACCCGGTCGTGCAGCAGCGGGTGTTCGACGACGGCGAGCGGCTCGGTGTGTGGGTGAATGCCGCCGACGACCCGGATCGGTGCTCGTTCACGCTGCCGGCGGTTGCCCGTCGGGGCCCGGTCATCGTGGCAGTGTCCACGAGCGGCGCCAGCCCGGCGCTCGCCCAGGTTCTTCGGGACCGGGCGGCGGCGGCCGCACTCCCCGAAGGCATCGAGGACATCGCGGTGCACCTTGCGACTGAGCGCCGGCGCATTCAGGCGGAGGGAGGCTCGACTGAAGACCTCGATTGGCGCCCGCTTGTCGAGCGCCTTCTCGACGGCCAGGGGCATTCCAACTGACCTGTGTCTGACAAGGTGGCAGTCATGGACTTCGCCCAGGTCACCGTCACGCTCGCGACGTTCATGAACACCGTACGGGGATGACCTCGGTTCGCAGCCAGACGGCTCCCGATCTGGAGCCCATCACGCGCGAGGCGTGGGTGGCCTTGGCGGTGTGTTCCGTCACGGCGCTCATGGTCGGCATGAGCGTGACGGGGCTCAACCTCATGTTCGACACGATCAGTGAGGAGTTCGACACCAGCCGATCGACGCTGTCGTGGTCGTTGGCGGGCTACAGCATCGTCCTCGCGGCCCTGCTGCTGCCGAGCGGGCGGATGGCCGATCGACTCGGCCGCCGCCGGGTGTTCCGCGCCGGGCTGGCGGTGTTCGCCGTGACCTCACTGGCCACCGCGCTCGCTCCCAACATCGAGTTGTTCATCACGGCTCGGCTCGGCCAGACCGTTGGCGCCGCCCTCATGGGACCGGCCTCACTGGCACTCATCCTCCCCGAGTTCCCCGCCAGCCGACACAACACGGCGATCGCCGGTTGGTCCGCCATGGGGTATCTCGGGAACGCCACCGCACCGTCGTTCACGGCCTTCGTCGGGGAGCTGAGCTGGCGTTGGCTCTTCGTGTTCTTTGCGCTCGTGTGTGGCGTGGTCTACGTACTGACGCCGAGGTACGTCCCCAACCGACGGCCGGAGCCTTCGGACAACAAGGTCGACCTCGTCGGGGTGCCCGTCGGCGCGTTCGGCGTCGGGTTGCTGGCGCTGACGATCATCGAAGGCCCGTCGCTCGGCTGGGACGATCCATTGGTGGTGGGAAGCGCCATCGGTGCCGTACTGCTGCTCTCGTACTTCGTTTTCCGGTCGCTGCGGCATCCGGAGCCGATGCTCAATCTCCATATTTTCGCCGAGCGGACGGTGTGGTCGGCCAACCTCGCCAACGTCTTCCTGTCAGCGGCCGGCATCGCGATCTGGCTCGTGTACGCGCTGTTCCTGCGCAAGGTGTGGGGCTGGTCCGTGTTGCAGACCGGTGTGGGGTTGACCCCGATCCCGGTCGGCGCTGGCCTCGCCGCGCTCATCGGCGGGCGCATCTCCGAGCGGTCAGGGGAACGCAAGGTGATCGAGCTCGGCTCGTTGCTCCCCGTGGCCGGCACGGCATGGCTCGTGTGGCGGCTCGGGTCGGAGCCGAACTACTTCGTGGACTTCCTCCCCGGAGCGATGATGTTCAGTTCCGGGTTCGGGTTCACGTTCTCACCGTTGAACGCGGCGGCACTCCGAGACGTACCGAGCGCGATGCTCGGCCAGGCCAACGCCGCGTTCAACACGTTGCGGCAACTCGCCGGAGGCCTCGGCACGGCGGTAGTCATCGCCATCCTGGGCAACTCCGTCGAGATTCCGCTGCACTCGTTCAAGGTGGCGTTCGTCGTCAACGCCACGTTGACGCTCATGTGCGCGATCGTGATCGCGTTGTTCTATCCACGTCACGCGAGGGAGTAGACGCGCGCCGCGGTCCCGGCGAACAGATCGGCCCGATCGGTCGCCGCCACGTCAGCGGTCATCTTCTTGAACGCGTTCCACAGCACGCGGTACGAGCACGACACCTTGTCCACCGGGAAGTTGGATTCGAACATGCACCGGTGCGATCCGAACTGCTCGATGATGAAGCGGATCGGGTCACCCCACTCGGCGACGATCTCGTCCGACGTGGCCGGCGTCGCCCGCTCGGACCACCCGCTGCCGTACGGGGTCATCCCGATGCCGCCAAGTTTCACGACGACGTTCGGGGCCTTCGCCAGCTCGGCGAGGTGTGTCCGCCACACGGCCAGCACATCGGCCCGGCGGCCGGCAAATGAACCGACGCCGAGGGGCGCGCCGATGTGGTTGAGCACGATCGTGGTGCCGCCGACCACCGAGGCCATCTCGATGAGTTCAGGGAGTTGCTCGTGATAGAGCCACGCGTCGAACGTGTAGCCGCGTGAACCGAGCTCGGCGACGCCAGCCCTGAACTCGTCGCTTCCCATCAGGCCGGCCGTCGGGAGAGCGGCGCGACTCGTGCGGACCGAGCCCGTCGGGTCGTGGGCCAGCCGGTGACGGATGCCTCGGAACAAGCCCTGGCCCGCCTCGGCGTGGGCGTCGAGCACCGCGCCGAGGCGGTCCCCGAGCCGGAGATCAGCGGCGGCCACGATGCTGGCAATGCGCGAGCCACCGCGTTGGGCGCTGGCGGCGGCGACCTCAGCGACGAACTCGGTCTCGCCGACTGGGCGCAACTCCTCGGGTCCGTCCGTGCGGTACGCCCAGTCGCACTCCACGAACACCGTCCGTTCTACCCGGTGTCCGCTCTGCGTGTCCGCGAGAAGTTCGTCGAGCAGGTAGAGCGGCTGGAAGCCGGGCCGTCCGCGGTAGTCCCACAGATGATGGTGCGGGTCGACGATGGGCAGGTCCGGATCTTCGACCTCCTCCTGCACGAGCGCCAGCCACGCCGCTGGCTCCAGTGGCGATTCCGTCATCGATGTCATGCGATCACGCCGCTGGCACGCAGCTTTTCCATGACATCGATGGTGAGCCCGAGTTCGCCGAGGATCTCATCGGTGTGTTGACCATGGAGGGGGATCAGCGGCGCTGGGTCGAGCGGTGTCTCGCTGAAGTGGGGGGCGGGCCGCGCCTGGCGCACGCGTCCGGCGGTCGGGTGGTCGAACTCCCAGATGGATCCGTTATGGCGAAGCTGCGGATCGTCGATGAGCGATTCGAAGGAGTGCACCGGACCGCACGGCACGTCCTCGGCCAGCATGCGCTCGAGGAGCACGTCGGCATCCCACTTCGAGAATTCCTCCTCGAGCGCGGCGCCGAGCGCCTGGGCGTTGCCCGGCTGGAAGAGCGACGTGATCGCGCCCCACTGGGGATGTTCGCACCAGTCCGGCCGGTCGAGCGCCCGGAACAACCCGTGGCGTTCCTTGTCGCTTGCCACGAAGTAGATGAACTCGCCCGTGGCACAGCGCTGGACCTTCATCGATTGGGCCAGCGTCGGTCGTTGGGCGAACATCGGGTCGTCCAGCAATGTGCGCGACATCATCCCGTCGGACCAGAAGAACGCCAGCGCGGCATCGATCATGGCGACGTCGACGACCTGCCCGCGCGCCGCCCCCCGCTCCCTGGCGAGCAGCGCAGCCGTGATTGCCTGGGCGACGGTATAGGCGGTGGACTTGTCGGCCACCACGGTGCGGTGCACGTCGTTGAAGGGGATCTCGGGGTTGATCTGGGCCGCCACGTGGCCCGTGAGTCCCTGGATGATCGGGTCGTACACCCGACGGTCGCGATACGGCCCGCTCGCCCCGTAGCCGCTGATGTTCACGTAGATGAGGTCGGGGTTGCGGGCCATGAGCACGTCGGCGCTGAGGCCGAGCCGGTCGACCACGCCCGGCCGAAAGTTCTGCACGAACACGTCGGCGCCGTCGCACAGGCGACGCACGATGTCGAGACCGTCGGCCGTGCTGATGTCGATGGCGAGGGACCGCTTTCCGCGGTTGTGGTTGGCGAAGAACGGTGGGATACCACCAATCGGGACGCCGACGATTCGTGTGAGGTCACCACCCAAGGTGGGCTCGACTTTGATGACATCGGCGCCCTGATCGGCGAGCACCATCGTGGCCAACGGCCCCGACACGACCTGCGTGAGGTCGATGATCCGGTATCCGGTGAGCGGTCCTGCCATACCGCAGTCTGACGCAGCACGGCCCGACGTGCTGAACTAGGGGCACCAACGTGGCGAGGAGCAGGACAAGATGCAGTTGAAAGCGGGCAGCCGCCTCCAGAGCGCGGTGTGCGACACGCAGGCCATCGTCGTACGAGCACCGAAGGACGACGTCGATCTGCGGTGCGGCGGCCACCCGATGGTCCCCCCGGGCGGCGCGGCCCCGAGTGGCTTGGTGCTGGACGCCGACCAGAGCGGCGGCACGGCGATGGGCAAGCGCTACGCCGATGAAGAACTCGGCCTCGAGGTGCTCATCACGAAAGCGGGAGCCGGTTCGCTCAGCATCGGTGACGCAGCCATGAACCTGAAGGACGCCAAGCCGCTCCCTTCATCGGACTAGGACAGCGGAGGGGTTGCCTGCGACCAGTGGCGCGAGCGCGCCGCTTGTCGGCGGACATCGGATTCCGCCCACCGGTGGCCATGAACGACTGCCCCTGACGGCCATCCGACCGCTGTCAGTGATCGGCAACCGGATGTTCGCGAGCGCGGCATACCGGCACATAGGTGACGTGCCCACCAGGCTTGATCGGACGACATTATGGGGCAGCCCCGGGGCGGTCGTGGCCACCACAGTTCGCCGGAAGCCGGGTGAGAGGCGACGCATCGAAGGCGGTGACTACCGGGTGCCCGCGTCGCAAGAAAGCCTGGGGCGCACCGGAGCATCTGCTTCGGTGGCAGGTTGCTGGAAGAGAGTTCCCCGGGGCCCATTGCCCGAGCCGGCACCCCTTGAACTCGCCGATCATCTCATACGACGCTCACCCGGCTGTCTTG
>JBKJJS010000138.1:0-6251 GCA_046597895.1 Ilumatobacteraceae bacterium
GCGTCCGGCTCGATCGGGTCCTCGTCTTCAAGTACCGCTGCAAGGTCGCCCGCGACCACACGGTCCGGCTCGATGGGCGGATCCTCCAGCTGCCCCCGGGCCGCGGTGGCCGGGGCCCGGATTAAGGTGCGGAATCGTAAAGCCTTGGCGGCCGCACCCTCGACGAACCCTTCGTTCGCGATGTACGCGTTGACCCACTGGTTCGCCCGAACGAAGCGCCCACCTGAGGCGGCGGCAATGGCAATCGCCGGAACAACAGCATTCGCGAGACAATTCACGCCGACGGGGACTCGCGCTGCGTGACCACGGCCGATGTGATGCGGGTCATGAAGGCCACGGTGTCGGGGCCGATGTCATCGGGTTTTGAGAATGGCAGGTCGCCGGAGTTCTCGACGATGATGCCGCTTGCTCCACCGGCCTCATACGCCTGTGCGTCGTGAAGGGCCGCATCCAGGATTGCGTCGAGGCCCTCCCCGATATATCCAGGCGCGCCCGGCAAAGCGTGTAGATGCACGGTCCCAATGAGGACATTTCGATGTCCAAATAGCTCCTGGAGCGCATCGGCCTTGTACGGTCGTGTGCCCGCCATCATTTCTCCTGGCAACGCTGACTTCGGGGCTTGTTGGCCACGTCAACGCCTCCGATCCAACTGTCAACGGCAGATCGCACGCCTCTCACGACGGAACAAGCTCCCACGAAGCAAAGTCCAGTAGGAAGGTCGTGAGCGCCGGAACGATTACTTCAGCGAGGACCGCCCCGTGATCAGCACTGGCAACCAATGGATCTCCCTGGACCCCAGATTTGGTGCGTTTAGCGAAACGGTCCGGTGCCACCGCCACGCCAGGGCTCAAGAGATCAACCGAGCGGTAGGGAGAGTACTGTGCAGGGACCTCACGAACGGCGCGACTCATGTCGACGGTACCCGGCTCAAAATGGAGCATCAGGCTCGTTTCGAGTTCGCAGGCGTGACCCATGCCACCTAACTCAGATATGCGGACCTTCGAGATCTGCTCGCGCGCCACTGTCCAGTATGTGGCGGCAGCGACACTCAACGGGCGGGTCGCCATTTCGCGGATCCGCCGGACGACGTAGTAGAGCAGCGACGAGTTCGATCCATGGCCGTTGACGAACACGATCCGGTTGAACCCGCTCGAGAGGACGGACGACCCGATTTCGACCAGCACGTCTTCCAGGAGACGTGCCGACAGCGACAGCGTGCCGGGGAATCCGAGGTGGTCGTGTGAGTATCCGTAACGGACACTCGGGGCAATGATCGCGGGCACCTGTGGACCCAATCGCACGACTGCTTCGTGGATGAGATGCTCCACGCAGGCAGAGTCCGTCATGGTCGGCAGGTGTTGTCCGTGTTGCTCAATCGAACCTACTGGCACAACCACAATGGCCCCGACCTGCGCCGCCGCGGTGATCTGGGGTGTGCTGAGCCGTTCCCAGTGAAACTCAGTTTGCTGCACGGACGGCCACTCTCCTTAGTGCGTTTCTTCGATCGCTACGTTCGGATGCGTCGATGGAAAGCAAATGGGACCCGCCGATCCCTTCCACAGCAAAGGACGCGGATACCGAGCCCAATATCGCAGCCTCGACCGGATCGGACAAAGTCGCCAGCCCCACCATAAACCCGCCGCAGAACGCATCACCGGCCCCTGTTGGGTCGACCACATGGGACGGCCAGGCGGGGATTCGATGTGCGATCTTCTCGCGGCTGTCGTAGACGGTGCACCCTTTCGCGCCGTCCTTCACGATCACGAACCGGAGGTTTGGCCAGGTCATCGAGTAGGCAAAATCCGCCTCACTCGTTTCGCCGCGGACCACGTCCATCTCTTCGCGGCTTGGCAGGAAAGCGACAACGTGATCGAAGCCGTTCTCAGCGCGATAGCTAAAGAGGTCGCCCCCAACGGATCCGCGTGCCTCGATCGAATCGAGGGTCACCTGTTCGGCCAGCGGACCGAGGGCGGTGAGGATCGCGGTCTGAAGGGCCGCGGGTAAGGCTGCGATGTGCAGCGAGGGCTGAGCCATCCTGATGGACTCGAACGACGGGAGCGCCGCGGCCACTGCACCTTCGAGTAACGAGAGATGACTCGACCGGTGTTGATAATGGATCTGACGGCGGCCGTCGGCCTCGTAGAGGATCCACAAGTGGATCGACGGGCCTTCCAATCGTGCAACGAGCGAAATGTCGATGCCAACCTCATGCAAGTGGTCGAGGCTCTCACTGTCGAAGTCGGTGCCGACAAAGGAAATGATCCTGACGTCATCTGTCCAAAGATGGGCGCCCAACGCTGAGTAGTAGGCGTTGCCTCCTAGGACGTGGCGATGTGACGACCCGTCGGGTAGGACGATATGGTCGACGGTCAGACCTCCCACTGTCACAAACTCCCCCTGGGTCACGACCGCACACCCGCGGCGAGTGGCGACTGACGATGCCCACCCGAATCGGACGCTTCGATCGACGACATCACCGGTTGGCCACGGCCGCCGCGGCCTCTTGGAAGACACCTCTCGGGTTGTCCACCAGGATCCGACTGCATGCCGCGGGATCGAGGCCGAGGCGCGCAAGTCGAGGTAGAAAGCTCCGGAGAACATGGGCAAAGCCATTCCCTCCAAAGGAACGCAGCTGAATCTTCAGGAAGACGTCGTGGCTCAGTAGCAGGCGGTCGCCGAACCCCGCATCAAATAATGCATGGACACCCCGCGCGATCTCGGCGTCGCTTGGTGACTCTCCTTCGCCCGGATAGTCGATGCCCATCCCGATTCCGTCGAATTCCACATGCGCCCCTCGCGCCGCCAGTGTGGACTGGTAGTCGAAGTCGTTCCATGACGGATCCATATGCGCCAATACCACGGCATTTGGGTCGACTCCGACGGACTCACATATGTCAAGTACTTCATGACCAACCCGGCGCCAGCCTGGCAGATGCACCATCAGCGGAAGCCCAGTCTGTAGCTGCGCCCGGGCCGACCCCCGGAGCGAGGTCCGCTCAGCGCCCGTGAAGTCCACTGAAACGCCGATCTCGCCGATGATGCCCGGTCTGATCATGACGCCGCTTGAGGTTTGGACCCCGTCACGCCACTCCGCCACGATGCGTTCGCACACGGCGATCTCATCGAATTTGCCAGCCCAACGCGGGTGCGTGCGCTCCAGATAGAGTCCGCTCCCCATCACCACATGGAGACCGGTTCGCCGTGCGACCTGGAGAAGGCGATCGGGGTCTCGTCCGATGTTCCAGCCGGTCGTGTCGACGATGGTGCCACCCCCGCGCCGCGCAAAGTCGGAAAGTTCCAGCACGATCGTTTCGACGGAGGGCGGTGTGCAGTTGTCTGTCGACGCGTATGGGTTCTGTCGCAAGAGAGCGAGGCGCCATGGCTCGACAGGTTGGTCGAGAAGAGCGGCTGCCTCGGGGTCATCCGGGCGAACGTTTGCCTGGACGATGACGGACAGGTGCTCGTGCATCAAGGCGACGCCCAATTGGTCGACCCGGATCGGACCAGAGACAGTCATCGCCGTAACGGTGGGCAATTGAAGCCTCCTCGATCGGCTCAGAGATTTCCCGTTTGCTCTTGACGGAAACTGTACCATCGGCGTTGTGGTCAAATCGTTTCGCCCAATCGTTTCGCGGTCCGCGGGAAAGCGCTCGACCATCCACGATGTCGCGAGAGCGGCTGGGGTCTCCCAGGCCACGGTGTCCAAGCACATCAACGGTGGCGTCGTCCAACGGGCGGACGCGATCGACGATGCCATTAGAGAGACGAGGTTTCGCCCGAGCGTGCTCGCTCGCAACTTGCGACGCGGGTCGACACACGTTATCGGCGTCGTCGTACCCGACATAACCAATCCGTTTTTCGCTGCCGTCGTCAAAGGTATCGAGTCGGTCACCCGGGATGATGACGTCAGCATCTTCCTTGGAAACACTGACGAGCGCATCGATCTCCAGAGGCGAATCCTCACGACCCTGCTGCAGCATCGGGTTAGTGGCCTTTTGATCGCCCCCGCGTCCGAAAACGCGGACGAGATTTGCGAGTTGATCGACGCCGACCTCCCCGTGGTCTTCATCGACCGGTCTGTCCACGGGACGCCGTATGACACCGTGCTTGTGGACAACGCTGGTGGCGTGGCCTTGGCGACTCGACACCTCATGGAGCTCGGCCACGAGCGAATCGGGGTGATTTCTGGACCCCTCGAAACGACTCCAGGTCGTGAGCGCCACGAGGCTTTCCTTCAATCCTTGAGTGAGGCGGGACGTGACGTGGACGACCGTTATGTCGCTGTGTCTGATTTTCGGGAGGCAGGCGGATACCAGGCTGCTCTCAAATTGATGGGTGTGCACCCCGCGCCTACCGCCCTGTTCGTTGCCAACAATCTGATGGCGATCGGTGCCCTCCGAGCGATCCATGACCTCGGGATACGCATCCCTGATGAGCTTTCCTTGATCAGCTTCGACGACCTTGAATTGGCGGAGCTGCTTGGATGTCCTTTGACGGTCGTCCGACGTCCGATGGCCGAGCAGGGAGTCCTCGCCATGCGACTGCTCGTGAAGCGCATGCGCGGCGAGGAGGCAGGCCCGCCTCGCCTCATCCGTCTACAGACTGAACTGGTGGTCCGGGGAACAACCCGGAGCCCTGGTCGCGTCGGGGCTGACCGCGTCGCGTCTCTTCACCGCTCGCTAGGAGGTGCATAGCCCAACTATGCCTACAACACGGACCTGATTAGGAAGTGCCGTCCGACAGGCTGGTGCTCGAGGGCGATCGCCCGCGTGATCGCGCGGCTATACGAGGAGGACAAGAGAATGATGCGACACAAGCTTAGAGGGACATTTGTCGCCCTAGGTCTAGTGCTATCCGCCTGTTCCACGGGAGGAGGTTCCCCGGCCCCTCAAGCCACCGGGTCTTCGCCGGGTCCGGAAGCAACGGACACAACCACCACCTCGGCTGCGCCGAGCACTGTGGTGGAAACTGGGGTAAAGGCGGGAATGGTTACGACCGTGGGCGGCCTTGGCGATCAGGGCTTTAACGATTCCGCGTGGGCTGGGCTCGAGCAGGCCAAGGCCGAGCTTGGCGCAACCACCCGCGTCCTCGAGCCCACATCGCCGTCCCAATTCGTCGATAACCTCAACCAACTGGCCCAGAACGGTTTCCTGGCGTTCGGGGTCGGCTTCCTCTTTACGGACGCCGTGACCGAGTCGTCGGGACTCAACAAGGACGCCCATTTTGCCATCGTCGACTCGGTCGTCGACGCGCCCAACGTTATGTCCTTGACGTTCCGCGAGGAGCAAGGATCCTATCTGGCTGGTGTCCTCGCGGCGAAGATGACCACGGTCGACACGGACTATACCGACCCCGCTACGAAGACGATCGGTTTTCTTGGCGCAATGGAGATTCCGATCATCAAGAAGTTTGAGGCGGGCTTCGTTGCGGGCGTGCGGTCCGTCGACCCCGACATCGAGATCCTCATTCGATACGTCGGCACGACCGTCGATGCGTTCGTCGATCCCCAAGGTGGATACGAAAATAGTCTCGCGATGATCGACCAGGGAGCCGACGTGATCTATCACGCCGCGGGCGGCACCGGTGCCGGTCTGTTCCAAGCTGCGCAAGAGCGAAAGATCTTCGCGATCGGTGTTGACCTCGATCAAGGCCCTATCTACCCCGACGCACCGATTCTCACGTCGATGATCAAGCGGGTCGACGTTTCCACGTTCGAGACTACGAAGGCTGAAGCTGAGGGCACCTTCAAGGGTGGCGAGCAGCGCGTCTTTGGCCTTGAGGATGGCGGCATCGACCTCGCCCCGTTCTATCGATTCGATGCTGTGGTTCCCCAGGATGTCAAGGACGCCCTTGCAAAGGCTCGCGCAGGCATGATCGACGGGTCGATCGAGGTACCGTCAGAGGTCGCCCCCTAGTTTTCAGAATCACCCAACAGTTGTCAGGTCGACCATGAGCGATCAACCGGGGACGAAGGATGCGCCCGTCCCGCTCGTCGAGATGCGAAGCGTCAGCAAGCGCTTCGGTGATGTCGTCGCCAATGACGAAGCGTCGTTGACGTTGCAGCACGGGGAGATCCTCGGGCTGCTCGGCGAGAATGGGGCCGGTAAGTCCACCCTCATGAAGATCCTCTACGGCCTGCTCCAGCTCGACGGCGGCAGCATCTTTGTCGAGGGGGTGCCTGTTCGGCTTGCCTCCCCGGCAGATGCTGTCGCCGTCGAGCTGGAGCAGGCCGTAGAGGATCTTCATGAGGG
>JBKJJS010000481.1:0-7241 GCA_046597895.1 Ilumatobacteraceae bacterium
CCATGGCACCACCGCTGCGCCCGACCCGCGACCGCATTCTCGACGCCGCCCTCGACCGCTTCGGGACGAAAGGCTTCGAAGCAGCGTCCCTGGACGAGATCGCCGCCGACGTCGGCGTCCGCAAGCAGACAGTCCTCTACTGGTTTCCGTCGAAAGTCGAACTGCTCGCGGCCGTCATCGAGTGGATCGCCGACGAACTCGTCATCGGCGTCGAGGCGGCGTTGCGTCAGAGCAGCGACGGATTCGCGCGCGTCGAAGCCACCGTCAGGGCGGTGTTCCGCCCCGCGGTGCGGCGTCCTGCGCTACTCGGGTTGGTGCGGGAGTTGAACCGCCTCGGGTCGCCGGAGGCGGATCATCTGATGGAGCGCGTCGGGCCACTCGTCGAGCGCGCCGTGAAGTTCTTGTCGGCCGAGATGGACGCAGGGCGCATGCGTCGGGCCGACCCTCGTTTGACCGTGGCCCTGGTCTATGCCACGGTCGTGGGGGTGGCCACGGAACCCGAGGCGCTGCGGGCCGTGGGTTGGGAGCCGACACCGGCCGGCCTGCGGCACCTGCGAGCTGAGTTGGTGGCGTATCTGCGGGCGGCGCTGACGTGAACGAAGGGTCGGCCGGGCTGGCCGGGCTGGCCGGGTTGGCCGGGTTGGCCGGGTTGGCGGGGTTGGCCGGGTTGGCGGGGTTGGAGGACGTCATCCTGCGGGCCTGGGATGGCTGGGCGGGACCGTTCGTGGAGACCCAGATCGCCGGTACTGCCGACCCTCATGGGCTGGCTGACGCCTTGGACGGGTGGTGCCGCGGCGCGCTCGGCGCCCCGATCGCTCGAGCGCGCTGGTACCACGGATCGGTCGGGATGGTGGCCGGGCTCACGCTCACCGACGACACCAGCGTGGTCGTGAAGGCGTATCAGCCCCGGTTCACGGAACGCTTCCTGTCGGCCGTCGTGTCGATCCAGCGTCACCTGGCCGCCGGCTTCTATCCGTGTGCCACACCACTCGCCGGCCCACGGCCCTTTGGCCTCGGGTGGGCGACCGCGGAGACGATGATCGTTGATCCGGGGCCGACCCCAGCGGTCGACCGCGATGTGGTGAGCGCCGCCGCCGGACTCGCCCGGCTCGTGAGGTATACCGATGGCCAACCGGCCGCCGGTCTCGATCCGCATCCGCTGCAGGCCGCTCCCGGCGTGCGCTATCACGTGCCTCACAGCCCGGTGTTCGATTTCTCGGTGGACGAGGCCGCGGCGGGGTGGATCGACGCGTTGGCCGATGTGGCGGTCACGGCACGGCTCGCCGATACGAGTCGACCCGTGGTCACCCACTCCGACTGGTCGGCCCGCAATGTGCGCCTTGGTCGGCATGGCGTGAGCGCGGTCTTCGACTTCGACAGCCTGGCGCTGATGCTCGACGCCGTCGCGGCAGGGCAGGCCGCGGTGATGTGGTCGACCACGATGGAAGCGGGTGAGCCCGCCTTACCGAACCCGGAGGAAATCGGGCAATTCATCGACGCGTACCAGATGGTTCGCGGCTACCGCTTCCGGCGATCTCAGATGCAGGCGGCGTGGGGAGGGGCGCTCGGCGTGCTGGCCTACACCGCTCGATGTGAGCACGCCCTGGGCCGCCCCGGACTCGCCACCGAGTGCCTCATGCGTCACGGCGATGCGTTGGCCGGTAAGGCCCGCACCGCCTGACCCTCAGCCAGCTGGGAGATGACGCGTCTGGGCGGGTATGTGCCCACCAGACGCGTCATCTCCCGAGGGTCAGGCCCGACCTGCGCTGGCCTGACCCTCCGCCAGCCCGACATCCGGACTTGACATCCATAGGAGCATCCGAGCCGAGCCGCCTGATCGGGTCAGTGCCGCGATGTGTTGTGGCGGCGGCGGGCGTGGCGTTCGAGGGCGAGACGGACAAGTTCGTCGATGAGGCCCGGGTACGTCATGCCGCTGGCGAGCCACAGCTTGGGGTACATCGAGATCGGGGTGAACCCGGGGATGGTGTTGATCTCGTTGCACAGGAATCGCCCCGTGCCCTCCTCGAGGAAGAAGTCGACCCGGGCCATTCCCTCGCACCGCAGTACCTCGAAGCAGCGGATGGCGAGCGCTCGCACTTCGTCGGCCTGGCTGGGCGAAAGGGGCGCGGGGATGAGCAGTTGCGCGCCGTCCTCCAGATACTTGTCCTCGTAATCGTAGAACTCGTGGCCGGGAATGATCTCGCCCGGCACCGAGGCTCTCGGCTGGCGGTTGCCGAGGACGGCCACCTCGATCTCCCGGCCGATGATGGCCTCCTCCACGACGGCCCACTCGTCGTAGCTGAAGGCGATATCGAGAGCCGCCGCGAGTGATTCCACGGACTTCGCCTTCGTGACGCCCACCGAACTGCCCATGTTCGATGGCTTGACGAAAGCGGGAAGACCGAGGTCCTCGGCAAGTTCGGTGGCAAGTTGGGTGGCCGTGGACGGGGTGCGATGGTCGTCGCGGATGCTGCGCCAGCGGGCCTGGGCGATGCCGTGGCGGGCCAACACGTCCTTCGCCATCGCCTTGTCCATGCCGATCGCCGAGCCGAGCACCCCGGCACCGACGTAGGCCACGCCGGCCAATTCCAGCAGGCCCTGGACTGTGCCGTCCTCGCCCATCGGTCCGTGTAACAACGGCAACACCACCGTGGGAGCGGCCGTGACGGCGGCGGCGCCCGGCGCGGCCAGCACCGGCGCCGGCGATGTCGACGGGCCTTCCACCGTGAGCCGCCCTGGGAGGGTGTCGGGGCCAACCGCGAGTGCCGCCATGGCACCTTCGGCGAGGCGCCACTGGCCGTCGCGGCCGATGCCGACTGCCGTGATCCGATACCTGGACGGATCGGCGGCCTTCAGCACGTGGGCAGCCGTGGTACACGACACATCGTGCTCGGCCGACTGGCCACCGAACAGCACGACCAGGTTGATCCGCTCTGCAGCCATGGGGGCGACGGTAGCGTCCGCACCTATGAGGTTCCGGGCAAGCGACGTTGGTGCAGCCACCGGAGGGACGCTCTACGGCCCCGATGTGCCGCTCGACGGAGCTTCGTTCGACTCCCGATCGCTGGCCCCCGGCCAACTGTTCGTGCCGATCGTGGCGGACCGGGATGGGCATGAGTACATCCCTGATGCGGTGGCCGCTGGCGCCCCTGCCTACCTCACCGGCGGCCCGATTGTCGGTGCCGCCACCGCCATCAGGGTGGTGGACACGGGCGTCGCGCTCTTGGACCTCGGGCGGTGGGCGAGGGCTCGCGTGCCGGATCGTGTCGTCGGTATCACCGGCTCGGTGGGCAAGACGAGCGTGAAGGACCTGACGAGGGCCGTTCTTGCAACCCGATGGCGGACGGCGGCCAACGACAAGAGCTTCAACAACGATCAGGGTCTGCCCACCACGATCCTCAACGCACCGGACGACAGCGAGGCGTTGGTGCTGGAGATGGGAATGCGGGGGTTTGGTGAGATCGCCCGTCTTTGCGACGTCGGCCGGCCGACCGTCGGCGTCGTCACGCGCATCGCCGCCGCGCACACGGGCAGGGTGGGCGGTATCGAGGGAGTGGCCCGCGCCAAGGCCGAACTCGTCGCGGCATTGGCCCCGACCGGATGCGCAGTACTGAACGCCGACGACCCGTACGCGCTGGCGATGGCGTCGCTGACCGAAGCTCGCGTGATCACGTTCGGTCGGGACAGCGGTGATGTCCGCGTCGAGGGGCTTCGCCTCGATGACGAGGCGAGGGCCCGTTTCACTCTGGCCACGCCGTGGGGCAGCACCACCGTCGCCTTGGCCGTGAGTGGGGAACACATGGCGGTGAACGCTGCGGCAGCCGCGGCCGTTGGTCTCGTGCTCGACGTGGCCCTCGCCGACATCGGCGGCGCGCTACACGCCGCTCGCCTGTCGCCGTGGCGGATGGAGATGTTGCGCAGCCGGGCCGGCGGCTTCGTCCTGAACGACGCATACAACGCCAATCCGGCCTCGATTCGGGCTGCGGTCGCCACGCTGCTCGCCTTGCCGGCGAGCCGACGTATCGCCGTTCTCGGGCTGATGGCCGAGCTGGATGATCCTGCGACTGAACACCGGACACTGGCGGCCGAGATCACGGCGGCCGGCATCGAGTTGATCGCTGTCGGTACCGACCTGTACGGCGTCGCCCCCGTTGATTCGGTCGCGGCGGTCGGTGTTGTTGGTTCAGTTGGTCCTGGTTGCGCCGTGCTCGTCAAGGGGAGCCGGGTGGCCGCGCTCGAGCGCGTGGCTGCCCTCATCGCCAGCCGGTAGCCGTCCCGTCCGTTCGAGCCGCGGGATGTCGCACCACCACGCGAGGAACACTGCCATCGCCGCCCCGAACGCCAGCACCCATCGCGGGCCGATGCTGTCCATCACCGGGCCGAAGATCAGGTTGCCGACGGGAACGGTGCCGGCGAACGCCATGAACCACAACGCCATCAGGAACGTGCGCTCGTCGTCGGCCATCGACTGCTGGAACACGATGGACATCGACGTGGTCACGAGGAGGTAGCTCGTGCCGAGCGCAAACGCGAACACGTAGGCCGGGCCCGGTGAGCGCAGCAGCCCGAACACCAACTCGCTCACCGCGAAGGCAAGGAATGCCGGACGGATGAGCCGCCGCTTGTCGACCCGGGCGAAGACCGTTCCGCCGGCGAGACCACCGGTGAGCGCGCCGAGTCCGAAGACGGCGTAGAGCCAGCTGTACCCGGCCGATCTTGGCTCCATCCCGAATGCCAACGTTGCCACGGTCGCGAAGAGGCCGACGAAGGCCAACGAGGCGAGGGAGAACAGCATCATGGTGAGCAGCAAGCGGGTGAGCACCGGCCGTCCGCGGGCGATGCGCAGCCCGGTGGTGAGCTGGCGGAAACCCTGCTCGACGGTCCCGCGCACGACGGGAATCTCGACCACGGCGATCGCCGCGATGATGAACGGATACGTGGCGGCGTTGATGACGAGGAGTTGGCTCACCGTCACGCCGGTAAGGGTCAACGCTCCGGCGATGAGGGGGCCGACCACCCGCGAGCCGTTGAGTTGGGCGGAGTTGAGTGAGATGGCACCTGGTATGTCTCGCCGGTCGACAAGGAGTGGGATGGACGCCTGGAATGCCGGTCCGTTGAGTGCGTTCGCCGCTCCCATCACCGCGTTCGCGGCGAAGAGCGTCCAGAACGGCGCATCCGAGGCCACGAGCGCCGCGAGGCAGAGCGCGGCGACGAGTTGGATCGAGGGCATGGTGATCAGCCACGGCTTGCGAGGAAGTCGGTTGGCGGCGACGCTCCCCGGTATCGACAGGAACAGGATGGGGCCGAGCTGGGCGAAGACCATCACCCCGACGAGAGTCCCGGAATCCCAGCGGTCCTGCACGTACGCCGGCAGCGCCACGTTCTGCATCCAGGTGCCCACGTTCGAGAGGGCCTGTCCGATCCAGATCAGCCGGAACGCCCGATATGACCAGGCGGCCCGTATTGACCCGGTCGTATACGAGTGGGGCGGAGCGGGGAAACTCGTCAACGTGAGCTGAGCGACGGGTCAGCATGGGTCACGGGGTCATTGTGCCATCCCGTCCTGCTGGGCACCTATGGCGTCGTACTGTCGTGGGCCATGACCGACGACCGACCCTCGCGAACCCGCATGGCGTGGCTCGAGCAGCGAGCGCTGCTCGAGCTCGGGGCGCTCGTCGCCGTGTCGCCTGTGGCGCGCCTCGGTCGGCGCGGCGATCGGCATCCCGTCCTCGTGCTCCCGGGGCTCACGGCCACCGATCTCTCGACGGCCCCACTGCGGTGGCACATCGACGCGTGGGGCTTCGAGTCGCACGTGTGGGGCCTCGGTCGCAACATGGGTCCAACACCGGAGGTCGTCCGGGGCCTGCGGGCTCGGCTGAACGAGTTGCATACCAAGTCCGGCCGACGGGTGAGCCTCGTCGGCTGGAGCCTCGGCGGAATCTACGCACGGTTCCTCGCCCGCGAGTTGCCCGACGCCGTTCGCCAGGTGGTGACGATGGGCAGCCCGTACCGGATGGTGACTGGCGACCGCAGCACGGCATCCCCGTTGACGGACCGGTTGCGGCCCTCCTTCGATGAACGAATGAGGGCGGCTCGGGCGGTGCCGGAGGAGCAGCGCCGGCCCCTCGGTGTGCCTGCCACTTCGATCTATTCGAGGTCGGACGAAGTCGTCGACTGGCGGTACTGCATCGACAGCGTCGGAAGTACGCGGGAGAACGTCGAGGTCCGCAGTCCACACATCGCCCTCGGGTACAACCCCGGCGTGCTCTTCGTGGTGGCGGATCGCCTATCCCAACCCGAGGACGGGTGGCGGCCGTTCTCGCCGCCCTCAGGGTTGAGGGGCTTGTACCCGCGTCCGGCGCAGTGGACGGCCGGGGGTGTCAGGTGAACGAAGCCTGACGAACACGGCGGATTCAAGCGGCCTGACGCCAGCTCTTCGGTCGCGGGAACATGGCCCGCATCGGCAGTGATGGGCTGAACCGCTTCCACTCGCCTTCGGGTTGAGCGAGCCGATCGAGTACCACCGTGAGCGCGGCGGGGTTCCAACCGAGACCACTGTGGCTCCCGTGAACCTCGACGTTCTCGTGCTGGTCGGACTCCGTGTCGATGCATGTATGCCAGCGCACGACACCGTCCGTGCGGGAGTAGATGGCGGTCGAGGGGACGGGCAGCGGTGGCTTCTCGTGCTCGTGGGTGGCCATGTGCAGCACATCGTCGGCGTACCGTGACGACAGGCGGTCCGTCAACCATGACGCCGAGGACCGATCCGTGTTCTTCATCCGGAAGGGGCTACCGAGTGTGATGACGAGCCGGACCATCTCCGGATGCTCGCGTGCGAGTTCCCTCGCATAAATGCCGCCGAGGCTCCAGCCGACCACGCTGACCGGGCGGTCGTGGCGCTCGTAGATCTCGCGGAGCCGTTCGTGGATGCCGTCGACGGTGCGATCAGTCGGCCCGAGGTTGGCACCGAGGTGCCACCCGTGGGTCCAGTATCCGTTGGCGACGAGCGTGGCTCGCAGGAGTTGCGTCGACCGGTCTCCTCCTGTCAATCCTGGCAGCACCAGGACCGGATGACGGTCCCCGCGACCAGCGAGCCGTAGCCATGGCGCCGCCGCTGCGAACGCCCCCCACTCGAACAGCGCCCGGCTCTCCAGCATCCGCAACATGCAGTTCGGCGCCTGGATCACCCCTTCGATCCTGTCCCGCAACCCTTCCCCCATCGCCGCGACCATAGGTCGTTG
>JBKJJS010000077.1:0-7561 GCA_046597895.1 Ilumatobacteraceae bacterium
GCGATGTTGATGGACCGCTACACGCTGTTCCAGCAGGCCTACTTCGTGAACGACCTCGACGACGCCATCGAGAGGTGGGATCGTGTCTACGGAGCCGGTCCGTTCGTGGTGACGAACCATCATCGCTGCGACACGTTCATGTACCGCGCGACGGCGCAGGAATCCGATGTCTCGTATGCGTTCGGGTACCTCGGCGACACGATGATCCAGTTCATCGTCCAGCACGACGACACGCCGTCGATCTATCGCGACATGTACAAAGCGGGGGAGGAGGGCTACCACCACATGGCCTACCTCGTGAACGACTTCGAGGCCGAGTACCAGCGTCTCATCGACCTCGGCTTTGAGCCGGCCTGCCGCCTGTACGCCGATGGTGTCGACGCTGCCTACTTCGATACCCGTGATGTCAATGGTGGATTCACCGAGATCCACGGCGACCCGCCGCACATCCTCGCGGCCTTCGCCGCTTGGCGCCGGGCCCACGAGCTGCGCCACAACGGCGACGACCCCGTAACCCGCCGCCGCGACGCCAGCCAGAACACTGGAGGCGGCTGACTTCCCCAGCGACCTCTGGGGACGCTCGGTAGCCTCCGCGGGGTGCAGACACTGGATCCGGGGCGGTCGTTGGGCCAACCCCATCCGCAGCGGTTGTCGCCCCACCACCCGCGTCGTGATGCCATCCTCGTGGCCCACGACGCTGCGCTGGTGAGCGGGGAGCCCGGCTATCGCGACCCGACGAGCGGCCTCTTCGTGTTCAGCGCAGAGTTTCTCGCCGACCGAGGTTGGTGCTGTGAATCGGGCTGCCGCCACTGCCCGTTCGTGCTCTGAGCGAGTTGAGCTATGCCAGTTCGTCGACCCGGGCCCGCGCCGCCGCGGGGTCCCGAAACCACAGGGCGTTGATCTCGACCCACGGCGTGGCCATAGACGGGACCTCCTCGGCGGTGAAGATGGCCCCGACCGGGCAGGCGGGCAGGCACAGGTTGCAGCCAGTGCATTCGTCCGGGTCGATGTAGCAAACCCGGTCCTCGTCGTCGGCTTTGATGCAGTCGACCGGGCAGACCTCGACGCACGACTTGTCCTTGACGTCGATGCAAGGGTCGGTGATGACGTACACAGACGGCATTGCCTGGGGCTCCTCCTGGCGCTCTCGTCGATCGAGAGACGTGATCGTTATAGTCGACCGCAGTCACCAGTCGGGAGTTCACACCATGACGCTCACCTGTCCGTTCCATTCTGTGCTCGATCAGGCACTCGGTCTGGACGACGTTCTCGAAGGCAAGCCCGACGCCGATCTCGGCGCCCGCAAGGACTTTCCGCTCATGCCCGTCGGCCAGGCCACCGACATGGGCCGTGCGCCGGACGGCACGCCGTTGCTCGACCCACGCATCTTCGACACACCGGAGTTCGCCCGCAACCCGTACCCGTACTACCGGATCATGCGGGACCACTACCCGGCGTTCCACGACAAGCTGCACAACTGCTACTACGTCACCCGCTACGACGACATCACGAAGTGCTATTTCGACGAGGAGGGCTTCAACACCATCCCGAAGGGCATGTCGAATGGTGTCCTCGGCAACACGCAATTGGAGTTGAGCGGGGTCGAGCACCGGCGCCGGCGCAACCTGTACGGCCGCCACCTTGTCGGCCAGGCGTTGGACAAGCGGGTGTACGCCATCGAGAAGTTGGCGGACGAGTTCGTCACGGCGTGGACGGGCCCGAACGCTCCCGCCGGTGGGGTGATCGACAACGGTGACGGTACGTACACGATCGAACTCGGCAGGGTGTTCGCCAACGAGTTCCCGATCCGGGTGGTGTGCCAGGTTTTGGGTATCCCTGACGAGGTCAAGGAGAAGTTCTTCTACTGGTACTACTCGATGATGACCGGCCTCGGTGGCTCGGAGACGGCCGCCAACGGCATCCAGGCGCGCCAGGACCTCGAGGACTACATCGAGAGTCTCGTCGAACGCCGCCGCACCGACCCCGGCTTCCTGTACGACCACAACGGCAAGATCGTCGGCAAAGATGTCATCTCCCAACTGTGCGAAACGAAGATCGACGGCGACTACCTCTCCACCGAGGAGATCACGTCGAACATCGCACTCGTCGTCGGTGGAGGCGGCGAGACCACACGCGGCGCCATCTTGAACCTCTGGTATCTGCTCCTCCAGCACCCCGACCAGTTCGCTGCCGTCTCGGCGGACGAGAGCCTGTGGGATGTGGCGTTCCACGAGACGCTGCGCCACTCGACCTCCATCGGCGGCCAGCCCCGCCACAACACGTTCGACTACGAATTGCACGGAGTCACCATCCCGGCCGGTTCGCTCGTCAACATGGTGGACGTGTCGGCCAACCACGACGACCGCATCTTCAAGGACCCCGAACGGTTCGACATCTTCCGAACCGACCTGTACAGCGGAAAGCTCCTGCGCAGCGGCTACGACCAGGACGGCCGCCACAGTCACATGGCGTTCGGCGTCGGACCGCACCTGTGCCCGGGGGCCTGGATCTCCCATCAGGAATCGGTGACGGGCTCGAAGCTCCTGACCACGCGCATCCGCAATCCCCGTATCAACGTGGAGCGCATGCCCAAGGACATCGACGGGGTCGGCCTGGCGCCGATCGGCCTCGGGGCGATCCGCGAGTTGTGGCTCGACATCGAGCTCGTCTGAGTCTGAGTCTGAACGCTTCCGGAGCCCGAACATGACGACCACCGAGGACACCTACGCCGGCCAGGACGTCCCTGGCTCGCCCGTCGCCACCCGTGACGGCTCCGGCTTTCGCACCTACGAGGTGTACCAGCGCCAGCGCGTACGGGACTCCACGCCGCTGATCAAACCTCGTCAGCTCACCTCGCTCGAGTACCTGCAGGACCCGTACCCCATCGTCGGCATCCTGCGCGAGCACTACCCGTGCTATCGCGACTGGCCCGGCAACGCGTTCTGGATCACCCGTTACGACGAGGTCACGTCGGTGTTCGTCGACGACGCCAACTTCGAGACCCGCCCGAAGCGGTGGTTCTACGGGATGCCGTCGTTCGGGCGGGATCTGCGGGGCGAACTACCGGTGCTGTGGTGCAAAGCCAAGCAACTGGACACTCATGCCAGTCCGCTCGCAGAGTCGATAGTCGGTCAGATCAAATTGTTGGGCTCGGCCACTGATCTCGCCACCGAGTTCGCCGCCCGCTACTCCATGGAGATGCTTGTGCGCATCCTGGACCTGCCAGTTGGCGACCTGGCGCAGTTCGCGGAGCGGTACTGGCGGATGCAGCGAGGATTCCACTGGGAGCCTCGGGCGGAGCAAGCTGGCAAGGATGCGATGCAGGAACTGGTGTCGTACTTCGAGCCGCTCCTGGCGGCGCGGCGGTCAGCGCCGGGGGATGATCTCATCTCGGTGATCGCTGGCCTCGAAGGCCTCGATGGCGGGCCGACGACGGCCGAGGACGTGGTAGCGACACTCCTAGAGGACGATCACGAGCCGTCGCTCGTCGCGCACCAACGCCAACTGATCCGGGTGCGTGAGCAGGAGGAACCACATGTTGGCGTTGGTGCGCGACGAGCGACGGCTCGTGCGTTTCGCCTATCAGGAGACGCTGCGCCACTCGACACCGACGGTGATGGCCAAGAGGTTCGCCAGTCACGAGGTTGAGCGCTTCGGCCGACTGCTGCCCGAGGGGGCGCTGATGATGCTGTCGGCGGCGTCGGCGAACCGGGACCCGCGGGTATTCGACGACCCGGACTCGTTCGTCGTCGGCCGCAAGGACCTGTGCCCCCGCGAGCCGCGCGGTTCGTATCGGGCCGACGGGCTGCCGGGCGGCATTGCGTTCGGGTTGGGCCAGCCGTCCAAGTTTCCGGCGGTGCCCGAGGACCGGCCCCGCTCGCTCTACGCGCTCACTCGTGACACGGTCGTGACGGCCTCGCAGGTCGTGCTCGACCAGCTGCCGGGACTCCGGCTCGCGGACGGCGCCGCACCGAGGCTGCGCTCACTGCGGTGGGGCGAGATGCACACGTGCTGGAGCCTTCCGGTCACGTTCTCAAGCTGAGGTGGGCTGCCCTTGCACGCTGACATCGCGCACTGCTGAGAGGGGGAGTTGCAGCGTGCTGACGCCGATCACCAGCGGCAACAACGACTGGTCGGTGGCTGCGGCGGCGGCCAGTTCGCCGAGCCGCATCAGGTCGGGCAGGTCCTCGGTCGGGAAGTCGCCCGTGCAGCTCGGGTTGGCGAAGTCAACAGCGGCGGCCATGATCCACGGCCCCCGCACCCACTCGGCGACGATCGGGAAGAAGTCGGCGGCCAGACCGTCGAGCCCCGCGCCACTCGCCGCTCGACCTTCGAGCACGCCCTGCAGTCCTCGGCATTGGCCGGCGGCCGCCGACATGCCCTGGCCATGGGTGGGATTGTAGAAGCAGACCGAATCGCCGATGGGGAGAAGGCGCTCCGGGAACTGCTCGAGCTCCTCGTACCGGCGCCGCACCGCCCGGGGAAGGCGGTAGGTCGCCACCGGGCCGAGGGGCGTGACGGTGTCGACGAGTTCGCTCCAGTTGCCCCATGGCAGGGTTTCGCCCCATGCCTTGAACTCTTCCCAATCGGTCGGCGGGGAGTCGCCATAGCGGCCACCGAGGGCGGCCAGCCATCGTCCGCCGTCGATTTTGACCAGGCTGGCGACGCGGGTCCCGAATTCGCCCTCGCCGGACGGCATCACGAAGAAGGCAGTCCCATCAAAGGCATCCCAGTCGCGCGGTTGCACCATGAGGGTCCCGTAGTGCACGTCGCAGTTGACATAGCTCTCGGGTGCGGACAAGTAGCCCATGGTCGGTAGCCACCGGGCCGTGCAGCTGTTGCGGCCGCTGGCGTCGACGACGAGGTCGGCCATGATCGGGCTGCCGTCGCGGACCGTGAGGCCGACCACCCGACCGTCCTCGACAATCGGCTGGTCGACGATTGTGCGGTACTGGAAGCGCACGTTCGAAAGGGTCTGCACCCGGCGCCGCACGCTCAGCTCCAGCAGCGGGCGGGTCTGCACGTACATCATGAGGCCGAACGCCGCCGGCTCGGGCTGATGGGTCTGGAGGCTGTAGGACTTGCCGAGGTTCGTGTAGGCGTAGAAGTCCGCATCCCCCATTGGAACCGACCCGGCGGCGATGAGGTCGTCAGCGAACCCCGGGAACCACGCGGCCATGGCGTCCATCCCGCCGGGCAGCAACACATGGAAATGGTTGCCCTGCGGGACGCTGCCTCGAGGTTCGGCCGAGGTCGGCTCGTCGTCGCGGTCGACGACCAGGACATCGTCGAAGTAGTCAGCGAGGACCCGGGCGGTGAACAGCCCGCCCATCCCGCCACCGACGACAACAGCTCGTCCACCCAGGTGCCTGCTCATTTTGACCCCCGCTGGTTCTCACGCCCTGACGACCACGGCGGATCGGTTCGAAGGTAGCAGAGGATCGCCGGTGCATTCGGCGTGGCGAGGGCTCGCCGCGAAGGCTACGGTCGGCGACCGACCGACAGGCCGGACACCCATACCCGGCTGATGTCGGCAGAGCCCGCCAGACGCACGATCTTCTCGAACACTCGGGCGTGGTCGTCCACTTCGTCCCACACGCGCAGGGGGGAGCCGGGGCGGCCGAGGTCGACAACGAATGCATCGAACGGCCGGCCTTCGGCGATCAGTCCCACGGGGAGGCCGAGGACCGCGGCGCCGCCGGCGGTGGCCAGCCAGAACGCCGTCACGGAGTCGATGCGGGAGCCGGCCACGCCACGTGTCGGCGGCGACCGTGAGCCGTCCACGCCGTCGTCGAGGTAGCGAGACGCGGTGACGGCCATAGCGCTCTGGTGCAACAAGCCAGGATGGGCACCGCCCGAGATGTCGGTGCCGAGCCCGACCCGCACGCCGCGGTCGAGGGCTCGGCGGACGGGGAACACGGCGCCCGCGAAGTACGCGTTGGACAGCGGGCAGTGCGCGACTCCGGCGCCGAGGGCGGCGACACGGTCGAGGTCACCGTCGTCCATGTGGTCGCAGTGGGCGAGGACGGAGTGGGCTCGCGCCAGCCCGAACCGGTCCAACACCGTGGTGTCGCTGGCGCCGAACCGGTCGAGCACATAGCCGTGCTCCCAATCCGACTCCGAGCAGTGGGTCTGCACGAGCGTGCCCGTGGCCGCCGCCAGTTCGCCGAGGCCGGCGAGTAGGGCGTCGGTGCAGGCCGGCACGAAGCGGGGGGTGATGATCGGTTGGACGAGCCGACCGGGACCGGCCAGCGCGCGGATGGTGTCGATGGACCGTCGGCTCCGCTCGACGCCGGTGGCAGCGTCGGCATCGCGGTACCAGGGCGGGGTCCCCTCC
This sequence comes from Ilumatobacteraceae bacterium, assembly GCA_046597895.1. Taxonomy (GTDB): domain Bacteria; phylum Actinomycetota; class Acidimicrobiia; order Acidimicrobiales; family Ilumatobacteraceae; genus WLJO01. Next base: position 6,338 of record JBKJJS010000077.1, read on the forward strand.
GGGTGGTCCATGGTGACCCGCCCGACGAAGGCCCGTTGGCCATGGGAGAGACAGGCGGCGGCGAGGAGGGCAGTCGCTTCTTCGTGGACGGTGGCGAAGTACACCGCCGTCGTGGTGCCGTGGGCGAGCAGGCCGCTCACGAGATCGTCCCAGACAGCGGTGGCGAAGGCGGCGTCGGCATACCTAGCCTCCAACGGGAACGTGTACTCGAACAGCCAACGTTCGAGGGGCAGGTCGAGGCCGGTGCCGAGCTGCGGCCATTGTGGAGCGTGGACGTGTAGGTCGACGAGGCCCGGCAGCAGGCGCTGGTCGGGCCGGAGGCGGATGACCTCGGCGCCGCGCCGCTCGGCCTCGGCAGCGGCGGCACTACCGGAGGCATGAACGCCGACCACGACGCCCAACTCGTCGACCTCGACGGCGGCGTCCTCCTCGACCTGGAGTCGGTCCGGGGCCGGGGTCTGGTACAGCGTCCCGACGACAACGAGAGGGGTCGAAGTCTCGGTCTGCGGCGGGCCCACGGACCGAACGCTAGACGGCGGCGCTCGGAGTCGGCGGTGCCACCTGGGGCGGGGATACGTTGGGGCCGTCGCAACGTCGGGAGGCACGGATGATGGAGCCCAAATCGGCTGGGGAGGCGCCGGAGCGGTGCGATCTGCTCCTCACCGGCGGCGCCGTCATCACCATGGATGATGCTCGTCGGGTGCTCGACACCGGCGCGGTGGCCGTCACGGCCGACCGGATCGTGGCCGTGGGCACCCCGGACGAGTTGTCGCACTACCAAGCGGCGCGCACGATCGACTGCCGGGGCACCGCCGTCATCCCCGGTTTCGTGTCGGCCCACGACCACCTCTTCCAGAACGCCGGCCGAGGCCGTCGAGCGGGTGGGCATGCGCGGCGCCATCGGACGGGGCATGGGGCGCGAACAGCCCTACTCCGCCGAGGAGCAGTTGGAGATCATGGCGGCCGCCATCGATGCCCGGCCCGCTGGCAGCAAGGTCGAAGTGTGGCCGGCCCCCGCCGACATCATCTACAACGACCAGGACTTCGTGGTCGCCGCGGTTGAGCTCGCCCGCGACAAGGGCGTCGGTTGGCACACGCATTGCAGCCAGTACAAGACCGATGCCGACGTGTGCCCCCTCAGCCCGGGTCAGCGGCCGCCACGAGGTCGACGAGGATCCGGCGCATCTCCAGGGTGATGCGGTCGGCCTTCGAGTGCAGTTCCGC
>JBKJJS010000199.1:0-5869 GCA_046597895.1 Ilumatobacteraceae bacterium
ACCCGGCCCCGCCGGGCCGGGGGGCCCGCCGCCCGGCCCCAGTTGGGCCCGCATCTGCTCGAATTGTTGACGGGCGGCCAACTGCTGCGCGAACAAGGTCGCCTGGTTGCCGTGGAAGAGACCCTCGCGCCAACCGACCAGCTGAGCCTGCGCCACCCGGAGTTCGGCGTCGCTCGGCACCTCGCCTGGGTCGAACGGCAGTGCAAGGGAGCGGAGTTCATCGGCGAGATCGGTCGACAACGAGCTGGCGAGTTCATCGATGGAGCGCTGGTAGATCACGGCGAGGCGTTCGCGACTGCGGTCGTCGAGTGGCGCGGCCTTCACCTCGTCGAGCAACTGCTTCATCATCGAGCCCACCCTCATGACCTTGGCCGGCTCGCTCACCGTCTCGGTCACCGGTCCATCCGACCCGTCACCGGGACTTCCGCCGTCAATGACCGCGGGAAGTAGGACGACCTCTGGCTGTTCGATGTTCTGATCTGCGATGTTCTGGTCTGTCATCTCTTCCGTCATCTCGTCGGACACGTGGGTCGGACCTACGGGCGCTAGCGCGGCGATCCTGCCACGAACGGCACGTACATCTCGGCACTGGTGAGCGAGCCGTGCCGGCACACGAGCGCGAACGGGCCGCTGTCGGCGGGATCCTCGAAGCTGATGGGGTCGCGGGCCACGAGCGCCACATCGCCAAGACGGCGGGCGATCAACGAGGATGTGTACGGCCCGAACCACCCCTCGTCCAGTACCTGCTCGCGACCCACCACCCACGCCTCTGTCGAGTGGGCGGCCTGCGCCGCCACGAGCAGGTCTCGGGCGGCTCCCGGGCGGGCGTGTAGCCACCGGAACCGTCCCTCACCGCTCTGCGTCTTCGTGAGCGCGAGTACGCCGGGGGCCGGCGTACGGACGTTGCTCCCCACATGCACCTGACCGTGGTCGGCCGTGACACACAGGACGGCGTCAGCGGTGAGCGCGTCGAGGACATCACCCACGATCCGGTCGACGGCGCGCAGTTCGGCATCGTAGTGATGGCCGAAACCGTGCTCGTGGGCCACCTTGTCGATGCCGTCGTAGTACGCGTAGATGAAGCGTTCACCGGCGCCGAGCAGCGCTTGTACCTCGACCGCGAGGTTCGACGGCACCCGCCAACTCCGGGGCCGACCGCCGAGGAGGTGAGCTTCGGTGAACGCCGAGTTCTGGAGCTCCACCTTGCTCACCACGGGAATGGCTTCACCCATGAAGGCCCGCTGCGGCTGCAGATCCCGGGGGACGATGCGCTGACGGGCGTCGCCCTTGGCGCTCGTCCAGCGCAACATGTTCAGCACCTCGCCGCCAATATCGACCCGATACCCGACGATTCCATGCTCGCCCGGTGTCAGGCCCGTAGCGATCGACGTGAGTGCCGTCGATGTCGTGCTCGGAGCAACCGTGGTGATGGGCCCACCCTCGAGACCGGCCAACGTGGGTGCGATGGTCGCCCGCTCGCGCAACTGCTCCCATCCGAGGCCGTCCACCACCAGCAACACGACCTGAGCGGCCTCCTTGACGACGGCCGGGAACCAGTGCGGGAGGTCGGTACCTGGCCTCCGCGGCCCGAGGAGCGCGGGGATGATGCCCCGCACATTGGGGCCTGCGTAGTCGGGAAGGATGGGATCGCCACTCACTCGTTCGATAGTTGACCACCGGGATTCACGCGACACAACCCGCGAGACCACCGCTGCCGTGACCGGGCAGCCGTACTTGCGGCCGCGCAGGCTCTACTATGAGAGTGTGAGGGTCTCGACGAGGGGCGACTACGCGTGCAGGGCGCTGTTGTCGCTCACGTTGCACGCCGGCGAAGGTGGCCCGACGTCGGTGCGCGACATTGCCGAGCGCACCGGTCTCCCCCAGCCCTACCTGGAACAGATCCTGCTGGCGCTCAAGGGCGCTGGCCTTGTTCGATCCAAACGCGGCGTCGGCGGCGGGTACGTGTTGAGCCGACCACCCGACGAGATCCATCTGTCCGAGATCATCTCAGCCGTGGACGGCCCCATCGCGCTTGGCGACTTCGGTCAACCCCATCAGGATGGTGCGTGCGACCACGAGGGCCAGTGTGTGCTCCTCGCCGTGTGGGACGCGGCCGGCGAACACATGCGCCGTCATCTCCAGAGCTACACGCTCGCGGCGATCGCCGCATCAGCCAGGGGCGAGGCGCCGTGGCCGGCCATCAACCTCGACCACTGGCACTGAGCCGATCCATCACGACCCGTAGGTCCGCCGGCAGCGCAGATTCGAACACGAGGTGCTCGCCGGTTCGCGGGTGATCGAACGCGAGGCGAGCGGCGTGGAGAAATGGCCGACCGAGCACGATCCTGCTGCGCGCCCCGCCGTAGGTTGCGTCGCCGACCACCGGGTGTCCAGTGGCTTCGAGATGGACACGTATCTGATGGGTGCGCCCGGTCTCCAGCCGGCACCTCAGCAGCGTGGTCAGGGGATCGTCGAAACGCTCGACCACGTCGAACCTCGTCCGAGCCGCCTTGCCCGCCGCCACGACGGCCATCCTCATCGGGTCCCGCGGATCCCGACCGATTGGGGCATCGATCACGCCGGACGTGGCCTCCGGATGGCCCCACACGAGCGTGAGGTACGTCCGCTCCACGACGCGGGCCGCCAGCGCGGCGACCAGCGCATCGTACGCTGGCGCTGTCCGGGCCACGACGAGCAGCCCACTCGTTCCGGCATCCAGGCGATGCACAATGCCAGGACGCGGCGGGGCGCCGACGGAGGCGATCTCGGGAAATCGGGCGAGCAGACCGTTCACGAGCGTGCCGTCGGGGTTCCCGGCTCCGGGGTGCACCACGAGTCCCACCGGCTTGTCCACGACCACCACGTCGGCGTCCTCGTACACGACCGTGAACTCGACGGACGGGTCGGGCCCGGGCAGGGCGGCGGGGGGGAGTCCATCCGGGTCGATCTCCAGTTGCTGGCCAAGGCCGAGGCGCACCTTGCCAACGAGCGCCACTTCACCGTCCACGTGTACATGGCCACCGACGACGAGCGCGCTGGCCTGGGCCCGCGTGACATCCGCCAGCAGCGCCACGATGCGGTCGAGCCGTTCCCGGTCGAGCGCCGGCGGAATCTCCTCATTGATCATTGCGGGCTGCTCGCCGTCTCGCTGTAACGGCGGGAACGACCGGAGCGCAACGCCCCGAGCACGAGCAGCGCTCCGCCGACCGTGACACCCACATCAGCCAGATTGAAGACCGGCCACCACTGCACGTCGATGAAGTCGACGACCGATCCCCTGAACCACCCATCGCCCCGGAAGAGCCGATCGCACAGGTTCCCCGCTGCCCCACCGACCACGAGGCCGACCGCGACCGCACCCAACCGACTGCCGTCGGTGCGCAGCCCGACGAGGATGACCACGACAACGACAAGTGCAATGACTCCGACGACCGGACCGAACCCCTTGCCCTTGCCGAACGCCATGCCGCTGTTGAACGACAAGTTGAACTGCAGTGATCCGATGACGTGGATGATCCGCCCACCGGAGAGCCGGTTGACAGCCCAATGCTTGGACAGTTGGTCGAGCACCACCCACATCGCGGCAATCGCGAGGCTGAGCGAGCGCATCTGCCGCTCAGTGCTCACCGCCGGCCGATGCCCCCGGCCTTCTCGTCGACCCGCAGCGTCGCCCAGGGGATGGCCCTGAGGCGTTCTTTCAGGATGGGGAGCCCGGAGTGGACGGAATAGCCATACGTGCCGTCACCGAGCCGGTCGAGGGCGCTCTCGATCTCGACAATGACCTGCCGGGCCTGGGCTGAGAGCGCCAGGTCTCGGTCACGCTCGACCACCATGGTGTCGCCCTCACCGCTCTCGTCATCGAACTGGACGTCACCCATCTCGACGTCTTCGATGAGCGAGTGCGCCTCGGCCTCGAGCCGACGCGCTTGACCCGTGAGCGTCTCGCGCTCGCGGAGCAGTGACTGCAATTGGCCTTCGAGGAACTTCTGGTCGAAGTCCTTGCTGGCGCGGATCGTCGGGACTTCGCCCGGCAACCTCTTGACCGGCACCGGCTTCGTCACCGCCGGCGGAGAGGGGACAGGCCGCTTGGCTGGTGCCGCCTTGGCTGGTGCCGCCTTGGCTGGTGCCGCCTTGGCCGGAGCAGCCTTGGCCGGAGCAGCCTTGGCCGGAGCAGCCTTCGACGGTACCGCCTTGGCCGGAGCAGCCTTGGCCGGAGCAGCCTTGGCCGGAGCAGCCTTGGCGACGGGCGCCTTGGCAGCTGCGGTCTTGGCCCCGGCCGCCTTCGCTGGTGTCGCCTTTACTGGCGTCGCCTTCGCAGCGGCTTTCGGTGCGACCGGCGACGGCGCGACCTGGGCAGGAGTCTTCGATGTCGTGGCCTGCTGTGCGGCGGGCGTCGGGTTCTTGGCGGGCGCCATGTACGCATGCCTCCTCGGGGGTTAGGAGCGCGGCACTCTACCGCCGCTCGCGTCCGTCACACGGCGCGAACTGCGACGACGGGTTCCGATCCTTCCGAGAGTTCAGCGTCGACGGCGACGGACAGGGTCTCGCCGAGCACGAGCACCCGGTGGGCGGCCAGCGCGTCGAGCCACGCCTGTGGACCCCGAACGGACAGGTGGATGCGGTCGCTGACGGCGAGACCGGCCCCGCGCCGGGCCTGTTGCACGAGCCGTACGAGGTCGCGGGCCAGACCCTCTTGCTCCAGCTCCGGAGTCAGGGTGGTGTCGAGTACGACGATGCCGAAGTTACCCGGCAGTGCCGCACACACCCCGCGACCCGACGGGACCATCCGCTGTTCGTACTCCCCCGGCTCGAGGACGAAGCCTCCGGCCGCAATCTTGTCGCCGTCGAGGGTCCACTCGCCGTTCTTGACCGCTCGAATCACCTTCTGCGTGTCAGCACCGAGGCGGGGGCCGAGCTTGGCGGGCACGACGTGCAACTCGAATGACGCGTGCTCGTCGACGGCGTTCGTGAGCACGACTTCCTTCACATTGACCTCATCGCGGATGAGGTCCCGGTGCGGGGTCAACGCATCAAGGGATCCGTGCTGGGCTACGAGCGCCGACGGGAGCGGTTGGCGAACCCGCACTCCGGCCGCCTTGCGCATGGACAGAATTGTCGAGCACACCACTCGGGCCTGGCCCATGCCAGTACGCAGGTCGCCATCGCACGGGAACGTGCCGGCCGATGGCCAGTCCGTCAGGTGCACGCTGCGTTCGCCGGTCAGGCCGCGGTACACGTGTTCGGCGGTCAGCGGTAGGAGCGGCGCCACCACCTGGCACAACGTGACGAGCGCAGTGTGCAACGTATCGATGGCGTCCTGGTCCCCTGCCCAGAACCGGTCACGGCTCCGGCGGATGTACCAGTTCGTCAGCGTGTCGAGGAAGGCCGACACCGTGTGGCACGCACCGAAGAGGTCGTACTCGTCCATGCTGTTCGTCAGCGAGTCGACGAGCTCGTGAAGTTCCGCCATCAGATAACGATCGAGGACATCGGTCTGATCGGTGCGGAACCGCCCCGAGACACCGCCAGCGTTCGCGTACAGCGAGAGGAAGTACCAACTGTTCCAGAGCGGCAGGATCACGTGACGAACGGTGTCCCGGATTCCCTGCTCGGTCACGGAGAAGTCGGCACCGCGCAGCACGGCCGCCGAAAGCAGGTGCCAACGCATCGCGTCCGAGCCGTACGTGTCGAACATGGACATCGGGTCCGGATAGTTCTGAAGGCTCTTCGACATCTTCTGGCCGTCGTCACCGAGGACGACACCGTGGCTCACACACGCCCGGAACGCCGGGCGGTCGAACAATGCCGTCGCCAAGACATGCAGTGTGTAGAACCACCCTCGGGTCTGGGCGATGTACTCGACGATGAA
>JBKJJS010000392.1:0-2644 GCA_046597895.1 Ilumatobacteraceae bacterium
GTCGCCTTTCCGCCGTGTGTGCGTTTGCCAGATATGAGCGTGAACCGTGGTTGTGCGCCGGTGTTCTTCGGAGCGGGCTGGCGCCTTCGACGGGTCCCGTCCGAGTCGGAGATCGACAGCGATGGGTCGTCTCCCAGCGGCAGTCCTGTACGTCTTGTCAGGTCGGCGTCCTCTGCGACATCGGCGATCTGTGCACCGGCCGCTTTCATCGAGTGGTGTGAGCGAGCAGATCTTGCGGATGGGATGCAACGGAACGGCCGCCCGGAACGTCTCAGAAGATGTGATCACACGCCGCGTCCGAATCACTGACACAATTCCCGCTGGGATGCAGGACGATTTCGCGCTGTTCTATCGCGACGCGTACCCGGGTGCAGTGCGGCTTGCGTGGTTGCTCACGCATGATCACCACACCGCTGAGGACGTCGTGCAGGACGCGTTCATGCGAATACGCCCTCGCCTCGCAACGATCGAGCATCGCACCGCCTATCTGCGAACGGCGATCGTGAACGGATGCCGTGATCGGGCGCGTTCGACGGTGCGCGCCGACGCCGGGTTGCGGCGAATGGGAATCACGGCCGAGGTGTCGTCGACCGACAAGCCATCCGAGCTGCTCGACGCCGTTGCCGGATTGCCCTACAAACAAAGAGTGGTACTCGTGCTGCGCTTCTGGGCCGACTTGCCGGAGGACGCAATCGCCGAGATCGCCGCCGTCAGACCGGCAACCGTCAGATCCATGTCGGCCCGGGCGCTCGCCCGATTGAGCAAGGAACTCCCCCGATGACCACCGAACTCGAACGTCGCCTCACCGATGCCTTCCATGAGGAGGCCCAACGCGCCCATCTGACCAATCCCAACGGGCCCGCCGAGGCGCACGCCTGGTCGTTTTCCGGCAGCGAGACCCGGGCGAGCGGGCACCGCGGGCTCGGAGCGGCAGCCGCCGCGACCACGCCGGATGTCGTCGCCGAACCGCGATCGCGCCGTTCGGGGCAGCGTTGGCTGGTCGCGGCAGCCTGTACAGCGCTCGTCGTCGCGGGTGTGGTGGCAGTGGCCCAGCGGCTGGCCGGCGGTCCTGAACCGGCTGCGACGAACCCGGCAACGACACCGTCGGTCCCGATCGGCACTGTGGTGCCGCGTTCTCCGCTCGACCCGTTCGTCGGTGTCTGGGTGTCGACCGACACCGACGGTTCTTCCCAGACCATGGATATTGTTCGCTCTGGCACGGACGAGTACGAGGTGGTCGTACGAGACGACGTCGCCACCGGTGCGTGCGCGGGGGCGGCGTCCACCATGACGGGCGCCGGGCGACTCGAGACCGACGAGCGGCTGGTCATCGCCCAGCCCGAGCTGACGTGCGACGACGGGACCACCCCGTCGATCGGCCCCCCGCCCCAGGCGGAACTCGGCGACTTCACCTTCGACCGCAACCCGGTCACTAACGTGCTGACCGACAGGTTCGGGGTCGTGTGGCAGCGCGAGGGCTCGACCGTCGACCCCGACGGGACGCCGACGTCGACGTCGAGTCGGATGTGGCCGCAGTCCACGCTCGAGGAGGTACGTGCTGCTCAGGAGCTCGCCGACGCCGGCGACCCCGACTACACGTGGCAGGTCGGCGCGCGACTGATGGAGGACGACCCGAACACGCAGGTCGAACTCGAGCTCATCGACCGGTTCCTCCGTGAGATGTTGGGCTGGGAGGCGTACCTGTTCAATGAAGGCGGCAACTTCAGCGATTGGGTCGGCGCGAACGACGGTTGGGTCGAAGGCACCGTGACCGACCAGCGTTACCTCCGGTGTGCACCAGGGCGCACGAACCCGCTCTACCCACCCCAGCCCGACTCGGAACGGCCCGGCGAGTCGTGCGCGCCGACGATCGACGGCCTCCGCTATGAGTCGGTGAGCGTCGATATCGCCCAGCTCGGCCGTCAGGGTCGTGACGGGATCTGGGTGGTGAACCGGTGGGAGCTGACGCCGCCATTCGCGCAAGCCGACCCAGTGGTTGTCGAGGCACAGGCCACAAAGCGCCTGGAGGAGTTTCTCGCCGCACGCATCGCCGGCCAAGGCGCCGAGGGGTTCGTCGAACTCGGCCAGAACGTCGTCGACGTTCCGCTCCTCTACACCACCACCGCTGGCACCCCGTACGAGCGATTTGAGATCGAGCGCGTGGACGGGCCGCAGTGGCCCTACGCCTTCATGTCCTTCTCGATCCGGCTCTTCGCGGACGGCGACGCAACCGTGGTCGAACAGGACATCGATTGGCATCCGGCTGTCGGCCTCAGCATGGATGACGATGCGACCACCGAGAATGGGCAGCCGGTCGTCCTGACCTACACCTCCGCCGACGGTGAGGTCACCGTTTCGGTGGCGAGCACCTGGGAGACATGGTTGCCCGGGAAGGACGCCGGGAAGGGCGGGCACGAGCAAGCCCTCGACGTGTGGTTCGGGGGCCTGTGGCATCCCGAGGATTTCTTCGGGAGCGGGGAGCGCATCGAGTTCGTCGACCCGGTCGCCTACGACTCATGGTGCGCGGCGAACGGCGGGTCCCCGCTCCTCTCGGCGCCGGCCGACGCAGCCGCGATTGCACAGCAAGTCGTCGCCGATCCCAACTTCGAGACGACGGCGCCGGTGGCCACGACCATCGGTGGCG
>JBKJJS010000044.1:0-2833 GCA_046597895.1 Ilumatobacteraceae bacterium
GCAGTTCGCCCGGGCCGCGATCGACAAGCGCCTCCTCGGCGAACTCCTCGATCTGATCGGCACCATCGGGTTCACGAGGGTCGATCACGGTGCCGACGATGTGCTCGGCCGGGTGTACGAGTATTTCCTGGGCCAGTTCGCGTCCAGCGAGGGCAAGCGAGCCGGGGAGTACTACGCGCCGCGCTCTGTGGTCCGCCTGCTGGTCGAGATGCTCGAGCCGTACCACGGCCGCGTGTACGACCCGTGCTGCGGGTCGGGTGGCATGTTCGTGCAGTCCGCCGAGTTCGTCGCCGCTCACGGCGGCCAGCGCAACGACATCGCCGTCTACGGCCAGGAGTCACCGCCGCGACGTGGCGACTGGCGAAGATGAACCTGGCCATCCGGGGCATCGAGACGAACCTCGGCGACCGGGCCGATGACTCGTTCCACCGCGACCTACACCCGGACCTGCGGGCCGACTTCGTACTCGCCAACCCCCCGTTCAACGTGTCCGACTGGTACAGCGACACCCTGCGCGACGACCCCCGCTGGAAGTAAGGGACCTCACATCAGGCCAGGTCGAGGAAATCCCAATCCTGGACTTCGTGGATTATCCCGACGCGGTTCCGCCGATCACCTGCGAGTTCAGTCTTGTGGAGCCTCCCGATCGACGCGTCGCTGCCTCCTCGGGAGAGTGCGACCTGATGGCACAAGTTCAACGCTGGCACTCCTGCTTCGCCTGGAAACCTGAGGCCATCGACGCCATGTCACAGTCTCCGGTGCGAGGGATCAGAACTGTGGTATTCCGGTGATCGGTGGAGGAGTCGAACCCCCACGGGCATCGAGCTGGGGTGCCGTGCCAGCGGGGTACGACGCTCACCAGGGAATGGTCTCGCCTCGCCAGTTGATGACGGCGCTCGGCGGGTTCGCAGTCGCCCCAGTCGTGAGCACGTGGACGATCCCAGCGGCCGACTCCTCGACGGCGATGGCGGCATCAGCGCCACCGCCGTCGGTTCGGACCCAGCCCGGGTGCACGGCGATGGCCCTGACACCGGCAGGTTCGAGCTCTCTGGCCATCATCGCCGTCAGCATGTTGAGCCCCGCCTTCGACACGCAGTAGGCGTAGTCGGCGTACCAGTCTCGGGTCCGCGCCGCCGGAGTGATAGCGGCCGTGGCGACTTGGATCGAGCCGAGCTGGGAGGTGATGTTGCACACCGTGGAGCCGCCGGCGGCGACCAGCAGGGGGAGCAGTGCTTTCGTGAACACGTACGGGCCGACGGTGTTGACTCGAAACAGTTCGAACATGGCCTCGGGCGTGGTGCTCATGTAATCGCGGTGCGTCGAGGGCAACGGGCGCGACATGTCCCAGGCGATCCCCGCGTTGTTGATCAACAGGTCCACGGCGTTCACTTGCTTCGACAGTTCACCGGCGCACGCCTCGATGGACGCAGGGTCGCTGAGGTCGAGCGAGACGATGCCGGCCGGCGACAGCGCGCTGAGGGCGGCCGCCTCGGTGGGGTTCCGGCATGTCGCCCAGACCTCGTGGTCACCGGCCATGAGCTGGCGTACGAGTCCCAGACCGATGCCCCGGTTTGCACCGGTGACCACAGCTCTCACGATGCTCGCCTCCTCGACGGATGGACCTCGCTCTGCCTACCACGTGGTGCTCATGATGTCAGCACGGGTTCGGCATGGTCGACCGGCGCGCTCCACGGTGTGCCCGGGGCAGAGTGACGATCACCGGAATAACCCGAACTTTCTCGCCAGATCACCGGAACAACTGATGCCGGTCAGCATCCGAGGCGCTGAGTTCGTCTGGGCCCGGGCTCGGCTCGCTGAATCGACGAGTGCGAGTCAGGTCGCCTTCTTGGGGGCTTCGCCTCGCTCGCCGCCGCTTGCGTCGACGTACTGGTCGAGTACATCGATCGTGACGTTGCGGGCACGCTTGATGGCCGCCACCCGAAGCTGGGTCACCCCGATGCGCTTGGCGAGCTCGCGCTGAGACGGGCTTGCCTACTCTCGAAGGGCGGTGAGACCGGCAGCGAGACGAAGCTCGTCCTCGACCGAGGCGGACACTGCCCACCCTTACCCGGCCGAACCCTCCCAGCATGACCCACGGAACCAGCAGGAGAGCCGGATTTGAAGCTGCGGCCTTCGGGTTATGAGTCATTCGAAGCCCGTACAGCGGGTGATTGCCGTGTCGCGGCTGGCAGCGCTGAGCAGGGAGTTCTCGTGACGGCTCGTCCAGGTGGTCCAGGTGGTCCAGGTGGTCCAGGTGGTCCAGGGGATCCAGGGGATCCAGTCTCGTATGGGCGTGTTCGTCAGACGATCCGGTGGACACAACCCCGGCCAGCACGTCGTAACACCGGCTACGCAGAGTGGTGTCGATTCATTCCTCCGTCGTACGAAACTCGATGTGCTCGCCGCCCTTTGGGGACATGGTGGCCTAGCCGATCACACCGCTGACGGCCGTCACGCAGATCGGGACGGATGGTTCACAGGTCAGGTTGGGCTGGTGTTCTCCTTGACTGCGTCCCGCGGCTTGCGTGCCCATCGCTCGGTGCCGAGCCGGGCCCGCAGTGGATCGACACCCAGGCGGTGGCAGAAGTCGCCGAACCGCTCCCCGCTGCGGCGCTGATCGCGGTAGTGGGCCAGCACCGGGCGCAGCACGTTGACCAGCTCGTGACGGGGGACGTTCTCGGCGAACACGTCGTTGAGGCGGATCCCCACCGGTTCGCCGCCGAGGTGGATGTCGTAGTTCTTCTTGCCCCGCCCCACGAGGCCGATCTCGGCGGTGTACGGGCGGGAGCAGCCGTTGGGGCAGCCCGTCATCCGGACGTGGGCGTCGAGCCCG
>JBKJJS010000073.1:0-3292 GCA_046597895.1 Ilumatobacteraceae bacterium
TCGACGGCTCCTGTTGCTTCCTCGGTTCTCCCACTGAGCTCCGGCGATGTCGTCGCCCCGGCCTCCGAGGTGGTCGTCGTGCGGTCCCGTCGGTCACCGGCGCGATCGGATGTCGCCCCGTCGTCGCTCGCGAGGGTCCACAGCGTCACGGCCATCAGGACGGCGCCCAGTGCTCCGGCAACCCAGCGCCAACGTCGGACGAGCATCACCTCACCCTATGGAACCGACCCGAGCCCGCTGCAGTCAGGAGAACCCTGGTCGTTATATTCGTCGCCATGTCTGCTCGCGTGGCGCGCCGCCGAGCCTTGGGGGCGCTCGTCGCCATCCTCCTGACCGCAGCGGGTGCGGGGTGCTCTCGAGACGACGGATCGACTTCCGGTGGTCGGCCGAAGGACTCGGGTGCCATCCCCTTCATCACGGTCGACCCGGCCAGTACGTCGGCGACCGACGCCGCCATCGTCGGCGCCCAACAGCGGCTTCGGGCCAACACCAACGACGACGGCGCCCGACTGGCGTTGGCCCAGGCATTCCTGCAGAAGGCGCGGGAGATCGGAGACCCGACCCTGTACGGCCGGGCCCAGGTGTTGCTCGAGCAGGCGGGAGATGGCCGTCCCGACGACCCGGGGATCGTCATCGCCGAAGGGGTACTCGCCTTGGCGCAACATCGATTCGAGGACGCCCTCGAGCTCGGCCGCGACGCCTTGGCGCTGGCTCCTGGCAATGTCGGAGCCCAGGGAGTGATCGTCGATGCGCTCAACGAACTCGGTCGCTACGACGAGGCGTTGAAGGCCACGCAGGCGATGGTCGATGCCAAGCCCAATCTGGCCAGCCTGGCGCGGGTCTCCTACGCGCGGGAGTTGCGGGGCGATGTCGAGGGAGCCGTAACCGCCATGACCCAGGCCGTGGTCGCCGCTGGCGGATCGGGCGAAAACGCGGCCTTCGTGCAGGTGCAGTTGGGCAACCTCCTGCTGCAGATCGGCGACGTGGCTGGTGCCGAGGAGAGCTACGCAGCCGCCGAACGTTCGTTTCCGGGATTCGCCCCGGCCAAGGCGGGTCGAGCTCGCGCCTTGGTGACCAGGGGCGATCCGTTCGCTGCAGCCAAGCTGCTGGCCGAGGTCGTCGACGTGTTACCGACGGCCGAGTACGCCATCGCCCACGGCGATGCGCTCGTCGGAGCCGGCAATGACGATGCCGCCGACAAGGCGTACGAGCTCGTCGACGCCATCGCCGACCTCTATCGCGCCAATGGCGTCGACGTCGATCTCGAACTGGCCCTCTTCGCCGCTGACCGCGCTCCGGGGGGCAAGGCGGTGAAGCAAGCGCGCAATGCCGTCGCCGATCGCCCCAGCATCCAGGGTCACGATGCCTTGGCCTGGGCGCTCTTCACCGACAACAAGCCCGACGAGGCCTGGCCCGAAGTGCAGAAGGCGCTCCGGACGGGCAGCCGTGATCCGCTGTTCCGGTTCCACGCCGCCGCGATCGCAGATGCCCGCGGTCAGCGGGACGACGCCGTCGAGCACCTGCAGATCGTGCTCGACTCGAATCCCCGTTTCTCGGCGGCGCTCGCCCCGAACGTCAGGAAGTTGGCGAAGAAGCTCGGTCTCACCGTTCCGGCACCGGAGGAAGCACCATGAAACGACTTCTGGCGGCACTGGTCACGGGCACCCTCCTGCTCGCCGGCGGCTGTCAGCGAGGCTCGGACGCGCCCGATCCGCGCCTCGAAGAGGGCGCCTCGACCACGACCCCGGCAGCGGCAGCTGTATCCGTCCCTGACCCGCAGCCGACGCCGCGAGCGCACCTCGCCGACGCCGTTCGCGACCTCCTCGAGGCCGAGCTGAAGGGTGACCGGGCGGCGTCGTTCGTGCTGCTGTCCCGCTCGTCGCGGGTCGAGTACAAGGACGTGGCGGACTGGACCGGTCGACGCCAGGAACTTCCGGCGGTGACCGGCTTTCGCATCGACGCCGACTCCGAAGGGGACAAAGGGGATCGGGCCGGCAAGGTCTTGGCGATCGTCGAGCACACTCCCGGCCTCGACCCGTTCACCGGCTTGAGTGCGGCGCGCGAGGAGCAGACCTTCACGGGCCAGCGCGACGGGAAGGGCTGGTTGGTCGACGCCGACCCCGAGGCCAACCCGATCTTGCCGCCCGATGCCGAAGCGGCGGTAGCCGCGTCCGCTTGGGTGACGGCGGTGCAGGCCTGTGACGAACAGAAGGCCAATGGATTGCAGGCGATCGCCACGCTCTACGGCTCGTCCGATGGTGCCGTCGGGCTGTGCGGAAAGGCCGGTTCCGTGACCGTGGGGGCGGTGAGCCGGCTTGCGCCGGGGTTCGCTTCGGCCGACATCGTGGCCCAATACACGACCGACGCGTTGCTCTGGACTCGCGTCGTCCGGGTCGAATCACCGGCGGCGTTCGGCGTGGTGCTCGCACCCATTGGGACGCAGTGGAAGGTGCTCGGTCTCACCGACTGAAAGAAAACCTGCCGGGGCGCGCATCCGAAGGAAGACCTCGCGACGTACGGTCGATGGCGGCGAGGGTCTGAACGTTCAGACCTTTCGCGAGATGCTCCACACGAGAGGGAACAGCCACTGTGCGTAAGAGGACCTGGTTGATGTTGGCCGGAACACTGGCCGCCACGCCGATGATCGGCCTGGTAGGGAATCCAGTGACGGCATCCAGCCACCGAGAAGCGCCGCTGATCAGCCAGGACCCTCAGGCGGACAACACCGACGTGTACGCCTTCCGCGACTCGGCCGACCCCACGAAGCTGAACATCATCGCCAACTACATCGGGATGGAAGATCCCAACGGCGGCCCCAACTTCACCCGCTTCTCCGATGACGTCCTCTACTCGGTGCACGTCGACAACAACGGCGACGTGGCCGACGACATCACGTACAACCTGCGTTTCCGTACCACCATCACGAACCCGAACACCTTCCTGTACAACACCGGCCAGATCACCTCGCCGACCGATACCGATCTGAGCTACCGCCAGACGTACTCGGTGCAGAAGGTCAGTGCCGCCGGCAGCGAGATCATCGCCAGCGATGCGTTGGTGCCGCCGGTCAACGTCGGCGTCCGCTCGAATCCCCAGGCCAACTACGAGTCGTCCACGGCCCAGCCGACGATCACCGGCCTCACCGGTGGCGGCAAGGTGTTCGCCGGCGTCCGCGAGGATCCCTTCTTCGTCGACCTCGGTTCGATCTTCGACCTCGGTGCCCTTCGCCCGATCCAGAACAACCATCTGATCCCGTTGACGGCCACGGCGGGCGTCGACGGCGTCGGTGGCA
>JBKJJS010000125.1:0-6470 GCA_046597895.1 Ilumatobacteraceae bacterium
ACATGGCTCGGGAAGCTCCGCTGAGTCGACGTGAGGGGTACCACGAACGCCGTCGATGGGCGGAACCGTAGGAAGGCATCGGCGGTCACGACCACGCCTGGTCGCCGAAATCCCGCCTCAGAGCCGATCGGCATACCGAAGTCGACCGGCACGACATCACCGAAGTTCACGACTGAGCGAGGTCTAGGTTGAGCCACGCCTCGCGCTCCGCGGTGTAGTGGGCCCAACCGTCCTCATCGCTTCGCAGAGCCGCCTCGGCATCAGCCATCGCGCGGTAGAACTGGTCACGGCGGAGCGCTTCGAGAGCCGCGAGGCGTTCCTCCAACTCGGCCGGGGGCTCGTGGCGGACGGGCTGCTGGCGACGCCGGACGATGTCTTCTACCTCGAGTGGTCCGAGGTGCAGGGCTTGGCCGACGGGGTCGTGGCTGATGGACAGGCCGGCACGGCTGACGAGCGCCGCCGGCTGCGGATCTCACAACGAGCCATCGACCCGCCCCCCATGATCGGCACCCCTCCACCAGCGGATGCACCGCCCGATCCGCTCTCCACAAAGTTCTTCGGCGTCGGGATCGTCCAGGGCGACGATCCCCGGGTGATCACCGGTCACGGCGTCTCGGCGGGCACGGTCGAAGGAATCGCCCGGGTCATCCTCACGCTGGACGACGCCGACCGCCTCGAGCCAGACGACATCCTCGTATGTCCCATGACCATGCCGGCATGGACGCCGTTGTTCGCCTTCGCCGGCGCGGTCGTGTGCGACTCCGGCGGACCGCTGTCGCACTGCGCGATCGTGGCGAGGGAGTACGCTATCCCGTGCGTGGCAGGCACGGTCGTCGGCACGAAGGCCATCCCCGACGGCGCCCGCATCCGCGTCAACGGCAGCACCGGCAAGGTGTATCTGCTCGATTGATTCGGGCGCTGTCTACCTGCCGACCAACGGCCGACGGCCCGTCGACGCGGCACTTCTCGGAGACTGCCAGCCACCTCGGCGGTGGCCTGGTCTCCTTCGGCGGGTCATCAGGCGACGCGTAGGAACTGGCGAAGGGCCTCGCGGATGATCTCACTGGTGGTCGTGTCGTCAGCCGTGGCCCGGGCCTCGACTGCGGCGCGGAGTTCAGGGTCGAGACGCACGGGGACGACCTCGGCAGGGCCTGAGCCCATCGAGGGTCTGCCACCGCGCGGCCGAAGCTTGCCGATGTCGTAGCCGGCCTCGGCCTCCTCAACCATCCGCTCGATGTCGGCGTCGGTAACGGGCTTGCCGCGTGATGTCCCAACGACGACGTTACCCAGGCTGTCAGTCATGATCATCTCTCCTGTTGGCGGGGCAGCCGCCCGCGGTACTGGCTTCGCATCGGCATTGCGTGTATCACCATCTCGCGGTCATTATCGAGGTGGAGCACGACCAGCTCGAGATCGACCCCGTGCTTGCTCGCCGACCGGTGAAACTCCACACGTTGCACTCGTAATACATAACCGACGCCAGCACAATGCCCTGCCGATGAGTCAGTCCCGCGGCTCGCGTCAGTCACGTGCGGCGCGGGCCCACCTGAACGGGAAGTCGACCGCTGAAGCCAGGGCTCACGTGGTTGCGAACCCGCCTCCTGGTGCGCGGACGGCGACATCGACTCGTGGCTCAGTGACGTGCAACAGATCGACGGTGTCGGTGGTCCCGCCCGCGCGGGGCGTCGACCGAGCCTGACCCTCGCCAACTGGGAGATGACGCGTGTAGGCGGCAATGTGCCCACCAAACGCGTCATCTCCCGAGGGGGAGGCCGGACCTGCGCCGACCCTCACCAAATCAACCAGCACGACATCCGGACGTGGCATCCATAGGAGCATCCTCGACGTTCGCCCACATGGTCTTGCGAGCTAGACCGTGTGAAGAAATCGCACCCGAAGGCCGATGCCATTCTGCGCCAGCAACCGTCCGTAGCGAGACGACTTGGTCAGCGCAACGTGCCCCGTGGCGATCCAGTGCCACGCGTCCACCTGAAGCGCCGGCTCGTGTGCCGCCATGATGCCGACGGCCCATCACTTCTTGGCGACCAGCTCCCACGCCGCCTTCCCGCCGCTCGCCGGGTGCACCTCAATACCCGCTCCCGTGATCATCGGAGTTGATCCGCGTCGACTGCCCACGCCGATGTTGAACCCAGAGCGAGCCGGATGCATCGACAATGTGCCACACGGAGTCGGTCAGGACCTGGCCGGAGCACTCGTCCATCGGAGGAGTGCATGCCTGTCAGCGCCAGGCTTCCTCCTGAGTCGGGACTCGAGTTGACCCAGAGCACGTCGTCCACGACTGCGATGGACATCGGGTATCCCATCAGGTCGGTGCGCCACGGCTCGTGGCCAGTTTCGTCGAAGGCCGCCAGCGCGCGGTCGTACCAGGCGACTCCGGGATCGTCTTCGAACTTGACGCTAGGGACCAATCGTGCGGCGGTGTCAGCGTCGGTCTCGCTCAGCCACTGCTCCCAGTCGGCGAGGCCCGCCACCGCGAGCGGCAGCGTCGCCCAGCGTGCGCGCACCCGGCAGTAGACGGATCTCCCGACGCTGTCCTCGGCGAGCAAGCAACTGTCCCGGTAGGCCTCGACACCGTCGAACCTCCAGGTTCGGAGTTGGCCGATCCATCGTTCGAACGCAATGGGCTCGGTCACCGTTCTCGCCCGCTAGTTCGACAACACTTTGATCGTGGCGTTCTCCGTGGAGAGACCCCGAATGCTGGTGAGATCATCGGCGTCGCCGATCACAGCACAGTTGAGGGCGTCGAGCAGGCGGTCCACCACGGCCTGGCGCCGTGCGACGGTCGCTGCGGTCTCGGCCGGCTCGATGCTGGTCGTCGGCGATGCCGTGTTGCCCCGATGTCCGCTTGGGGAGGTGGTCCGACCGCGGGGACGGTTCCGTCGTCGAAGGTCAACACCGGCTGAGCGATCAGCAACCGCGCGTCCGTCTCGAGTCGCCCAGTCCCCGCCATGGTGGACGCCGCCCCCGCACGACAAGGCAGGGAGCAAGCCCGGGCCGACATCCACCAGCGGCCCGCTTCAGGTCCAGTCCGTGCCGAGTTCGAGCTCGAGTGTGAGGAGCTCGACAGCGCCGTCGGGTCGGAGCTGTCCAACGACCGTGTACGCGCGAATGAGGGCGCCGGTAGCGATCAGCACTCGATAGTCGCTCCGACCCGGTACGAGCTCGGGTAGATCCTTGAAGCCCGTTCTGAAGCGCTCGACGATGCTGAGAAGCTCAAAGGTCTGGAAGTCCGTGGTGGAGGGCTCGCCGTTCGGGCCACGTTCGTTGCGGAGTTGCCGATCGAGGTCCTCGAAGAACGACGGCGCGGCGCGTACCTCGTAGCGTTCGAAGCTCACCCGCGTTGGGACGACTCGGACTCGGCGATCATGCGCTCGATACGAGCCCGGGTTCGTGCCAACAGAGCGGGCGGAGCATCATCGAGATTGGTGACGATGCTTGCGTCGAAGATGGCGCGTCGTTCAGCGGGGCTCATCTGCTCCAGTTCGGCAGCAGTCCACACCTTCGACGCCATGGCTGAGATTCTAACCCGTCCGACCTACGAGGCGGGCCCTGCTGTCTGCCTCGGTGGGAGGGGTTCTGACGATGTCCATCCCGATCGCTGGGTCCCCCTTGCTCACCACAAAGAAGGCTTTCCGGCAACGCATGGGCGATGAGCGCGGCGGTGAACCAGGCATGGTTGATCGCGAAGTCAGCCGAGGGCAGGTTGGTGCAACCGGTGTCTTTCAGGTCACAGCTCAGTTTCTCGGCGCGTTCGCGGCCGCGTTACAACGCTTCGAAGAAGGCGACGTCGAGATCGGTCTGGTTGGTGATGAACGCCTGGAATCGCCAGCCCTCAATGTCGGTGAACGTCGACTGGGCTCCGGGGGGGTCGGGTTTCTCGCGGCGCACGATCATCCGGGTTCCCGCCGGCCAGCGTTCCAGGTTGACCAGGTCGGCGATCTCGGCGCTGTCGCGGTAGCCGGCTCCGTCGGCGATGATCGCCGGTCGCCATGCACGCTTGGGGATCGCCAAACACGGTGCCGCCGCAATACGGTCGCCGCGTGCTGGCGTCGTATCGACGAGGGAAGCTCAGCGCCGCACGAGCAGCCGAGCTTCTCTGGGGGACTGTCGCCGAGGGAGACCTACCCCCTCAGGATGAACTCCCGATCGAGGCTCTCCGTAGCGAGTTCGACCCGTATCCGTGACGACCCGCGTCCGTCGCGGAGTATCTGTTGGAGAAATCCAATAGATTATTGGGATGCGATCGGAGCTGGTGTCACTCGCTGATGCGTCGGACATCCTCGGTGTCTCGCCCGAGCGCGTCCGCCAGCTGGTCGTCGCCGGCGACCTGCCAGCGGCTCGCTTCGGCAACGCCTGGGCCGTGCCTCGCAGCGCACTCCTCGCCCGACGCCACTCGGCACGACCGGGCGGACGACCATTGGGCGCCAAGGCTGCGTGGCACGAGATCGTCTCGGGAGCGGTGGACCTCAACCGGCCCGGCCGGTACCAGCGCAGGGCACACGTCATACGCGGCGAGATGAGCAACGCCGACCTCGAGTCCTTGGTAGCCCGGGAAGGTGCCTTGCGAAGCGGAGTACTGGGAGCCATCGCGTACGGAGCGGCGCTGAGCCCCGGTGAGAGCGGTGACCTGTACCTCGATCGACAGGCGTTCGAGGAACTCGACTCGGTCGTGGCGTTCGTGCCCTATTCGCTCGGACCGGTCCGTCTGCGAATCATCGACGCAGAAGCGTGGGAGCTCATCGCGCCCGGACCGCTCGCTCCACGCGCCGCGGTTGCACTCGATCTGCTCGACTCGGATGATCCACGCCACTGGGTCGCCGCTGAGCAGTTGGTCGGCCATGAGTGAGCCGTCCGTCATTCGGCTAACGACGCTCGCCGGACGCCAGCTCGAGTCGTGGCAAGGCCGACTGACGATGTCGATGTCGTCCTCGATCTCCGCGTCGAGCCCGATGGCCTGAGCATCGTCCATCGAGCGCTCACCGAGTCAGGCTTCACGCAGAGGTTGCCAGACCCGGACGGAATCGCCCACCGCTACCTGCGTGCTGGCGCGACCTTCGATGTGCTGGCGCCCGACAACCTCGGCCAGCGTGCCCGGCTCACCCTTGGCAACGGTCGAACAATCGAGGCTCCCGGCGCGAGCCAGGCGCTCGCCGCCGGGGCGTCGTTCGCGTCGTGTTGACGAACGGCGCAAGAGCACTGATTCGACGCCCGACCCTCGTCGGCGCGCTACTGCCAAAGTGGCCGCCGTGACCGAGATCGTGTCGCAGTCGGCGGCGGAACGGGCGAAGCACCTTCGTGACGTCGACTCGCTCGCCCGGCTGCTCGGTCCCGTCGATCGTGCGGCAGCCGATCTCACCCGAAAGGAGCGCGTGGTGATCCTGCGGATCGCAAACGCTGAGGACCTCAGCCGTCTTGCCGCGCGGGCGATGCTCCTCCTCGCCGCGTCGTCGGACGACCGTGGCCAGGGCCTGCCGCCACCTGCCTGAGGCCCCGGACCACGCCAGCGCGGCAACGCGACACGACGGACTCGGCGCATTACCGTCCTCGCGTAGAGCACAATTCCGACGGAGTCTGGCGAGGGGGAGCCATGGAAACTGCCGAACTCAAGGAGTGGGCTCTCGACCATGGAGCCAGCGCCGTTGCGGACCATCCCGACAAGAAGCTGTCCCTCACCTCGAAGTTGCTGAGATTCCGTTGGCAGGGAGCACACGCCGTGGCCGTCGCTCAAGATGCGGCCGCCGGCACGCGCATCAACTCGGTCCTCAATGGCCTGTCGTGGTTCCTCGCGACGAGACAACCTGGCGAGGACACCGTTCACGTCATCATCGGGGATGCCGCAGGCCAGTCCGGCGGCTCGTCGTTCCCTGAACACCTCGACGCGTTGCGCACACTCGTCTCGTGCTGCAGCGGTGGGCCCACCGTGAAGTTGTGGACGCTCCCCGCAAGGGGCGATGCCATACCCGTTGATCCACAGCCTGCAGTCTTCAAGAACAAGAAACCCGAACAGTGGGCGGCGCTCTTGGCATCGGCTGCCTCGATGCCAGTAACAGGGGTGGCCGCCGAGTTGGTTCGCGCCATCGACCATCCAGCGTTCGCCCTCTACCCGAAGCTCTCCTCCCAAGCGGGCGACCAGCCCTGGCAGATGCGCCTCGACGGACTCGAGGTCGGCCGAGCTGGGTCGACGGCCGCAACGCTGGCGCTGAACAGCAGCGATCTCTCGAAGGTCGGAGAACCTCGATCGACCTGGACGAACATCGTCGGAACCCAGCCCATCGCAGTCGACACCCCAACGATTCCCGCCGCCGCCCGCTTGGTCCACGGACTGATCGCAGCTTGGACGCCGCCAGGCGGCGCTGCACCTCTGTTGCGGCACGGTCAGCCCGAGCACGCGTTCGAGGCCCTCGTGCACAGTGGGCGTCTGGCGGTGAAGATCTGTGACGTCCCGTTAC
>JBKJJS010000309.1:0-9067 GCA_046597895.1 Ilumatobacteraceae bacterium
CATGGCGGCTGCGTGCGCCGCGAAGTCGACCGAGACGAGTTCGGCGTGGCGAGTATCGGCGAGCAGGTTGTTGAACGGCTCGCCACCCTGGTTCACCTGCAGTCGGTTGATCACGGCGAATCCGCCGTTGTCGCACACGATGACGATGAGCTTGTGACCCGACAGGACGGAGCTGTAGAGGTCGCTGTTCATCATGAGGTACGAGCCGTCACCGACGAATACGATGACCTCGCGGTCGGGCGCTCCCATTGCGGACAAGGCCATCTTGGCGCCCCACGCTCCGCTGATCTCGTAGCCCATGCACGAGAAGCCATACTCGGCATCGAAGCTGTTCAGGCCCTTCGCCCTCCAGCCATTGTTCAGCTCTCCCGGGAACCCTCCGGCCGCCGTCAACGCGTAGTCCGTGGGGAGTGCGGCACGGTCCACCACGCCGACCACCTGGGCGTACGTCGGTGGGCCGCTCGGCGTCTCAACGGGCGCGGCGATCTTGTCGATGTACGCGTGGTACTGCGCCGTCTCGGCGGCGGCGCGGTCCGTCCAGTCGTCAGACGACCGATACCCGCCGATCAGTGAGCAGAGTTCTTCCAGCGTCTCCCGGGCGTCACCGACGACGGGATGGGCGAGGTGCTTCGTGGCGTCGAAGCCCGCGGCGTTGATGCCAACAAAGCGCGTCTCGGCCTGAAACGCCGTCCATGAGTTCGTCGTGAAGTCCTGCAGCCTGGTCCCGATGGCAATGACGACATCGGCGTCGGCCGCCAGCGCGTTCGCCGATGTGCACCCGGTGACCCCGGCCGGGCCGGCGTTCAGCGGGTGGCTCGCCAACAAGCAGGCCTTACCGGCCACCGTCTCCACGACGGGGATGTTGGCCTGTTCAGCGAAGCGGGTGAGCACCTCTTCCGCTCCCGAGTAGTGCACCCCGCCGCCCGCGATGATGAGCGGCCGCTCCGCCGCAGTGATGAGCGCGACCGCCTTCGCGAGTTGCCGCTGGTCAGCCCGGGGCCGGGGAATCTCGTGCACGGTCCGCTCGAAGAAGCGGGTCGGGAAGTCGAACGCCATCGCCTGCACGTCCTGGGGCAGGCCGAGAAACGCCGGCCCACACGTGGCCGGGTCGAGCATCGTGCGCACGGCCTGGGGCAACGACTGGATGATCTGCTCGGGCCGCATGATCCGGTCCCAGTACCGGGTGACGGCTTTGAATGCATCGTTGACGGTCACGGACGGATCACCGAAGTGCTCCACCTGTTGCAGCACGGGGTCCGGCACGCGGCTCGCAAACGTGTCCCCGGCGAGAAGCAGCACCGGCAACCGGTTCGCCATCGCCACTCCTGCGGCCGTCACCATGTTCGTGGCACCCGGCCCGATCGACGACGTCGCCACCATGATCTGACGGCGGCGAGCGGCCTTGGCGTAGCCGATGGCGGCGAGCGCCATGGCTTGCTCGTTCTGGCCCCGCCAGGTGGGCAACTCGTCGCGCACGGCCTCCAACGCCAAGCCAAGGCTGGTGACATTGCCGTGGCCGAAGATGGCGAAGACGCCGGGGAACAGCGGCTTCGTCTCGTCGCCGATGACGATTTTCTGGTTGACGAGGTATCTCACGATGGCCTCGGCCGTCGTGAGGCGCACGGTGGTCATGACTCGACCCTCACGACGTCCTCCCAGCGACCGGACTCACACGACCGCAGCCAGGCCGCCTGCACACTCACGTAGTCGAGCGCTTCCTCGAACCCCGGCCGGTGCGGAGTTCCTGCGGCCACGGACGTCAGGTACGCCATGTCCTCGATGGTGACCAGGTCCTCGAAGCCAATCGAATTCGCATCGCCGGGTACGAATCGGCCGTGGTACGGGTAACGCTCACCGGCGTACACCGTGGTGTATCCGCGCGGCGCCTTCCCGGACTCGTCGACGAGGAACACCCGCATCTCGTTCATCGTCTCGAGGTTCCACGAGAGTGCCCCCTTCGTGCCATAGACGTCGAACGCCATCTGGCTCTCCGGCCCCACCATCGATCGGGATGCCTCGAACGCACCTCGCACGCCACTCCCGAAGCGGGCCAGGCAGGCGCCGTAGTCCTCGTTCGTCACCGTGCCCGTCGGGTCGCCCGGTGTGCCGCGGTCGTAGTGGGTTCCCGTGCCCTTGGAGATCGGGCGTTCCTTGATGAACGTCTCCATCGTCCCGGTCACGCTGGCGATGGGGCCGAGCAGGAACATGGCGAGGTCGATCGAGTGGCTGAGGATGTCGCTGGAGACGCCGTGGCCCCCTTCGTCGACGAGGAAGCGCCAGGACAACAATCCGAGAGGGTCGCTGCCGTACGTCGAGAAGAACCGGCCTCGATAGTTCGTGATCTCCCCGAGTCGCCCCGAGTCGATCAGCTCTTTGGCGTGCAGCACGAGGGGCGCCCAGCGGTAGTTGTACCCAACGCCAGTGACCGACGTGGTTCCTCGGGCGGCGGCGGCGATGCGCGCCGTCTGCGGAGGGGTGCCGCCCACCGGCTTCTCACAGAACACGTGCTTGCCGGCGGCAAGAGCGGCGAGGCACACCTCCTCGTGCAGCATGTTCGGAGCGCAGACGCTGACGATGTCGATCGTCGGGTCGGCGACGATGTCCCGCCAGTCCTCGACCGCCCGTTCGTAGCCGAAGTCGGTAACGGCGGCCGTGCGGCGGGATTCGACATTGTCGGCGCACACGGCCAGACGCGGCTCGAACGTGCGGTCCGGAAACAGGCTCGGGATGCGGCGGTACGAACGGCTGTGGGCCTGGCCCATCCAGCCGAAGCCGACGGTGCCGATCCGGAGAGTTCGGCGCGGGGGAGAGTTCGTCATGATGCCTTCACCGATGAGGGGGTGGGATGATCGAGGCGCACGGCTCGCCGCGCAGCACGGCGAGGGCGTTACTGATGGCGTGGGCGTAGAGACGACGGCGTCCGGCTCGTGTCGACGAGGCGATGTGCGGTGTCACGACGACGTGGGGGTGTTCCAGGAGGGGGTGACCAGCCGGGAGTGGCTCCGGCTCTGTGACGTCGAGGCCTGCTCCGGCGAGGTGACCGGACCCGAGCGCCTCGAGGAGGGCGTCCTGGTCGATGAGTGAGCCTCGTGCGCAGTTCACCACGTAGGCACCCGGCTTCATCGTGGCGATCGTGGCCCTGTCGAGCAGGTGGGCCGTCTCGGCACCGGCAGGCGCGTGCAACGACAGCACATCGGCGGTGCTGAGGACCGTGGCGAGCGACGCCATCTCGGTACCGGGTGGTGGCGTCGTGACGAAGGGGTCGTAGGCGACGACGCGCATACCGAGCGCCGTGCCGACGACCGCGACCCGACGACCGATACGGCCCAGGCCGACGAGACCGAGCACGGCGCCGTCGAGTTCGAGCGACGTCGCCGGGCTGCCGCGCTCGCCCCTCCTGGCCCTGGCGTGGAGGGCCGGGAGATCCTTGGTGATCGCCATCATCAGCGCCAGCGCGTGCTCCGCGGTCGACACCGAGGGCGCGTCCGGCGCGTTGCACACCGCGATGCCGTGGACCGCGGCATCCGCGACGTCGACGTTGTCGTACCCGATGCCGCTGCGCGCCACCACACGCAGGAGGGGCGCCTTCGCGAACACCGCGGCATCCCATCGGCGGGTGACGCCGCACACGACGGCCTCGGCGCGGTCCAAGTCGGCATCGTGGGGTCCGATCACATCGAGTCCCTCGACAAGGTCGAGCAGCTCTGCCGGGATCATCGGGTCGAAGAACACCACGGGTCGATCACCCATGTCGACCCCCTCCCACGGCGCCAGCCGCAGATGTCATCGGGATTCGGGGATCGGCGTCCATAGCCGACCACGACTCCCGCACCCAGTGATGCGCGGGGTCGTCGCAGAACGCCATGGTGCGCTCTGCGCCGGGCCCGGCCAGCACGTTGAGGTAGTAGAGCGGATACCCCGGCGCCGCCACGCACGGCCCGTGGTACCCCCGGGGGATGAGGAACACGTCGCCGTCGCGGACGGCGACATTGATGTCGACCTCGCCGTCAACGGTGTAGGTGCGGTGCATGGCGAACCCTTCTGGCGCATAGCCGCGATGCGATGTCGCACCGATTCGGAAGTAGTAGATCTCCTCATTGTTCACGACGCACTCGCCGATCCCGTCATGGCGGTGCGGCGGATAGCTCGACCAGTTGCCGTCGGGCGTGAGCAACTCGACGCACATCAGCCGATCGGCGCCGTCGAACACCCCCGGCGTCATGAAGTTCGTGACCTGGCGGGTGGCGGGGCCGGCCCCCCGGGTCTCGACTCGTGCGTCCTCGGCCGGCACGTAGGCGGGCGGGAACTGCTCCGTCGCTACCGCGGTCGGAAGGGCCACCTCTCCCCCGGCGGCGGAGCTCACCCACGCTGTCGCGCCGAGCGGCACGTACGCCCAATCGGTGACACGCGAGAACACGTCAGCGCGGCCAGCCAACTCGAAACGCTCGTCAGCGACCTCGACAACGAACTCACCTGACAGCGGCAACACTGCGGTCTCCACCCCTGCGGTGGGTATGGCCCGCCGCTCGCCGGGCGCCAACGACCACACCTGCAGACCAGTGAACGTCCACCCTCCGTCGACCGGTCCTACGTCCACGAGCGTGCCGGCATCACGTTCACCGCCTGCGGCAGGGTGGTGCCAGGGATGCGTCATGCCCGATCCCGCGCCGCGGCGGCCACCAGCGCGCCAGCGCGATCGACCGCCGCGGCAACGTCACCGTCCGGTGGGTACAGCAGCGCCCGCCCGACCACGAGACCGCGCACCGTCGGCTCGTGCAGTGCGTGTTCCCACTGCGCAAACGTCACCTCGGGGTCCGGCCCTGGGGCGCCACCGAGCAGCAGCAAGGGCAGTGACGTCATGGCGGCGACACGTGCGATGTCCGCCGTCGCCTGGATCTTCAGCCATGTGTACGCCGACGACGAACCGAGCGCGGCGCACACGCCAACGGCCCGTACGAGCTGGAAAGGATCGGAATCTCCCACCGCCTTGCCAGTGGCATCCTTCGTATACGGGATCGGCTCGACCATCGCCATCACACCGACGTCGTTGAGTGCCTCGACGGCCCGTGCACACGCTTGGAGCGTCGACGCTGTGCCGGGGTCGGTGTTGTCGATACGCAACAACATCTTGCCGGCGTCGAGCCGCTTCGAGACGAGGTGTGCCGTGTCGAACGCCGTGAAGCGGTCATCCAACTCCCACGTGGCACCGGCCAGGCCGCCCCGGTTCATCGTGCCGACGGCGACCTTGCCTTCGAGCGCTCCGAGCAGCACGAGGTCGTCCATGATGTCGGCGGACGCCAGCACGCCATCCACCCTGGGCTGAGCGAGCGCCTCGAGGAGTCGGTCGAGCATGTTGCGTCGATCGGCCATGGCGTACGTGTCGCCCCCGAGGCCCACCACTCCGCGCGCCGTGTGGTCGGCGGCGACGATGAACGCCATCCCGTCCTTCGTCAGCGCGACTGGACGGCGGCGAGCGGCATACGCCTCCGCGATGGAGAGCGGCTCGTGGACACGGACATCGGTGAGCCGCCGATACTGATCGTCAGCGAGGGGCACGATGGGCCTCCAACATCGCAAGGACCTCGTGCTCGAACGGCATGGCGTCGGAGCAGAGTAGGCGGGAGGCGACGATGGCACCGGCCGCATTGGCGAACTCGACGATGCGCACCGGATCCCAACCCTCCAGCAGGCCATGGCACACCGCTCCCCCGAACGCATCGCCGGCGCCGAGACCGCACACGACCTCGATGGGGCACGGCGGCACCGTCACCGGCGCGGCGTCACGGGTCCCTACGAGCACCCCGTCGGCTCCCTTCTTCACGATGGCGAGCTCGACCCCGCGATCCAAAAGGCGACGAATGGCCTCGACGGGGTCAGCGGTGCCGACGGCTACCTCACACTCCTTGCGGTTTCCGATCACGACGGTGCAACTCTCGACCGCGGGGCCGACCACGTGGCGGGCGGAGTCCTCGTCTCGCCAGAACTGGGGCCGGTAGTCGAGGTCCAGCACGGTGTGGGCCACGCGTCCCCGCCGCGCTAGCAGCGCCGTCGTAGTGGCCGCGACCGGGTCCTTCGACAGCGCCGATGCGCTCACCCAGAAGATGGGAACCGCGGCGACGACGTCGGCGTCCACGTCGGCCATCTCGATGGTCATGTCCGGCGCATTCGGCTCCCGGTAGAACAGGATCGGCGGATCCTCCGGTGGGTCCATGGCGGCGAACGCAAGGGGCGTGCGCAGTGTGGCGTGGGTCCCCACGAATCGGGTGTCCACACCGAATGCCTCGAGCTTGCGCCGGACGTACGTCCCGAACGGATCGGTGCCCACCTTGGTGATCACAGCCGCTCGCCGCCCGTAGCGGGCCGCCGCGACGGCAACGTTGGTCGGCGAACCACCGATCGACTTCTCGAACGTCTGGTGAGCGTCGAAGCCCACATTCGCCTCCCGCGCGTAGAGGTCGACGCTCACCCGACCGATCGTGACAACGGAGAGGGGGGGGTGCTCCTGCAATGTCGGCTCCATCGTCAACGTCTTTCCACACCCGCCGATCAGCGGGTGTTCAGCTCATGCTCGAGCGCGTCGAGTTCGGCTCCACCGGCCATCAGGCGGACCAGCTCCTGGCGTTCGATCTCCTCCTTGGCGAAGTCGCCGAGACTGCGGCCGCGGTTGAGCAGCAGGAACCTGTCGCCCACCGGATAGGCGTGGTGTGAGTTGTGGGTGATGAAGATCACGCCGAGCCCGCGCTCCGCGGCGGCGCGGGTGTACTTCAGCACGACGCCGGACTGCTTCACGCCGAGTGCCGAGGTGGGTTCGTCGAGGATCAGGACCCTCGCACCGAAGTAGACGGCGCGTGCGATCGCCACCGACTGTCGCTCGCCACCGGACATGGTGCCGACGGGTTGATCGACGTCGCGTACGTCGATACCCATCTTCGCCATCTCCTCTTTGGCGGTGCGACGGGCGAATCCACTGTCGAACCACTTGATCGGGCCGAATCCCTTCGTTGGTTCGGACCCGAGGAAGAAGTTGCGCCACACCGACATGAGCGGCGCGATCGCCAGATCCTGGAACACCGTGGCGATACCGGCGGCTCGTGCATCGCGCGGCGAGTGGAACGCCACGGGATTGCCGTCGAGGAAGATCTCGCCCTGACTCGGCTTGTGGACGCCGGAAAGGATCTTGATCAGTGTCGACTTGCCGGCGCCGTTGTCGCCGAGCACGCAGGTGACGCTCCCGGCGTCGACCGTCGTAGAGATCCCTTCCAGGGCGGTGACGTTGCCGAAGTACTTACTGACATTCCGGAGCTCCAGCAGCGGGGTGTGCGTCGCCATCAGCGTGCCTCCTGAGCCTTCTTGCGGGTGTAGTTGTTGACAAGGACAGCGAGGAGCAACACACTCCCGAGGAAGGCGTAGCGACCATCGGAGTTCCACCCGGTGGACTGCACCCCGTTGTAGGACATTGCCATGATGGCCGCCCCCAGCGATGCGCCGATCACCGAGCCGTAGCCGCCGGTGAGCAGGGTGCCTCCCACGACGGCGGCGATGATGTACTCGAACTCCAAGCCGGTGCCCTGGTTGGCCTGGACAGTGCCGTAGCGCAGGGCGATGAGCATTCCGGCCAGACAACCGCACAACGACACGGTGACAAAGAGGCCGACCTTCACCCGATCGGCCGGCACCCCAATGGCCCGAGCGGCGTCCTTGTTCCCGCCGACGGCGAAGATCCAGTTGCCCCACTTGGTCTTGCCCATCACGAATGCCCCGATCGCCGCCACGAGCAGCCACCAGAGCACGGGCTGGCGGAGCACGTTCTGGCCGACGGTGCCGCCCGCTGCTTTCACCCTCGCGGCGTGCTCCGGGGTGAGGTTGCTCCACACGACGCGGATCGCCATGCCGACGACGGCAAGGCCGAGGCCCGCGAACTGGAGCCGGACTCCGAGGCGGTCCGCTCGAGCATCCCCTTGTCGTCGTTTCTCCATGTAGAACTCGAGCAACGAGTTGGTGACGATGGCGACGACGGCGAGCATCATCGTGGCGAACAGTCCGGTACGGAAGCGCACGGCGCCGGCGTCGGCGCGAATCACGAACGCCAGGACCACCATGACGGCAGCCGTGAGGAGTCCGATGGCCAACTGCCAGTGTCGACTCTGGCGGCCGGCGATCCCGCGGGCGCTCATCAGGAGCACGATGCCAGCTCCGGCCAACCAGAGCAGCCCGATAGCTCGCAGCGCCTGGACGGTGGCGAGTTGAAGGAACGAGAGCACCAACACCATCAGCACAAGGCCGCAATAGGCGGAGAAGAACACGAGTTTGATGACTCCACCCACCCGCCGCTCGGCCCGGACGACCGACAAGCGGGATCGGACAGCCAATCCGATGCCGCCGAGCGCCGCCAAGACGGCGATGATCGGGCGAAAGCCGGAGGATGTCCACGTCAAGATGGGCTGGCCCTCGTTCCGACTGAACGGGATCGGCAGTGTGCAGGCAATCGCCACTGCGGCGATTCCAAGACCGACCCGCACCGCCGCATCTTTCGGCAGTGTGCCGGCGAGGCCAGCAACTCGCGTGCACCACCGCGCTCTCGCCGCCCCGACGATGAGCAGCACCGCCCCAGACCCCGCGACGAGGCCGAGCCCCAGGTTCGCTCCGACACCATCGGTCACCTGCAGAGCCCAGAATCCCCCGACGGACATGGCCGCCCCGACGAGGACCAGGATGAGTTCGCCGCTGGCCAGTCCGGTGCGGCGTGTAAACGACTGCTCGAGCAACCCATAGATGAATGCGCCAACCCCGGTGAGCAACAGGACGACGAAGATGCCATTCCGGCCCGGGAACTCGGTGAACTTCCACTCGTGGGCGAACCAGTTCTTGAAGCCGGTGGCGCCCCGCTGCTTCAAGATGTTGCCGACCTGTACCTTGTCAGCCAGATTCTTTGACATCACGAGCATGACCCCGCGCATCACGAAGAACGTTCCCAGCGTCACGATGAAGCTCGGAAGACCGGTTCGGTTCACCATGAACCCGTTGAACCACCCGATGGTTCCCGCCGCAAGGAAGGCCGCCCCGATCG
>JBKJJS010000433.1:0-11231 GCA_046597895.1 Ilumatobacteraceae bacterium
AGACATCCGGTTGCGACGAATGGCCAGGGGTCAGCCAGAACACCTTGTTGACGGAGCGCTGGAGCCGCTCACCGGTCGGGAACGCTGGGGGCTTGACAGCCTCGGCCCAGGTCTGGCCGAGATCTGTCGAGCGGAACACGGTGGGCCCAAGGTGCCCGGTGCTCGCGGCCATCAACAGGGTCCGCTGATCACGGGGGTCGAGCATGACGTGGTGGGCGATGTGGCCCAGGAATGTCGGGCCGTCGACAGCCCATGATCGGCGCTCGGGATCGGCGGTGAGAGTCCACAGACCCTTGCGGGTACCGATGAAGAGGGTCGGGCCAGGAGCGGTTGCAGTAGCCATGAGCCGAAGACAGTAGCCGTGAGATGGGTTCCGTTCGAGCGGCTCAGAAATTCCACCAGCGGTCGTCGGGCCGACCCTCCCGAGACGGTCAGGTCCCGATCGGGGCGGTCTCGCGGGCACGGCGACGTTGGCCTCGTTGGCTGACGTCCACCGTCGCACCCGGGAAGTCGTCACGGGGGAGCTCGCGCAGGATCACCCGAACTACGCCGACCAACGGGGTGAGGGCGACGGCGCCCACGAGACCAGCGGCCGCGCCGCCGGCGAGCGCAGTGAGCAGCGCCGCCCACGCCGGAACGTCGATCGCCTGGCTGATCACCGTCGGCTGGATGAGATGGTTCTCTACGAACTGATACACGACGAACAGCACTGCCGCGATCACCGCCCGAACCGGTCCCTCGGCGAGCGCCAGCACCACGAGGGGCAGGCCGCCCATGAACCCACCGATCTGCGGGACGAAGTTCCAGGCGAAGGCCCAGATGGCGAGCACGGGAGCAAGCGTGATGCCGAGTGCGAGCGCGATGCTGAACACGACCATCGCATTGATACCCGCCACGAGCGCAGCGCCGGCGAGGTAACCGCCCAGCGCAGCGTGGGAGACGGCGCTGAGCCGGATGGCCTGGCGGCGGTGGCGGGCGGGCACGCGCCGTTCGGCCGCAGCGGCCATGCGCGGGCCCTCGACGAGGAGGGCCAGCGCGAGCAGTGCCACCCAGAACGCGTCGAGGAGACGGGCGCCGATGGTCGGTAGCCACTCCGACACCCCCTGCCCGTCGCGCAGACGTTCGGGCAGATTCTCCAACTGCCGTGACACCCAGTCCGCGGCGTGACGATCCTCCAGCCACGGACCGACGATCGGGAGGTCCGAGAGGCCTTCGACTGCGGTGGGGAGTTCCTTGCTCAACCCTTGTGAACTGCTGGCCCCACCGGCCATCCCGAGCACGACCGCACCGGCGGCCACCCCGAGCATCACGAGCGCGACGGCACCGATCGCGACGGGCCGTGGCGTTCTGGCTCTGCGCTGGATCCACGCCACGGGCCGGTTCAGCGCCACGGCGACGAGCAGGCCGATCACCACCCAGACCACGACCGCGCCGAGGCGGCCGAGCAGCAACCACAGCAGGGCGCCGAACGCGACCGCGGCGAGCACGGTGAGCGCGCCACGCGAACCAGGCGCGAGGGCCCACCCCCGCGACGTCCGAACCACGATCGTGTCGATGCCCGAGTTTGGGAGGGGGACGGCTGGTTCCTCCGGCGTCAGCACGACGTCCCGTGGACGCCGGAAGGAGTACTCCGACGTCATCCACGCCCGCAGCAACGCCGCGAGCGTCACACACACGACGAGTCCGCCGGGCCCGCCGATCGCCGTCCCAGCGGCGAACGCGAGCACCGTGGCGGTGGCGCCGAGATGCAGTGTCCGCACCTCGACGAACCGGCGCCGTGCCACACCAACCGCCGTCACGATCGCCACTGCGAAGACCGAGGCGATCACGCCCCGAGCGTTGCCGGCGATGAAGCCGATGAGCACGAACGGCGCCGCGCCCACCCAGGCACCGACCCACGGCACGGCCGACCACAGCGCCAGCCACGCGCCGATCACCAGCGCCCCCGGCAGTCCGAGCAGTGTGGCCAGCCCTGTAGCCGCCACCCAGGTGGCCAGGCCAAGGACGACGAGTCGCCGGACATACCCACCGCCGCGGCCGATCACGTCGCCCACCAGCGAGCGCACCTCCGCCCGTGCGGAACGCGGCCACACGCTCACCGCCCGGTCGAAGAGACTGGGACCGCTGGCCTGGAGAAAGGCGGCCAGGATCACCACCAGCAACAGTTCGATCACCCGCCGACCCATGCCCACCCCGTTGATCTCGCCGGTAACCAACACCGAGGGTAGTCGCCCGAACACCTCCTCGATACCGGCACGCGCGTCGACCGACTCGGCCACCCGCGCCGGGAGCGTGCCGGGGCGCAGGCCATCCAGGACGTGGAGCAGGTCGCGTTCGAGCCGATCGGCACCGAACGCGATCCCCCGCATCACGAGCGCGGCGAGGACGAGAACCCCGCCAAACGTGGCGAGCGCGGTCACGGCCGTCGCCAAGCCGCCGGGGCCCATGCGCGCCAACCGGTTGCGGACCGGCGCTGTCAAGAGCGAGACGACGGCGGCGAGCAGCACCAGATCGAGCACCTGGTCGAGGCGTCCGACGGTCCTGGCGGCGACGATGCCAGCCAGCACCAGCGTTACCAAGCGCGTGAGCTCCCACCACGGATCGCGGGTCCGGTCAGCGATCGGCGGCGGCTCCTCCGCCGCGACGAGTGACGGTGGTGGGCTTGTCATCAGTTCGGGGGCTCGAGCTGGGCCTGGAGTGCGGCGACATCCAGATCGGGCGAGGGATAGTCGTCGTGCATGCCGCTCAGGACATCGAGCATGATCTGGGCGACTGCCCAGTTCCGGTACCACTTGTGGTCGGCGGGGATCACATGCCACGGTGCGACGTTCGTTGAGGTGCGCCCGACGACCTTGCCGTAGGCCGCGATGAACTGCGACCAGAGCCGTCTCCGCAACAGACCTCGACGGCGCGAGTGGCGTGGCGCGCGGGTCGAAGCCCTGCAGGTTGCTCCCCAACGGGGTTCGGTACTGAACATGCGGTCCTCCCTGGCGAGCGGAACGCCGGCCTTTGCACCCGAAATACCCCCGGTCGGCCGAACTGAAACATCCGAGGCCGCCTATTCCATCTCGGTGGCGGCGCCGGCGAACTGCGCGTTGTACAAGGTGAAGTAGGCGCCACGCCGGGCGAGCAGCTCCTCGTGGTTGCCCTGTTCGACGATCCGACCACCGTCCATCATGAGGATCGTGTCGGCGTCGCGGATGGTGGACAGGCGGTGGGCGATCACGAAGCTGGTCCGTTTGGAACGCAGCGCGCGCATGGCTGTTTGGATCAGGACCTCGGTGCGGGTGTCGACGGAACTGGTCGCTTCATCGAGGATCAGGATCGTCGGGTCGGCGAGGAACGCCCTCGCGATGGTGAGCAACTGCTTTTCGCCGGCGCTCACCGTTCCTCCCTCGTCATCGAGAATCGTGTCGTACCCATCGGGGAGCGCGTGAACGAACCGGTCCACGTAGGTAGCTTTCGCCGCCTGCAGAATCTGGTCCTCGGTGGCGTCGAGATTGCCGTACGCGATGTTCTCGCGGATCGTGCCGCCGAACAGCCAGGTGTCCTGCAGGACCATGCCCGTGTTGCTGCGCAGCTCGCGGCGCGACATCTTCGAGATGTCCTGCCCATCGAGAGTGATCCGCCCGCCGTCGAGTTCGTAGAACCGCATGAGCAGGTTGACGAGCGTTGTCTTGCCGGCTCCGGTCGGGCCGACGATGGCGACCGTGCGGCCCGGTTCGGCCACGAGGGAGAGGTCCCGGATGAGCGGCGTGGCCTTGTCGTACGAGAACGAGACGTGCTCGAATTCGACTCGCCCCCACGGCACGGGGTCGAGGATTTCGGTGGTGGCGTCCGGGCTCTGCTCATCGGCGTCGAGCAGTTCGAAGCACCGCTCGGCCGACGCGATACCGGACTGGAGCACGTTCATCATCGACGCAAACTGCGTGAGCGGTTGGGTGAACTGCCTCGAGTACTGGATGAACGCTTGAACGTCACCGAGGCTCATCGCACCTGACGACACCCGTATGCCCCCGATGACGGCGATGGCGACGAAGTTGAGGTTGCCGAGGAACATCATCGCTGGCTGGATCGAGCCGGACACGAACTGGGCACCGAAGCTTGCTTCGTAGAGCTTGTCGTTCGTCACCCTGAAGCGGTCCTCGGCCTCGCGTTGGCGCCCGAACGCCTTGACGATGTTGTGACCGCTGAACGTTTCCTCGATCTGTGCATTGAGCATCCCGGTGTGCTTCCACTGGGCGATGAAGCGGGCCTTGGAGCGCTTGGCGATCCACTTCACGGTGTACAGCGACGCCGGGACGGTGATGATGGCCACCAACGCGAGCACGGGCGAGATCGTCAACATCATGATCATGACGCCGGTGACCGTGAGCACCGATGTGAGCAGTTGGCTCAGCGTCTGCTGCAAGCTCTGGCTGATGTTGTCGATGTCGTTCGTGACGCGGCTGAGCAGGTCGCCCCGAGGCTGACGGTCCACATAGCTGAGTGGAAGCCGGTTCAGCTTGTCCTCGATGTCGGCTCGCAGTCGGTACATCGTGCGCTGCACGACACCGGCCAGCAAGAACGACTGCAGGTAGGCCAGCGTCGAGGCACTCAGGTAGAGGGCGACGACGATGAACAGAATGCGGTGGAGCTCGCCGAAGTCGATCCCTTGACCACGGCCTAGACCCTGCAAGACCACGTCGGTGGCGTGACCGAGCACCTTCGGCCCGATGACGGTGAGGGAGACACTGCCAACAGCGAAGACGAGCACCGCCGCGACCCGCACACGGTCGGGGCGTAGCCGACGCAGCAAACGCTTGACCGAATGACCGAAGTCCTTCGAACGCTCGGTCGGGACGCCAGCTGAACCGCCGAACCTCCCGCCCCCCGGGCCGCCGCGAAGTTCGGCCGCCGGGGGTCGATGGATCTCGGCTTCAGAGATGTCGGACGCGGGAGTGTTCTTGCTCATGCGGCCGCCTCCGCCTTGTACTGCGACGCCACGATCTCGGCGTAGGTGGGGCAGGTCGACACGAGGTCGTCATGGGTTCCGAGCCCGACGCACTCGCCGTCTTCCAGGACCAGGATCTGGTCGGCGTTGGCGATCGTGGATACCCGTTGGGCAACGATGATCATCGTCGATTGGCGGGCATACGGCACGAGCGCCGCTCGCAGTCGAGCGTCGGTGGCGAGATCGAGCGCGGAGAACGAATCGTCGAACAGGTAGATCTCCGGCTTCAACACCAGCGCTCGGGCGATGGCGAGGCGTTGGCGTTGACCGCCGGACACGTTCGAGCCGCCCTGGGCGATGCGGGCATCAAGTCCACCCGGCATGGCCACGACGAAGTCGGCTGCCTGTGCGACACTCAAGGCCTCCCACAGTTCGTCGTCGGTGGCGTCGGGCTTGCCATAGCGGAGATTGCTCGCCACCGTGCCAGAGAACAGGTAGGGCTTCTGCGGTATCAGGCCGATCCGCTGCCACAGGATGTCGGGTTGCAGGTCGCGGACATCGACGCCGTCGACGAAGATCGCTCCTGAGGTGACATCGGCGAGGCGGGGGATGAGATTGATCAGCGTCGTCTTGCCGGACCCAGTGCCGCCGATGATCGCCGTCGTCTGCCCAGCGAGCGACGTGAACGACACGTCCTGCAACACGGGCTTCTCGGCGCCCGGGTAGTGGAAGCCGATGTTGCGCAGTTCGAGCGAACCGTGGGCGGACACCGCGGTCACCGGATGTGCGGCGGCCACCACAGTCGGGGCGGTGTCGAGCACCTCCTGGATCCGCTCGGCACACACCGCCGCACGCGGCACCAGCACGGCCAGCAGGCTGGCCATCATCACCGACATGAGGATCTGGGCGAGATAACTCAGGAACGCCACGAGCGAACCGATCGACATCTGCCCGCTGCTGATCCGGTCGGCCCCGATCCACACAACGGCCACGCTGGACACGTTCAGCACGACCATCACGATCGGAAAGAAGAACGCCTGCAGGCGCCCGGTACGCAGAGACGAATTCGTGAGTGAGCGGTTGACGTCGGCGAAGCGCTCGGACTCCTTGGGCTCACGGACGAAGGCGCGTACGACGCGCATACCGGTGATCTGCTCGCGCAACACCCGGTTCATCCCGTCGATGCGCACCTGCATCACCCGGAACTGCGGCACCATCCGAGAGATCACGAGGCCGATCGCCAGTACCAGGACTGGCACGGCGACGACGAGGATCCATGCCAGCCCGACGTCCTCTCGCAGCGCCATGATCACGCCGCCGACGATCGTCATCGGCGCCGCGATCAACAAGGTGCACGTCATCAGAACCATCATCTGGACCTGCTGCACGTCGTTCGTGATCCGAGTGATCAACGAGGGCGCCCCGAAGTGACTGACCTCCTGCGCCGAGAAGCCCGTGACTTGGTGGAACAGACTGCTGCGCACATCCCGTCCGAATGCCATGGCGGCCCGGGAGCCGAAGCGCACGGCGGCGATCGCAAAGACGACCTGGACGAGCGCGACCGCCACCATCACCGATCCGGTCGCCCAGATGTAGGCCTGGTCGCCCTTGGCGATGCCGTTGTCGATGATGTGTGCGTTCAGGCTCGGTAAGTACAGCGACGCCGACGTCTGCACGAACTGCAAACCCATGACCGCGACGAGGATCCACTTGTACCTGCCGAGATGGGACCGGAGCAGCTGTACCAGCATTCAGGACTCCTTGTCCTTGGACCGCAGCGGCCGCAATGGCAGCAGATGGCTGAACGCGAGCGTCAGACCGCGGAGCATGCGCGCCGCGATGGCGGGATCACGGTCGATGGCGTCA
This sequence comes from Ilumatobacteraceae bacterium, assembly GCA_046597895.1. Classification (GTDB taxonomy): domain Bacteria; phylum Actinomycetota; class Acidimicrobiia; order Acidimicrobiales; family Ilumatobacteraceae; genus WLJO01. The sequence goes on from JBKJJS010000433.1 coordinate 6,800, forward strand.
CGCTCGGACTCGAAGAGCGCGATCAGCCCCACGAGATCGGACGGGGTCCGTCGCCCCGGTGGCACGGTGCGTACGCCGATGGTGGCGGCGAGTCGCCAGATGTCGGCGACGCGGCGTTGCAGGATCTCGACGACGGCGTCGAGAAGGCTCTCCTTGTCGGGGAAGGCGCGGAGGATGGTTCCCTCGGCAACTCCGGCCGCAAGGGCGATCATCCGCGTACTCACGGCGGATCCGTGCTCCAGCACGAGTGGGAGCGGCGGAGTGTCACCCGGTGGTGGGAATTGCAAAGCGTGGATCGGTGGCCGCCAGTTTGAGTACCTCGGGTGCTGCGGTGAAGTCCAACTCGACGACGGCCGCCAGCAGCAGACGTACTTGGGCGAACGACCGCTCCGCCGCGAGTGTCTCACCCATTGCCAGCAGATGCTCGGTCTCCGGCTCGTCAGAGTGGTCGCCGAGCAACTCGCGTGCCCGGTCGATGAGGACTCGCAGCAGTGGTTCGAACAGGTCGCCCATCGCCGGCGCACCCCCGGCAGCGTCGGCGGCGCCGAGCCACGCGTCGACCGCGGTCCACTGCGAGTTCAGGTCGGTGAGTGTGCGCAATTCGACGATCTTGTACCGGTGCCCGATCCGTTGGCAGGCTTTCATGCCGATGGCGGCTACGACTCCGTGCCGCTCGTCGGGCTCGAGCAGGCTGTAGCACTGCTGGACGATTCCGCCCCGGAACACCTGGTTGAGCCCGGGCCCGGGCGAGGGCTCCGGCCGGGCGGCTGGCGTATAGGCGCGATGCGGACCTTTGCGACTCATGGAGAACGAGGGTACCTGTGGGCAGGCCTTCACTTCGGTCGTGGTCGCTGGCTTGGCGGCCGTCCTCGTGCCATCGGCCGGAGCCGTCACCTACGCGGTCGTGGCTCCGAGGAAGGCTCGACGATGGCGAGGAGTGTCCTGTCGATGACGCTCTCCGCGACATCCGCCAACCGAAGGTTTTGGCTGCGAAAGTGGCCGCGCAAGAGCAAGAGGGCCTGCTCGATCACGACGCCACTGTTGAGCGCCATGCTCAGCTGTTCGTTGAGGACCTGGGCCTTGAGTGCGGCGCGGTGCTGCAGGATCGCGATGGTGGCGACATCGGCCAACGCCTGCGCGGCCGATGTCATCGGGGAGCATGAAGCCAGGCGCGCTGTAGAACAAGTTCAGTGCACCGAGCACTGAGGTCACTGGCCAACCGTCCGAGCGGCGCCTCCGCCTGCAGCATCAGGATCGCCTGGGCGGCGACATCCGCCATGACGAGCGCATCAGCATGCTGCTCGTCGCGGAGCGGACCAACCCGATCGCGGTACAGGTTGAGCGCACCGAGCCGGATCGCCCCGACGTGGAGCGGGAACCCGAACACGGCGCGCGCACCGGCCTCCACGGCCGGACCGCTGAAGGCCAACCCCCGATGGCCGGCCGGGGTGCAATGGTGTCGAAGGACTCGGAAACGGCCACGGCGATCGCCTCGCAGCTCGGGCGGCATCAACATGTGCGCTACCAAGGTCCGGAGCATCGACCCCGGGCCCGCCACGGGCGAGCCCTACACGACAGGGGTGTTGTGGTCGTGCTGAGTCGACCGTAGCCACGGGGCGCGTCGGGGCAACGCGGCTGACCGCCGGAAACACTGCCGGGAGCGCGGCCAACCCGGGAGATCCGTGATCGAACGATGTTTGATGCTGCAACGGTGGGGGTACAGGTGATGAGACCGTCGCTCCAGACCCTGGTGGCGCGTCGATGTGCGGGTGCCTGCCGCTGAGTGTGGGTTCTCGTGGAGCTATGACCGAGACACATGAGAGAGAGAGAGAGAACTAATGTCTATCCTACATAGACGCGCCTCCATCGATGATCGGGCGCTGGCTCGACTCATCGAGGAGTCGCACGACATCCACACCGACGCCATGGCGACGGCCCGAACGGCCCTGCCCGACCTGAACGATCTGGCGGCAGACCGCCGACACGACCGCAGCCCGGTCGACGCTCAGGTACTCGACGCAGCCGCGGCGTCCCGCCAGACCCTGGTGCGCCGGCTCGGGCTGACCCTTGGTGGTGTGCTCGGTGTCGGCGCCGTGTCGTCGGTGTTCGCCCGTCAGGCGCAGGCCATCGATGGTGACATCGACGTGATGCAGCTGCAGACCGCGGTGTCGCTCGAATTGCTCGCCGTCGCTACCTACGCAGCGGCGTTGACGTTGCCGTTCATCAAGGATGGCAACCCGGTGATCAAGGCATTCGCCGAGACCACCATGAAGCAGCACGACGAGCACCGCCAAGCGTTCTCCGCCCAGACCAAGGCCCTCAAGGGCACCGACCAGACCCAGACGAACCCGAAGTACACCCCGATCGTCGAGTCCGCCAAGCCGGGCCTGAAGACACCCCTTGACGTCGTCAAGCTCGCCGCCACCCTTGAGCAGGTGGCCACGGAGACTTACCTCGACGACCTCAACCGGTATAACGACATCCCATCGCGTCGGTTGATGGCCAGCGTGATGGGCGTGGAGTGCCAGCACCTGGCGACGCTGCGCGCCGTCGGCCTTCTCCTCGAAGAAGGCGTCCCAGAACTCATCAAGATCCCCATTGGCGCCGACGTCACCAAGTTGCCCGCTGCGGCTGGCAGTGTCGCCTTCCCCGCAGCATTCCAGGGCGTCAGCATGGCCAGTCCCCCAGAAGAAGGAGCCGTCAAGTGACCGAGCCCACGAGTGACATCACCCACCTGTTGTCGAGACGCCACGTACTCGGCGGAGCCGCCGCCCTGGGCGTTGGCATACTCGCCGCCGCCTGCGGGGACGACTCGAGCGGGGGCAGCGGGACCACGACCAAGTCATCGACCTCACTGGCCCCTGGCACCACCAAGGCGCCCGTCACCACGGCGCCCGGCGGCAACGTCGACCTCACCGTCGCCAAGCTGGCCGCGGGTCTCGAAGTGCTCGCAGTCGGGACGTACAAGGCTGCGCTCGACGCCGCCGGTGCCGGGGCACTCGGAGACGTCCCGCCGGCAGTCGCCGAGTTCGTCACGGTGGCCATGGCCCACCACCAGGCTCACCTTGACGCCTGGAACGGTGTGCTCACGGGAGCTGGCGAAAAGGCCGTGACCGAACCCAACGCCACGCTCAAGCCGACGGTCGACAGCGAGTTCGCCAAGGTCAAGGACGTCACCGGGGCCGCCACCCTCGCCTTGCTGCTGGAGCAGATTGCCGCCGCGACGTACCTCAATGCCCAGGAAGTCCTGACGGACAAGAGCGCCATTGAACTCGCCGGGTCGATCCAGATCATCGATGCACAGCACGCCTCGATCCTGCTGTTCGTCCTTGGCAAGTACCCCGTCCCAGACACGTTCGCTCTCGACGACCTGGCAGCGGCGGCCTGACACGCCACACCTCTCGCGCTCACCGCGCAGACGTCCACGAGCCGGCCCGAAACCCCATCCCCCGGGTTGGCCGGCTCGGAGGACGTGTCACGTGTGGCTCGTGAGCAGCGCGCGTAGTGAGCCCGTGGCTCCACTCCCATCCCGACAGAGAAGGAACTTCTGATGAAGCGATCGACCAAAGAGATCGGCACGAAGCCGTCGACCACCAGCGGCGCGCGACCGGTGAGTTCGTCCCGCCGGGCGTCGTTCACCGTCCCGACCCTTTCGATGACCGACGGAAGGTTGGTCTCCGAGGCGCTACAGCAGCGTCTGGTGGGCCTCATCGATCTGGGGCTCACCCTCAAGCACATCCACTGGAACGTCGTCGGACCGAACTTCATCGGCGTCCACAAGATGCTGGACCCGCAGTACGACGGCGTGCAGGCGATGGTGGACGACCTCGCCGAACGGGTCGCCACGCTGGGCGGGGTGCCGAGCGGGCTTCCCGGACGCATCGTCGCAGAGCGATCCTGGAACGACTACGACCTCGATCGTGCCGACGCCCTGTCCCACCTGGGCGCGCTCGACCTCGTTTACCAGGGTGTGATCGGCGACCACCGGGCCGCCATCACCGCCGTGGGCGACACGGACCCCGTGTCGGAGGACCTGTTGATTGGCCAGACCGGGATCCTCGAGCGCTACCACTGGTTCGTCCGCTCCCATCTGACGGATTGGGCCGGCGGCTTGGCGAATGCCGGGGCGTCGTCCGAGGTAGGCGCGGCCCGCGCCGTCGCCACCAAGACGAGCAGGAACGCCACCCGCCAGACCGACAAGTAGGATGCCGCCCACCTTGCCGGTGTCCAGCAGGCGTTGACCTTCAACCTGTCCGGCCACGTGCTGCACTCGCTGTTCTGGCAAAACCTGTCACCTCACGGTGGCGGCCTCCCCGAAGGCGCCCTCGCTGCTGCGATCGACAGCGACCTCGGGGGCTTCGATGCGTTCCGGCGCCAGCTCGACGCGGCGGCGGCCAGCATCATGGGCGCAGGCTGGGCAGCGCTGGTTTGG
>JBKJJS010000244.1:0-15208 GCA_046597895.1 Ilumatobacteraceae bacterium
GACGGTGCACCATGCTGCCCCCGCCACAACTTCTTGAAGAACCGCGGATACACCATCACCCGCGACCACCAAGGCCGCTACCACACCCACCGACCCAACGGCACCGAAATCAACTGAACCGGCACCCTGCTTGCCGCCCTGCCACGACCGCTGCGACACGAGCTGATCCGATGCTCGACGACGGTGCGCAGGCTTACCCGGGATTGCCAGCTACCACCGTCGGCCACAAATGGGTCGTTCGACTCATTGGCAGGCCGCCCGTTGGCGCTCAGACTCGCTCTACTCAGGCGAGGAGGAGGAGGAAACATGGCGGAGCGCGGAGCGGCGACTATTCCCGGTTCGGCGAGTAACGGTGCGGCGAGCAACGGGGCACGCTCGACGGCCGTCTCGGACCGGCCCACTCGGGCCAGCACGGCGTCGCCACGACGGGGCCGGCCGACGATCCGGACGCGTGCTCGGTTGCCAGAGCTCGTGCTGGGGGTGTTGCTCGTGGCGGGCGGTGCGCTTGGTGCGGTCCTCTGGGCCACGCACGAGCCGTCCCAACGGGTGCTCGTGGCGACACGGGCCATCCAACGAGGTGAGTCGCTCGACGCATCTATGGTGCGTTGGGCCGACGTCTCCGGCGATCACATAGCGGGAATCACGGAGACGGCGGGCCTCGAGGGCAGGATTGCTGCGGTCGACATCGTGGTCTCGAGCCCCCTGCAGGAGTCGTCGTTTCGGAGTCCGACGATGGTCGGCCAGGACCAGATGGAATATGGGCTGGCGCTCGACCCGGGCGACTACCCCATCGGTCTAGCGGTGGGTGACCTCGTCATGGTCGTCGTCGTGCCGCCGCCCGACATCGGCGGGGAGGAACGGATTCCGGTCAGGCTGTCGACGATCGCCGAGGTTCTGGTGGCGCCATCTGTCGATCTGGCACCCGGCGAAAGGGCCGTCATCAACCTGTCGATGGCCAGGGCGGACATCGAAACGCTGGCGACGGCCGTCGAGGTGAGGCTCGGCCGGATCGAAGCAGATCCGGTGGCGCCTGGAGTTGACCCACCCGCCGCCGACGCCGCCGACGCCGCCGACCCGGCTGGCGGGACCTGACGTGGCAATCGTCGTGGCGTCGCTCCATGGAGCACCGGGTGCCTCCACTCTGGCGTGTGCCCTGGCGGGGCGTGTCGCCGCCGATGGCCGCCAGACATTGCTCGTCGAAGCCGATCCGGACGGAGGAGTGCTCGCCGCCCGTCTGGGTCTCAAACTCCAGCCGAGCCTCACCGATCTCGCGGGAGCGGCGCGCAGCGGCATCGACCCCGCGGGGATCTGGCAGTTCACCCAGCCACTCGGGCGGACGTTGCACGTCGTGGTGGCCCACCCGTGCGCCGAGCAGACCACCGCGGCACTGAGGGCCGCCGGCGCCCATCTCGCCCGGGCACTCGGCGAACTCGACGATGCCGTTGTCATCGACGTCGGCCGTCTCCGGCCGGGCTCCCCGCTCATGGCCGTACTCGAGGCGGCGGACCGGGTGGTGATCGTCGTCCGGCCGGTGCTGCCGCAGATCATGAGCGTGCTCCACGGGGTCGACTGGCTCGTCGGCCGCGCCCGACTCGGGCTGGTGTTGGTTGGCGCCAAGCCCTATTCGCCGCGGCAAGTGTCCGACGTGACGGGTATCGAGGTGCTCGGGTCCGTTGTCGACGACGCCGTTGCCGTCGACGCCGACCCGTTCGCCTCGTCGACAAAGCGCCGCGATGCCTGGTCGGTGGGGATTGCCGGTCTCGTCGATCGCCTTGGCCTCGCCGCTGGGGGAAAGGAGTTGTCAGTCGCGTGCGTGGACGCTCAGTGATGGCTCCACAACGCACCCGATGGCGCCAGAATGGCGCTACTCTCTCCAGCATGCCGAGCATCCAGGTGAAGGACGTTCCAGCAGACGTACACGCCGTCCTGCGGCGCCGCGCCACGGCGGCGGGGCAGTCCCTTCAGGAGTACCTGCTGGCGCGGCTCACGGATGATGCTCGCACCCCGACGGTCGCGGACGTCTTCGACCGCATCGAGTACCGCACGGGTGGCAAGGTCGGGTTTGCCGTCGCCGTTCGGGCGGTCCGAGCCGAGCGCACCACCCGGTGATCGTCGTCGATGCGAGCCTGCTCGCGACCGCGCTCGGCGACGACGGTGATGATGGTCGACGCGCCCGCGCCCGGCTTGTGGGGGAGGATCTGGCGGCGCCAGACCTGATCGATCTCGAGGTCACGTCGGTGCTGCGCCGGTTGAGTGCCTCGGGGGTCCTCAGCGACGAGCGCGCCGAGCAGGCGCTGTCGGACCTCGAGGATCTGCGACTGCATCGCGTGCCTCACCGGCGACTACTGCGTCGTTGCTGGGAGCTCCGTCACAACGTCACGGTCTACGACGCGGCGTACGTCACCTTGGCGGAGCTGTTGGGCGCCACGCTTGTCACCGCCGACGGACATCTGGTGAACGCTGCCGGACCGCGCTGCCGGTTCGAGTTGATCAGCTAAGCGAGGATCCTCACAGGCGGCGATCCTGGGCCGCACTCAGGGCTTGACCGCTTGGAGCGTGTACGTGTGGGGAAGGCGCCAGGGACGGTCGATGAGACGCCACTCCCCACCCCCGATGGCTTCCATCTGCCCGGGAAGCGCTTCCCAGTGCACGCTGTCGTGTTCCACGAGGGATGCGAGTTGCAGGCCGGCATCGAGCAGCGCCATCACGATCTCGCCAATGCCATGGTTCCAGCCATACGTCGTGGTGTGCTCGAAGGTCGCCTCGGTGGGCACATAGGTGCCCTCGCTGTCGTCCGTCGTCGGCTCGGACCGCTCGAAGTAGGGGTAGTCGACCACGAGTCGATCCGTGTGGCGCTCGTCGATCGACCACATGACGGGATGCCCCTCACGAATGAACAGGCGGCCGCCTGGGCGTAGGAGCGTTGCCACGACTTGGCCCCAGCGGGCGATGTCGGGGAGCCAACACAGCGCGCCGATCCCCGTGAACACGAGGTCGAACTGCGAAGGACCGCCGAGGGCTGCGACGGCGTCGTAGACATCGGATTCCACGAACTCGACGTCGGCCCCCGGCCCGCCAGCGGCAGCAGCGATCTTGCGGGCCTCCCCCAATGAGGCGCTCGAGAAGTCGAGCCCGGTCATGCGGGCGCCGAGACGGGCGAGAGAGATGGTGTCGGTCCCGATGTGGCATTGAAGGTGAACGCCGCGTTGTCCCCGGATGTCGCCGAGACGAGGGAGGTCGAAACGCACGACGTCACTGATGAAGTTGGGATCCGCCACAAAATCGGCGACGCGGTACCCGATGGAGGCGGCGTGGGCCGGTGCCAGTTCGTCCCAGCAGATCCGGTTGGCGGAGGAGTAATCGGACATCCCCTGATCTTGCCGCGCTCGGCGGCATCCACGGAGGAGATTTGAGAAATGGGCCGATCGACCCATTGAGAACCGGTCGGCGCAAGCCGAGACTCTCACTCACTCGGTGTGGGCGGAACCTCCCGGGTGGCTCTCTGCGGGGAGAGCCTCGAACGGTGAGGAGGAGTCATGGTCCACAGCGATGTCATGTCCCGTGGCGCGAGTGAGCGCTCGGCACTCGTTGATCCGGCGCAGGCGAGCGAGCTGGCGAGAGTCGTGGCCGAGCAGTTGGTCGAAGACCGCATGTTGCGGGCCGGCGGACGGGGCTCGGCACTGAGCGCCGACGACGAGCGGGAGTTGGCTCGTCACCTCGTCGCTCGCCAACTCGACGTGCTCGCTCGACGTCACCTCGACAATGGACTGGAGCCGCTCGGTCGGCCCGAAGAGGTATTGCTCTCCGATGCCGTGATGGCGATCGTCCTCGGCCTCGGACGGATCCAGCCGCTGCTCGAGGATCCGGAGATCAGCGACATCCACATACGGGGGTGCGATTCCGTGTGGCTGAAGCTGCGCGACGGCTCACGAGTGCCGAGCACTCCTGTGGCCGACACCGACGATGAACTCGTGGAACTGGTCCGTCAGGCCGCCGCCCGAATGGGTCGCGACGAGCGGCGCTTCGACGCCGCCAACCCAGAGTTGAATTTGCAACTACCTGATGGATCTCGCCTCTTCGCCGCCATGGCGATTTCGGCCCGCCCGACGGTTGTCATCCGGCGCCACCGCTTCGAGCTGTCGAGCCTGGATCAGCTCGTGCGGCGTGGCTTGCTCGATCACGGCCTCCGCGAGTTCCTCGCCGCCGCCGTCCGCGCCCGCCGCAACCTCGTGATCGCCGGGGGAACCGGAAGTGGCAAGACCACACTCCTGCGAGCGTTGCTGAACGAGGTGGCGACGATGGAACGGATCGTGACCATCGAAGATGCCTACGAGCTCGGGCTCGACAGGTTCGCCGACGTCCACCCGGACTACGACATGTTGCAGGCCCGGTCGGCGAACACGGAAGGCAGGGGTGCGGTCACGATGGCCGACCTCACAAAGATGGCGCTGAGGATGGACCCGGACCGCGTAGTGATCGGCGAGGTTCGAGGCGCAGAGGCCTTCTCGATGCTGATGGCGATGTCGCAGGGCAACAACGGATCGATGTGCACGATGCACGCGGACTCCACCCGCTCGGTGTTCCCGAAGCTGGCGGCGTACGTATCAATGGCGGAGACCGGGCTGCCCGTCGACACGGTGAATCTGCTCCTCGCAAACGCACTGCACTTCGTGGTGCACATCGAGATCATCGAGGGCGTGCGCCGGGTCTCGAGCGTGCGGGAGGTGGTCGATGCCGACGGATCGCGGATCGTGTCCAACGAGGTGTTCCGCCCAGGTCTCGACGGACGCGCCGTCCCCGGCTACCCGATGCGCGACGTCACCCTCGACCTACTCGAGGACGTCGGCTACGACACCACGCTGCTCGATAAGCCGGACGGATGGTGGGCGTGAACGCCTCACTCACGTCTGTGATCTTCGTCGGGCTGCTTGGCGGCCTCGCCGGCCTCGGAGTGCTGGTGGCGCTCGCCGGGGTCCAGGGTCGGTCGGTGCTCCCGCGCGGCCGCATCGGACCGATCCTTGATCGGGTTCTACTGCGTACCGCGCTCGCCGTCGGTGGGGCCACCGTGATCTTCCTGGCGACACGCTGGCCCGTGGCGGCTCTCTTCGCTGGTGGGCTCGGAGCCTGGATCCCGAGTGCCGTCTCGGCATCGGGCCGGGCCCACGCCGAGATCGCCAAGGTCGAGGCCATCGCCACCTGGACCGAGCAGTTGCGCGACACGCTGGCCGCGGCCAACGGACTCGAGAGCGCCATCGGCGCTACCGCTCGACTGGCCCCCAAGCCCATCGCCGAAGCGGTCGAACGACTCGGGGCCCGCATCGAGTACGAGCGGACGACGGATGCCCTTCGGCGGTGCGCCGTCGAACTCGATCATCCCGTGGCGGACTTCGTGATCGCGGCCCTCGTGGTCGCCGCAGAAAGGGAGGCCCGAGACCTCGCGTCGCTGCTCGGCCATCTGGCGGCCACGGCCCGTGACGACGCTCGCATGCGGTCTCGGGTGTGGGTCGGTCGGGCGCGGACGAGGACGTCCGTGCGGGTGATTGCCGCCGTGGTGCCCCTGATGGTCGGCGCAGTCATGCTGCTTGACCGCCACTACTTCGACCCGTACAACTCGCCGAGCGGCCAAGTGGCCCTTTTCATCGTCGGATTGGTCTTCCTCGCGTCGTTGGCCGCGATGGAACGCATGGGCCGGATCGACCTGCCCGAGCGGTTCATCGGCCGGCGTGATCTCGCGGGAGGCGCGGCGTGAACCTGCTCGTCCCGCTCACGGCCGGTGGCGTAGCCGGGTTCGGCGCGCTCATGGTCGTCCGCTCGCTCACGCCCCGTGATCTTTCCGTGGCAGTCGGCCGGCTCGAGAGCCCGACCCGTGCCCGCGGTGATCGGGGCGCCAGCACCGTCGCGTTGGTGGGCCGTCTCGGTCAGGCGAAGCGGGAACGAGACCTGGCCGTCACCGGGCGCTCGGCGAATCGGCACGCCGTCACCAAGTTGACGATGGCGCTCACCCTGTGCGGCGCGGCCGCCGGACTCCTGATCGTGGCGCCGCTGGCAGGCTTCGCGCTGCCCGCCAGCACGGCCGTCCTTCTGGGCGTCGTGGGGCTCGTGGCAGGGTTCCTCCTACCTGACTCGTCGCTGAAACGAGCGGCGCGACGGCGGCGACGCGACTTCGCCCACGCGCTCTCCAGTTATCTCGATCTCGTCAACGTGCTACTCGCGGGCGGGGCCGGTATCGAGACGGCACTCAGTGCCGCCGCCGACGCTGGCGATGGTTGGGCGTTCGGCGAGATCCGTACTGCGCTCTTGCGGGCCCGCACCACGCGACGATCGGTGTGGGTCTGCTTCACCGAACTCGGTGACACGCTCGGGGTGGACGACCTCTCGGAGCTGAGCGCCAGCATCCAACTCGCCGGCGAACACGGTGGCCGGGTCGCCGATTCGCTCGCCGCCCGGGCGACAGCCATGCGGGATCGCCTGCTCTCGCGCATCGAGGCCGACGCCCAGGCGGCCAGTGAGCGCATGGGTCTGCCCACGGTCCTGATGTTCATGGGCTTCCTGTTCCTGCTCGGCTTTCCGGCCGTGCAGATCATCCTCGGCAAGACCTGAGCGAGTCGGGGGACCACAGCAATGCAACACCAACACATCCACCACACCAAACACCGGAGGACCGGCAATGTCACCCATTCAGCAAATCTGGAGCTACTACCTCGTCCGTTTCCAGGCATCCTGGGACGCCGATCAGGATCAGGGGGAGATCTCCGCCACAACCGTCGCGTTGGCGGCGCTGCTCGTACTGGCGGCTATCGGCCTCGGCGGGATCATCCGCGCGAAGGTGACCGACAAGGGCAACAGCATCCAACTCTGATGGCGGGCGATCGGGGCGAGGCGATCGTCGAACACGTGATCCTCATCCCGGTCGTGCTGTTCATCGTGCTGCTCGGTATCCAGGCGGCGGTCTACTTCCACGCCGCCAACGTGGCCGAACATGCCTCATCCCGCGGCGTTTCGGTGGCCTCGCGCTTTCGCGCCACGAACGCGTCTGGGGTAGCCGAGGCCACCGCCACGGTGCGGGACTCCGGATCGGCGCTCGCCGTGGCAACGGTCACGGGAGGCACGACGATTCGGGCTTCGGTCACGGTCAAGGTGAACCGGATCCTGCCGTTCTTTCCATCGACCGTGACCCGCGTGGCGAGCGAACCGAAGGAACGGTTCATCCCGGAGGACGAACGATGACGGCCCGCCATTGCGACCGGGGGAACGCGTCCATGGAACTGGCGATCCTGACGCCCCTCCTCGGCCTCGGGTTTCTCTTCGTGGTGTGGGCGGGCCGGGCGGGGCAGACCGCCAGCAAGGTCGAGCATGCCGCCGACCGGGGTGCTCGGGCGGCCGCACTGGTGAGTCGGGCTCGGATGGCTGGAGTTGGCCAGGCCGAGGCGCTGGCGGAGTTGTCGGCAAACGGAGCCGATTGCACGGGGCAGAGCGCCAGTGTCGTGCTCCTCGTCGACCGGGTGGTCGTCACCGTCCGGTGCGCGGTCAGCGTGCAAGGGATCTCGGCCTTACCCGCCCGCGTCATCACGGCAACGTCGGCCGAGCCGATCGATGTCTACCGGGCGGTCGAGTCATGACGCACACTCGACGGACCCGCGAGACGGGCCGAGGGGACCGCGGTTCGGTGAGCGCCTTCGTCGTCTGCCTGTTCGTGGTGTTCGCGGCGTGCGCCGCGCTCGTGGTGGACGGTGGTCGCTTTGTCGGGGCGCGGTCCAACGCCGCCGACGCTGCGGAAAACGCCGCACGCGCCGGCGCCCAGGAGGTCCGTCAACTACGCAGCGGATCGTTCGTTCTCGACCCGGGTCGGGCCGTCGCCCGCGCCAACGCCTTCCTCGCGTCCGAGGGGCTCAGCGGTTCGGCGACGGCCGATGCCCAGCGAGTGACCGTCACGGTCACCACTTCCGTCTCGCCGAGCATGCTCGGCCTCTTCGGCGTCAGCGCCCGTTCGTTCTCCGTCACCCGCAGCGCTACGCCGCTCGATCGCTGAGGAGCCCCTCATGCACAGACTCGCTCGCATCGTTCGTGGTCTCCTCGCTCTCGTGGCGACGAGTGGCTTGATGATCGGCACCCCGTACTTCCTGTGGACGTACGTCGGACGGCCGTGGCCGTCTTCGGTCGCACCACTTGATCAGGTACGGCGCGACCTCGAGGAGGGCGACATTCGCCGACTCCTGATCGTGACCCTGGCGGCACTCGTGTGGGTCGCCTGGCTGAGACTGGCCGGGGCACTCGTGGTCGAGGTGTTCTGCGTGCTTCGACGGGTCCGCGTGCCGCGGGTGGCCGTGCTTGGCTCGTCACAGCGCGTGGCTGGCGTGCTCGTCGCCGGTGTGACGCTGCTCGGTTCGCTGGCGCAGGGTCGCGCCGCCTACGCCGCACCCGGCGCGATGATGCGGCCGGCCCCGACGGAGATGGTGACACGACCTGGCGGGGTCGATGACGAACTGTCACCGACGGTCGCAACATGCGCAGTACAGCGCGGTGACGGCTTCTGGTCCGTCGCGGCGCGATGCCTCGGTGACGGTCGACGCTGGCGAGAGATCATGGCCTTGAATGTCGGGCGAGAGGTAGCACCCGGCGTCTGGTTCGACCGGTCGACGCACGTGATCCACCCGGGCTGGGTGCTTGCCGTCCCGAGCGGGCCACCGCCGATGCCAGTGCTGCCCGACTACGAAGGCTCTCCACGCCGCACGTCGGACCGTGTCGTGCACGTGCGGCCTGGCGACACCCTGAGCGCTATTGCCTCGCAGGAGCTTGGTGACGCCTCAGCCTGGTCGGAGATCTGGGAGGCCAACCGCGGTCGCCGCTTCGGTGACCGGACGTTCGATGATCCGAATCTCATCCTGCCGGGCTGGGACCTCCTCGTCCCTTCCCGGTCTGGGCCGAGCGAGCCGCCCGTTCCGACGCCGGTCGCACCAGTGGCCGGCCTCGTCGTGCCGGCGCTCCTCGTGCCCGGAATCCCCTTCCTCGGCGGGCCGCAGCTGCCCCCGCAACCCGCCGAGGAAGGTCCCAACACCAGCGCCGAATCGGCCCCAACCGCGCCCGCGAGCAACCCGGTCGAGGCCGCTGCGCTCCCGTCGCCGAGCCCGGTCGCCACCCCGATCGAGGCTCCGGTCGCTGTTCCGGTCGAGGTGTCCGTTGAGGCGAGCGATGGGAGCCACGCTCTGCCGATCGGCTTGGGGGCGGCGACGCTTCTCGCCGGAGGGGTGGTGATGATGATCGGAAGAACGCGTCGGCGTCGGCTGCGGTCTGCGCCATTGCTGTCACGGCTCGCCGAACCTTCGTCGCCGCTGATCCGCCTGGAGCGTTCGCTTCGCCAACTCAGCGCTTCCGAACGGTTGGCTCGGCTCGACCTGGCGTGGCGAGTGGCGTGTGGGGCGCTCGGTTCCGATCAGGCGAGCACAGTACCGACCGTGGCGCTCCTCGGGCAGTCGGGCGACGTGACCATCGTGTTGGGCGGGAGAACCGGGGAGCCACCGCCCGGCTGGACGTCGGCGGCTCCGGACCGGTGGACGGTCGGCGCCGACGTCGCCACGAGAGACCTCATCCCGGCGATGGGATCGCTGGCCTTTCCCAGCCCGGCGTTGGTTCACGTCGGCCGACAAGGCGATGTCGATGTGTTCGTCGATGTCGGGGCCGTTGGCGTTCTGAGCATCGATGGCCCGGAGGACCAGTGCGGGCGAATCGTGAGGGCGATTGCTGCGTCGCTGGCGGTTTCACCGTTCGCCGAACGCACTGAACTGGTCCTCGCAGGACTTGAGTTGGAGGACCTGCCAACCGTCGATGGGTGGGAGAAGACGACGGGGTCTGGGCTTGCGTCGGTCCCCTTGTCGGGGGGTGGCGATGCGTTGGTCCCCGCGTTGGGGAACACGGACACCGTGTTGCTCGTGCGGCGGCGCCCGCTGGACGAGCCGTGGGCGCCAGTCGTGGCCGTGCTGGCGGGCACGCGTCAGACGAGCGAGGCGGTGCACCGGCTCGTGGCATTGGCCCAGCCCGGACAGGGTTTGGCGGTGGTGGCGGTCGCAGGGGCGGGTGCCACGTGGCGTCTCAGCAGGGGTCACGACGGTTGGCGCGTAGAGCCGGCCGGGATCGACGTCCTGCCCGTTGGGCTGGAACGGGAGGACGTGGAGGCGGTGCGGTCGTTGCTCGACGCCGCCGACGAGAGCGACGAGGTGGAAGCGGCGTATGCCGGCAGCCGCGCCGACGAGCCATGGGTCTTCCTCGTGCGGGTTCTCGGCCCGGTGGACGTCGTCGACCGCGATGGTGAGCTCGTCGTCTTCGAGCGGGCGAAATCGTTGGAGCTCGTGGCGTGGCTGGCATTGCACCAGGGCGGGTCCTCGAGGGATGCGGCGCGAACGGCGCTCTGGGACATGGATGTCCGGGCCTCCACGTTCTCCAACGTCGTGTCCGAGGCGCGGCGCGCCCTCGGCCGTTGCCGGCCGGCCGACGCTGATGACGACTGGCTCCGGCGGGCGGCGGCGGACCATCTGCACCTGCACCCCGCAGTAATCAGCGATGTTGCACTGCTGGAGGCGAGGGCGGCCATGGCGCGGTCCCTCGGCGACGACGATGCGATCACGGTGCTGCGGTCCGCTGTCGAACTCGTGCGCGGGGTGCCGTTCGACGGGAGTGGGTACGCGTGGCCGGACGCGGAGGGGATGACATCGAGGGTGACGCTCGTGGTGGTCTCGGCCGTGGCTGACCTGGCCGAGCGCTACCTTGTAGGCGGCGACGTCGCCGGGGTGTTCTGGGCGACGGGCGTCGGGTTGGGGGTCTTGCCCGGCCACGAGGAGTTGATTGCTCTGCGGATGCGGGCCCACGCCCAGGCGGGTGACCTGGCCGGGGTGCGCCACGAATGGGACCTCTACGAACGGGTTCTGGCGGCTGATCGGTGGGCCGCCGACCCCTCACCGCGACTCGTCGAACTGCGCCGAGATCTGTTGGCGCCCTCGTTCGTCTGAGAGCGGCCGGCCGTCCTCAGCCGTACTGCTCGAGAATGCTGGTCTCGGCGAGGCGACTCAACGCGTCCTTGATGGTCTGGGCACGGGCGGGGTCGACCCCCGGTACTTCCGACAGATCGGCCACGGTGGCCCGAAGCACCGTGGCGAGGCTGGCGAATCGTTCGACGACGTTGTGAGCCATCGACTCGGTCATCCTCGGGATGCGGGCCAGTAGACGATGGCCTCGCGGCTGCACCGGTTGGTCCAGATCGGCATCGGGAGTCAGCGGCCGCAGGGTTGCCGCAGCCGCCCGCATGTCGAGAAGTTCGTCGTCGTTCAGTTCTGTCAAGCGCCGCAGCACCGTCGCCACAGTCCTCTCGTCGGCATCCTCGAGGTAATCCCGCACCACCAGGTGCAAGTCGTCTCCCGTGCCACCGAACAACTCGTCGAGTTGCAGCCGGAGCAAGCGGGCATCCACACCCAGTTCCACGATCATCATGTCGATCTCGTCGGAGATGCGCCGCACCATTTCGCTGCGCTGCAGCACCGTGGCCACGTCCCGCAACGTGACGACGTCCTCCACTTCGAGCGCGCTGAGCGAACCGGTGACTTCGTCGAGGCGGACCTTATAGCGCTCGAGCGTCTGGAGTGCCTGATTGGCCCGCTCCAACAGCCGGGCGATCTCCTGCAGGACGTGCTTGTGATCACCGACGTAGACGGCGATGACACCCATCTCCTCACTGACGGACACGACGGGCACGGCGATGCTCCTGGCCACGCGCTCCGCAGTTCGGTGGCGGGTGCCGGTCTCGCTCGTCGGTGTGGTGGGGTCCGGCACGAGGTGGACGTTGGCTCGGGCGATGCGGGTGGCGTCGTTGGCGAGAATGATGGCGCCGTCCATCTTGGCCAATTCCGACAACCGCTGAGGGCTGAACGGGGCGTCGAGCAGGAACCCCCCAGAGCAAATGGAGAGCACGTCGGGGCTGTCGCTCAGAACGAGCAGTGCCCCCATCTTCGCGCGGGCGATGCGGTCGAGCCCTTCACGCAGACCCGAGCCGGGGGCGACCTTGGCGAGCGCGGCGTGCATGGCATCGTCGTGCTCGCGCCACCCCTTCGACATAGGCGAATTCTAGTGGGCATCAGCCGCTCCCCGAACGGCGAGCGACCGGGCCTCAATGCCGAGCGCACTCAGCGCATCGGACAACGTGGCCGCCCGGACGATGTCGAGGCCGGGCACGGAGACGCTCGCCGATGCAGGAACGACAGCCCGGCGGAACCCGAGGCGGGCGGCCTCGGCCAAGCGGCGCGGTGTCTGGGCCACTTGGCGCAACTCGCCGCCGAGGCCGACCTCGCCACACACCACCACGTCGGCGTCTACCGCCACGCCGATGAGGGCCGACGCGGCCGCCACGCAGACGCCGAGATCGCCACCGGGTTCGCCGAGACGGATCCCGCCGACGACGGAGGCGTAGACATCGCACGTCCCGAAGCCCAGTCCGGCGCGCCGCTCCAACACGGCGAGGAGCAGCGAGAGCCGTGCCTGGTCGAGACCTTGGGTGGAGCGGCGCGGCGTGCCGAGCGACGAGGCGATCACCAACGCCTGGACTTCCACGAGGATCGGCCGTTGCCCCTCGACCACCGGGACCACGACGGAGCCGGGAATTCCGGCACGCCGGTCGGCCAGGAACAATCGGCCGGCATCGGGAACGGCCTGGAGTCCCTCGCCGTCCATCTCGAACAGCCCAAGTTCGTTCGTGGTGCCAAACCGATGTTTCACCGCTCGGAGCATCCGTAACGCGTGGTGGCGGTCCCCCTCGAAGGAGAGCACGGTGTCGACGAGGTGCTCGAGTACTCGCGGCCCCGCGAGCGCGCCGTCCTTGGTGACGTGACCGACCATGACCGTGCTGTGGCCGTTGGCTTTGGCATCGGCCACGAGTTGCTGGGCGCAGCCGCGCACTTGGGTGATGGAGCCCGGTCCTGAGCCGAGGTCGGGATCGGCGACAGCCTGGATGGAGTCCACCACGACGAGTTCGGGACGAACGGTCGCGATGGCGGCACGGATGCGGGGCAGCGACGTTTCGGCCAGCAGGAACAACTCGTCGCGTAACGCCCCGAGCCGCTCGGCCCGCATTCGGACCTGTTGAGCGCTCTCCTCGGCCGTGACGTAGAGCGTGCGGCCCGCCGACGTCGCCAACACCTGGAGGAGGAGGGTGGACTTGCCGATGCCAGGTTCGCCGCCGAGCAATGTCACCGAGCCGGGCACGAATCCACCCGAGAGCACGCGGTCCACCTCGCTGATGCCTGTGGCCCGGGGTCGCGCGCCCAAAATGTCGACCTCGCCGATCGGTACAGCGGCTGCCGCCGATCCGAGAGCGGCCGCCAGCGCCGCCGCGCCCGGTACCGGATCGCTCTCGACGTCTTCGACGAGCGAGTTCCACGCCCCACAGGTTCCGCACCGTCCGGACCACTTTGGGTGGGCCGCCCCGCAGTCGCTACACCGATGCACCACTCTCCACTTCGCCATGACGGCATCATGACAAAGGGGTGTGGCGACCGGGCGAGTCGGGCGGAGTTATGCCAGAATTGGGGCAGCATGCGGCGCGGACACCTCTGGCGAATCACTCGGGCCGTGGTGGCACCCCTGGCACTCTTGACGCTCGCCAGTTGTCGAGTCGACACCGTGGTCGAGGTCACGGTGACACCCGATGGATCGGGTGAGGTCGTCGTGACGGCCACCGCTGACGCCGCGGTCGTCGACAAGGCGCCGACATTGGCTGACGACATCCGGGTCGACGATTTGGTCGAGTCCGGGTGGACCGTCGAGGGCCCGACGCCCACCGGCGGTGGGGGACTTGAACTCATCCTCCGGCGCCCGTTTGCCTCCGTCGCCGAGGCGAACGCCATTCTCGCCCAGCTATCGGCGGCCGACGGCCCGCTGACGGGGTTGACGATCGGCGTAGGTGGCACGACGGGCGACGTGATGTGGACGTTCGACGGGCAGCTCGATCTGTCGCGAAGTCTTGACTCGTTCGCTGATCAGGAACTCGTCGGCCTCGTGGGGGGCACGCCATGGCTCGCCGCCGTCGAGGCCGAGGGCCTGAAGCCGTCGGAGGTCGCTGGCGTCACCTTTCGTATCTCGTTGCCCGGCACGCGGGTGACCGAGCCCGACGTCACCGTCGCTCCCGGGGCCGCCGAATGGTTGGCCAACGCCGGCGACGCTCCTGTCGTGATGTCCTCCAAAACGCTGGCCACGAGTTTGGAGGTCCGCGATGCGCGCCGCCTCGAACGGCGCACGGTGAACCTGCTACTGGCGTACGGCGTCGTGGTACTGCTGGGCGTGGCGATCTGGCGAGTCGTGCGCTCGCGACGTCGGAACCGCCGCCGAGGCCTCGCTCGCTGACCGGGATTACTCGCCGGAGGCGGGCTCGACCGGAGTGTCCACCGTGACAGCGCCGGCCAGTTCAGGGACCGGCGGAGGCTGAAAGCCCTCGACGGCCGTGAAGCTGAGGCGTTGATCGCCCGGCTTGTCCGGATCGTCCTCCACATCCACGACGATGATCTCGCCGGCGTGGAACGTCTTGTAGAGGATCTTCTCGGACAACGGGTCTTCCACGAGGCGCTGGATGGCTCGCCGCAACGGCCTGGCGCCGAGTTGCGGGTCGTACCCGCGTAGGGCCAGAAGTTCTTTGGCGGCCTGTGTGAGCTCGATACCGAGGCCCTGGCTCTCGAGCTGCCCGATGAGGCGCTTCGTCATGAGATCCACCATCTGGGTGACCTCGGCGATGGTGAGCTCGTGGAACACGATCGTCTCGTCGATGCGGTTCAGGAACTCGGGCCGGAAGTGCACCTTGAGGGCGTCCATCACCTTTTCGCGCATGCGCTCATACGTGACCGCCTCGTCGTTCTTCGTGAAGCCCATGTTCGCTTTGCGAAGGTCGGCCGTGCCGAGGTTGGAGGTCATGATGAGCACGGTGTTGCGGAAGTCCACCGAGCGGCCCTGGGCGTCCGTCAGACGACCTTCCTCCAGGATCTGCAGCAACGTGTTGAACACGTCGGGGTGAGCCTTTTCGATCTCGTCGAACAGCACGACGCTGAACGGCTTGCGCCGCACGGCCTCGGTGAGCTGGCCACCCTCTTCGTAGCCGACGTAGCCGGGGGGCGCCCCGATAAGTCGCGCCACTGCATGTCTCTCCATGTATTCCGACATGTCGATGCGGACCATGGCCGCC
>JBKJJS010000276.1:0-5900 GCA_046597895.1 Ilumatobacteraceae bacterium
TTATCGACCAGACCGGCCTTGCCGACCGCGTGTCGCGCATGGTCGCCGACGACCGTTCGCCCGCATCGCGCCCGCTCCAGCGCTACATCGATACCACGGCCACTGAGTCCCCGGCAGCCGCCGCCCCATTCAATCGCAACCTGGCCGAGCTCGAGCAAGCCCTCGGCCAGAGGGGATAAGTCGCGGAGCGGAGAGGTGCTAGAGGCAAGTCGATTCCCCCACCCAAGGGGGTGTCGCACGCAGAGCAGTGTCTGAATTTGCGGACGGATGGCCAAATGGACGACATATCTTCATACACAGACGGCAACCAGGGCGTATACGGACAGGGTGGTCCGCCCCTTCTTCCACGGGCTCCTCCCCGAGGGCGAGGCGCGGTTGATGATCGCACAGGACTTTGGGGTCGACGCTTCCGACGATGTGGGCCTCCTCGCGGCGCTCGGCGGTGACTGCGCCGGCGCCCTCGTGGTGCTCCCCGAGGGTGAGACACCGGCCGATACCGGCTCCGATCACCCTCCAGAGATACTCGACGATGTCGAGATCGAGCGACGCATCCGGGCGCTGCCACTACAGCCACTCGGTGTCACTGGCAAGATCCGCGCCTCACTACCCGGCGTCCAGCCAAAGCTGCTTCTGGCTGACCATGGCGGCAATTGGTGCTCCCCCGACGCCTCACGCCCTTCGACACACATCCTGAAGCCGTCGATTGCCGAGTTGGCGGAGTCGGTGGCCAACGAGGCGTTCTGTATAAATCTGGCGGCCCGTTCGGGGCTACGTGCCGCGGTCACCTCGGTCGTGCGTTTCGGAGGCATGCCGGTATTGCTGTCCGAGCGCTATGACCGTCACCGCGGTCCCGACGGCACCACCGTGCGGTTCCACCAGGAAGACACCTGCCAGGCGCTTTCGATCATGACGTACGTCGCCAAACACAAGTACGAAGCGCACGGCGGCCCGAGACTCCGCCAGATCGCCGAGGTCCTCGCGCAGTGGGGAGGGTCGGCCGTGGAACTGCTCCGACATGTCACGTTCAGCGTCCTGGTCGGCAACGCCGACCTCCACGGCAAGAACATCTCGTTCCTCCATCACGACGACGCCACCGTTGGGCTCACCCCTCTCTACGACGTGATGTGCACCACCCACTACGACGGGCAGGACGGACGCCGAGACGTGGACACCGACCTTGGATTGCTCATCGGATCCGAGACCGACATTCTCCACGTCACCATCGATGACCTCGTCTCCGAAGCCACGAGCTGGGGAATGCGCACGGCGACCGCTCGGTCGACGGTCGACGAACTGATCCACGCAGTTGACGCCGGGATCGCTCGGACGGTCGAGGAGGTCGACTTCGCCGTGCCGCCGGCCATCGCCGACCGGGTGGTCGACCGGACACGCAACCTCGCGAAGTCAGGCGCACGGGGCGGGCACGAGGTCCGCCGATCGTCAAGCGATCGTGCGTGAACTGACAAGGCGAGGCTAGGACGTGAACGAATTCGTCAGCCGGGACGTCGACGACCCAGCGTTCGCCGACCTTCGGTGTCGGTGACCCTCTATCAGTTACGCAGTCGGGTGCGCCGTTTCTCCTGATACGCGTCACAATTTTGGTGCTCGCCGCGGAATCGGCACCTCCGCCGGCGGAGCGCGCGCCAAAGCGGTGATCGCGTACAACCCGCGTACTGGAGAAATGCGAGCCGGGCAACTCCCAGCCCCGGAAGGGTTCGAGCATTGGCTGATCAAGTTCGATGGCGTCGGTAAGAGGCTGTCGCGAAAGTTTTGCCTGCCCAATTCGCGGGTCATGATTCGGTGAGTCGGCGTAGGAGGAGGCGGCTGTGAGCGGCCCATACGAAGCCTTCGGTGACTTTCGGGTCGCGTTCATAGTCAACTTGGAGGCGGCGGTTGTTCATTGTCCAGGACCAGGTTCGCTCGACAACCCAGCGGTGCGGGAGCACAGTGAACTCGTGGGGATGGATGCGGTTGACGACCTCGGCAGACACGTGGCGTTGCTGGCAGTGGCGTCGGAACGTGGTCTTGAACCCGGCGTCGCACCACAACTTCGCGAGCCGGGAGGTCTTGGTACGGGCCTTGTCGAACACCGCGATCCCCCCGGCGTTGTCCGACACGCTGGCCGCCACCACGACCACCGCGACCAGCAAGCCCAACGTGTCGACGATCCCGAACGTCTTACGTCCCGAAATCTTCTTACCGGCGTGATATCCCCTGGTAGTGCCGGTGACCGTCGCCGCGCCACGCACGGAACGGGCATCAACGATCGACGCCGACGGTTCCGGCTCGTGGCCTTCGCGTTCGCGTACCAGGACTCGCAAACGGTCAGCGACACGTTCCCAGGTACCGTCACGTGACCAGGACAGGTGATAGCGGTGCACAGTGTTCCAGTTCGGGTAAACCTCGGGCAGTGCCCGCCACTGACACCCTGTCGCGGCCACATAGAAGATGGCATCCACCACTCGGCGCCGCTCGACCGTCACCGGTCGCCCCATCTCGCCCGGCCGCCAGTACGGCGCGACCAGATCAGCGATCAGTTCCCACTCTTCATCGCTCATATCACCGTGCACTGTGCGCCAGGTCGGAACTATCGGACGGGTTCGTTCTGCCATCAAAAGATTCTATCGCACCAGACCACCCGACACGCGGCAATCTGCACCACTACCAGCACAAACTATCCGAACAGCCTCTAAGAACGTCGATACAGGCAGCATTGTATTCGAACCGCGTTCTGCCCTCGATCAGAGACGCCGGTCCAGAGGATATGTCGTGGTATGCAGCGGCCCGATCTTCTGTGACCGTACCGGCCGCCGTCTCGATCGTCACGGAGCTGCCCGGGTTGTGCGCCGTAGGTTTGCGGGCCCCACATCAACGTACGGGCAACGCACATCGATCTTCGGGGCTTTCGGCCCTAGCCATATGGGTCCAAGATGGTTCAGCCTTGATCCACAAGCGGTTCACCCGTTCGTATTCATAGATCGGAGAAGTTGATGACTCATTTCAGACGAAACGTGGTTCTTGTCTCCCTCACGGCTCTTGCGCTGGTCGCTGCATGCGGCTCGGATGAGAAGAGGCTCACGGCCGCCCAGTTCCTGGCCCAAGGCAACGCGGTGTGCGAGGTGGGTAACCAAAAGATCACCGCGGTCACTGCGAAATTCACCGCCGAACTCACTCCAGACGAAGAGAAGGCGTGGCGAGTTCAACCGGTCATCGCTACAGCGGCAGTGTAGATGTGGTGGGCGGTTGACCAGTGGAGGCTGCGGCGGGGCATGGTGTTGATGCGGTGTTCGATGGTGCGCAGGTCGGTGTCGGTGTAGACGGCAAGGTTGGTGCCTTTGCCGACGTAGCGGCGGATGAGGCCGTTGCCGTTCTCGTTGGTGGGGCGCTGCCAGGGCGAATGCGGCTCAGCGAAGTAGATGTCGATACCGGTCAACGTGGTCAGGTCGCTGTGGCGGGCCATCTCGCGGCCTTGGTCCCAGGTCAACGTGCGCCGCAACGGTGCGGGTATCCGCTCGAGCAACTCGACCATCGCCGCGAGCGTCGCGTCTGCGCCGTGGTCTTCAGGGAAATCGACGAGCCACAGATGGCGGCTGGCCCGGTCGAACACGGTACCGATCGCCGACCGGTTGAACGACCCGCAGATCAGGTCGCCCTCGAGATGGCCGACCTCGACCCGTTCGGCAGCGATCGGGGGCCGAAGCCCGATCAGGTTGAACTCACCCAATGGTCCGGTCCTGGCCGGCGCCTCCTGAGCTGCAGGTGTGCGCCGTTTGCGGCAGCGGCGTCGCCGGTGCAGACCGGCGTGCAAGCCGCGTCGCAGACCGCGGCGCCCATGGGCGTAGACGGCTTGGTAGATGCTTTCGTGACTGATCGACGCGACCAGTGGATGGACACCGGTGGCGAGCTCGACCGAGATCGTCATCGGCGAGTCCTTGGCCTCCAACCGTGCTGTGACGTGCGCGGCGAGTACCAGGTCGGCGATCAGTTTGGGGGTTTTGGGACGCGACAACTGCACACCAGCACGCGTGTGGGCAGCGGTTGCCGAGTAGCGGTGTCGGCCACCGTTGCGGTTGATTTCGGCGTTGATCGTGATCCGGTGACGGTCGAGTCGGGCACCGATCGCGGTGTCGGTCTCACCTCGTTCGATCCCTACACGGACTTCTTCGCGTTCAGACGCGGTCAAGGGTCGGGCTGGCATGATGCTGTTGGGCTCCACTGGTCAGGGTTGTGTGTTGACAGCAGTCATCCTGACCGCCATCACGCTCTGACCGGTGGAAGCTCACCCTCTACCCCACGGTGTAGCCGTCACCCCTTGAACTCGCCCGTTCATCAACAATACGGTGATTCCGGCCGTGCAGGGACAGGTCGACGGCATCAAGGCTCTCAAGCCACCAAAGGAGCTCGAGAAGAAGGTCAACCAGATCCTCTCCGGCGCCCAGAAGATTCTCGACGACGCCAAGAGCGACTACTCCGTGTTCGTAGGCACTGCCGATCCGTTCGCCGACGTGAACGTCCTGTCCAACGAGATCGGACTGACCACGTGCGGCGCGGGCGGCGAGGGGTGACACGTTGTCAGCCGTTCGCGGCGAGAGTCCCAGCGAACACCTGCCACGCGAGCAGCGACTTGGCGACGAAGCTGAGCGTGATGTAGCGGCGCTCCCCGTAGAGGGTAGGTTCGAGAGGCGACTATCGGCCGTCAAATCAGTGCCCCTAGTAGGACTGTATTCGAACCTTCGGCTCCCTTGATCGGGGGAGCGCCACGGACGAGTCGTCGCCGAGCGGCCGTTCCTCGGGTGATCGGTGGGTCGTTCCATCACCGAGGCCCTTGTAGTGGCAGAGGGCGCACGTGAGGTCGCGACGGACCTAGAGACGCTGCGTGGCGGCTTCGCGGACGGCGTCCTCGACGATCCCCGCAAGGTAGGTGCAGGCTGCTGCCAAGGGTTTCGTGTCCCTGCGGGTTCTGCACAGCACGAAGGTGCCTTCGACGGTGGAGACGAACAGGAGTGCAAGGTCGTCGGCGGTCTCGCGAGGTACTCCTGATTCTGTGAGGTGGTCGCTGGCCGCATTGACCCAGGAGGCGAAGACGTCGCGCGCAGCGACGCGTAGGGGTTCGTTCGTGTTGGCGACTTCACGGGCGATCGTTCCAATCGGGCAGGGATCGATGAAGCCACTTTCCTCGAGGACTGCAGCTGCGCCGGCGAAGAAGTCTCTGTAGCCCGCGGCCGGGTCAGCCGAGCCGGCAACAATCGTTTCGAAGAGTTGACGGTACACAGATCCCGTGGTCTCGATAACCGCGACAGCGAGGGCTTCCTTGCCGCCAGGAAAGAAGTGGTAGATCGACCCGATCGTCGCCTTCGACGCCTCGGAGATCTGGCTGAGGGACGTGCCGTTGTAGCCGTTGCGTCGGAACAGTTCGTTGGTCGCGACGATGATCCGGTCGCCGGTGCTCACCATTCACATAGCTTAGAACCATCGTTCTAGACGCGCGCCTGGAGACCGTCTAGAGTGATCGTTCTACCGCAGAGGAGTGTCCGTGTACAAGGCTTCGATCCGCGCACTGATGCGGCACAGCATCAACAAGCTGAACAACGGCGACTACACCCTGATGCTCAAGATGGCGAGCCCAGACTTCGAGCTGGCGTTCCCGGGCGAGAACTCGTGGTCAACGATGTTTCGTTCACAGGTGCTCGGCCGAGAGCGACACGTCACCCATCGAGGCATCGACGAGGCGGCCGCGTTCGCCGACCGCTTCGTCGCTCAAGGTATCCAGTTCCGC
This sequence comes from Ilumatobacteraceae bacterium, assembly GCA_046597895.1. Taxonomy (GTDB): domain Bacteria; phylum Actinomycetota; class Acidimicrobiia; order Acidimicrobiales; family Ilumatobacteraceae; genus WLJO01. Next base: position 5,777 of record JBKJJS010000276.1, read on the forward strand.
GTCGAAGACATCCTGGTCAACGGCCCACCGTGGAACACGCGGATCGCCGTACGCGTCCACGGCTTCATACCTCGTCCCGACGGGGGTGCTGATGACTACGCCAATCGCGCGGTCCTGTTTCTCG
>JBKJJS010000321.1:0-17056 GCA_046597895.1 Ilumatobacteraceae bacterium
TCGGCGGCGAGCTCGTCTTCCGTGGGGGCACCTGCCTCCCCGTTCGAGTCAGGCGCTGGCGTGATGAGGATCAAGGTGGAGATCAACACCCACGAACGAAGTCCAGCGGTCGAACCACGCCGCGTCGAATACCGGCTCGCGTCGCCGTGGTTCACGGGTTCGGTCAGTGTGCTCACTCTCCAGCCCGTGGAACTCGTGGCCACCAAGCTTCGCGCCTTGTTCCAACGCTCGAAGGGCCGCGACCTGTTCGACCTGTGGCTCGCCCTCACCGAACTCGAGCTGGACCCGGAAACGATCCTCGCCCGCTTCGCTCCATACCGTCCCGACGGATACACCGCCGCCCGGGCGATCCAGAACCTGAACGTCACCTGGACCCAACCGCGTCGGCGTCCACCATCATCCGCACCAACGCAGCGCTGCGCCCTCGACGCAAGCACGCGTTGAGGTGATAGAAACTCGACACAATTGGGGCCCTCCCACTTGGCTCGGTGAGTCGAGGTCTGCGGGAGGGATGGGGGAAGCGGTGGTCCGGGACATTCGACGAACGATCGTGGTTCTGGCAACTCTGGGTGCCCTGTGCCTTACCCATGTTCCGATGGTGTCAGCTGCTGCGACGGGCTACGCAACCCAAATCGACGCGTGCTTGCAGCTGGCTGGAGGGCCGCCACCCCTCGAGGTCCACGGCCCGCCCGAACCATCGGGTGTGTGCACCTTGGCCCTGGAGCGCTTCCTGCTGGAGTACTACGGGTCACCTAGCAAGCCGGACAAGCGATATGGGAGCGGAACGGGAAAGCTTGTCCGCGCCTTCCAGCGAGAGGTCCTCTTCCGGTCAAAGCCGGATGCAAGGATGGACATCGACACCTGGCGGGCCGTCCAGGGAATGGCAAATGATCGCGGATTTCTTGGCAGTGTGATTCGGCGTTACCCGAACTACATGATCGTCGGTGACTCGTTGACCTCGGAGATCCGATCTGAACTGGGAGATTCACTCGCGGCGTACGGCAGTACCGTTCGCTCTCGCATTGACACTCGCATCGATGGAGTGAGAGGTCGAACATCGTTGGGCCTTCTTGCGGCGTTGAAGGATCACGTCGATCACGGCCGAGTACCGGATCTGCTGATCATCGGCATTGGTGGCAACGATGCCGAATCGATCCCTCGTCGATTGCGAATGATCGATGATCTGGTCCAGCGCGACATTGCGATGCGGGACTTTCTGGAGCAACGAGTTGGGCAGATGTTCGACGGGATCGAGGACATGATGCCCCGCGTGGAGGTAGTTGTCCTGACTCTTGGCAGAGGCGACGACGTCGGGAAACGACATCGGGCATCCCTTCTGAACGACGTCTTCCGGACCGAACAAGCCGAACGGGCAGGACGTCATGACCCCGAAGCGATCCATCTGACGTTGGTTGAGTGGGGCGCGTACGCGGAAGCACACACGGAGTGGTTCTCGTCCGACAATCGCCATTTCAATCAGCGTGGCCAGTTGGCGCGCGCCAAGTGCATTATTCATGTTCTTTCCCAATACGAACACTTTGGAACGTCACCGAGTCTCGAGTGCCCTCCCTACGACGGCACGAGCCTCTTCGCCGGCTAGTGCTGCCGCGCGGAAGTTCCTTGAATGTGGGTCAGGCGGCGCGTGTGGCGTTGTCGACCCATTTGAACGGGGTTGCGGTCTGGTTGCGGTGTTCGATGAAGGCGAGCATGCGTTCGACGAGGTCGGTGCGTGAGTCGGTCGACGACGTCGAGCTGGCCACTCTCGGCTGGGTCCACTGGCACAACACCACCCGGAGAAGCGCCTCCACGGCCACTGCGGGGCCGTCACCATCGCGCAAGTGTGGGCGGTCAGCGCCAGAACAGACGCAGAGGTGTACGCCGAGATGAACGACCGCGTCGCCGCGGCCACCCTGAGCCCTCACACACTCGCTCTGGCAGAGGTCGTCCAGATGCTTGGACGCCACACTCAACGAGACGACCTGCGACCCGCCGTAGAGCCCTCGCACGACGCCGTGCCGGCTTGGCTGAGGGACCGCCTCATCCACACCGCAGGCATCGATGGCGAAGTCGTCGACGCGATGACCGGCGAACATGCGATGGAGCGCTGGGAACGCTTCATCACCAGCCGCGAATGATCAGCGCGATGGTCGCTCAACCTGGGCGCGGTGATGGCGACGGCGAGTAGCTCCTCATGATCTTCCAGTCGCCCCGGCTCCTCGACCAGGAACTCGAAGCCCTTGCGACAGTCGACCAGCTTCGTGGGGAGTTGCGCTTTGCCGTTGCAGAACCTCGGCGGTGGCTGGGTGGCCTCCGACGGCTCTACTTCGCCAAGGCGGTCCAAGGATCGAACTCGATCGAAGGCTACGACACCTCCCTCAACGACGTGCTCAACGTGGTGGAGGGCGAGGAACCGCTCGACGGGCATGCGTTGATTCGAGCTGCGATGGCCCATCTCAATCTGGTGATGATCCACCCGTTCGCGGACGGCAACGGTCGCATGGAAGAGTCCGAGGGCGAGCAGATCAGCGATCAGTCCGCCGGTCTGGACCTACGACGGCTCGCCACTGCCGAACTGTTCGAGGCGAAAGGTGAGACGAGAGGGCGGCATTACATCGCCAGCCCCACGCTGCGACAAGTCTGGGGAGAGGTTCGCGCCACCCGTCCGAAGCCCGCGCAACTCAACCTGTTCTCCGCTTCTCCTACCAAGCGTCGCGCGGCGACGGATCAGAATGTTGACCGATGAACGAGACCGTGGCCTTCAGCGACGCAAAGGCTCAGCTCTCGGAACTCGCCGAGCGGGTCTGTCAAGGGCCAGGCCGTCGCGCGTACGACTGGGACCTGGCTTCGTTCGTGGGCCGCGTCGACCCGGTCAGGATCCGCCCGCTGCGCCGCGCTCCTCGCGCCATCGTGCGAGGTTGCCGAGGAGTTCGAGCGCCTGGCGCCGCCGTTCGGAGTGCCACCAGCGGGCCTGGGCGAGCTCGCTTTCCTCCAGGGTCAGCAACAACATCGTCGCTCGCTGACTGACCGCGCCCGAAGGCACCCCGGCTGCGGCCGCCAGGTCCTTCTGCGTGCTGACGGCCACGTGCGATCCGAGTGCGGCGGCACCGCCCTGCATCCGCAGCACCACCCACACGATGGCCGCAGCCAGCGCCGGGGTTCGCACGGAACGGCGCAGGATCGCCGGGTCGTGCTGGAGCGCTATCCGCAGCGCTCGCCGGGAGATCGTCCGCACCTCACCGTCGAGAACCCGCGCCGCCAAGTCGTCGAGGTGTCCGGAGGTCTCGATGGCGAGGTCGATGATGTCGGCCGGCAATCCGGACGGATCGAACGGTTCGTCGTCCAATGGGTCGGCGGTCAAGGTCCGCAACGCCTCGGGCCCGCCCAGCTCGGCGATGAGTCGCCACTCGGTGTCGGCCATGACGTCTTCGATCCCAGGCGACGGCAGAGGCCCCAGCAACGCCCGCGCCGTGTCCACCGCCCGTTCGTGTGGCGGGCGGGCCGGGGTGCGGATGAGTTCCATGAACTGCGGTGTCCACCGGTCGATCGCCGCCTCCACCTCGGCCGTCAACCCGGGACGGATCCCCCGCTCGTGATGCGCGAACCGCACGAGGGCCCGCAGGATCTCGGGCACCTGGCTCAGTTCCTCGCGGGGGGCGACGACTTTGCGGGGTATGAAGTCGACGAGCACGATCTCCACCATCACGGCACTCCACTGGAGGGGGTCGCACGCACCGCGCCCGCCCGAATACCAGAGCAGCGTGTCCGCCATCTCCCTGACGACCGCGGCAGGCGCCGCCAACCGAGCCGCGAAGGAGGAGTTGACGAACCGATCGGCGAGCGCGGCGCGTTCTTCCTGCGTCGGCGGCTCGACCTCATACCCGGTGCCGCCTGGCGGGAGCAGCGAGACCCACCAGTCGACCAACGGGCGCACCGCCGGCCACGTCTCGGACTCGAAACCCGGGACGGTGCGCTGCGCCTGCTGGATCGCCTCCTCGACCCGAGCCCGGGCGTCGGCCGGGTCGATCGGCACGAGCGACTGGTCATCAGCGCGGCCCTCACGTCGGAGGAGCTCCTCGTAATGCCGACGGGTTGCCGTCAGCGATTCCGGCACCACGAACGCGTCCTTCACCAGCGTGCCCACGTTGTGGTCGATGTACACGATCAGCGTCGCCTCGTGCTGGGGCCACCGGACACCGATCAAGACGTTGTCACCGTCGCCCAGCACGTCGGACAGCTGCCATGTGCCAATGACAGACACGTCGTGGAGCGCGGCCAACCACCCCGGACGTAACGGGAGCGCCACGTTGGATCGCACGAACGCCTGCGACAGTTGATCCAGCATAGGGAGCATGGCCCACGCGAGTGCGGCCGTCTCGGGCAGTCCGGAGAGAGCGAGGGGCTCGAGCAGTTCACTCCGGTCGGACGGGTGGCGGCCGACCAGGTCGTCGGTAGGGCGGGCGGTCGAGAGCTCGACGATGCTCGAGGCGAGCTCCAGGAGCGGTACCGGCGACAGGCTGCGCAGACGGTCCGCGATGTCGCCGACGAAGGGGTCGGCACCCCTGCCCCTGGCCCCGTCCCGGCGCTCCGGGGGCCGGGTCCCCTTGGGCGTCGTCCGCCCACCGGCGCGGTGGTGACGGCCCCGCTGGCTCACGACCGCTCCAATATCGACAGCTCCCGAGCGAACATCGTGCGCACGATACGGATGTGTTCACGAAGGCGCCACTAATGGAGCGACCTCTCGGTAGCGTTCCGGCGGCGGGCGATGTCAACGCCCGGGCACTCGGGCGCTGCCCCTTCGAAGCGATCGCTTCCCCTGCTCGGCTCACTGCTCAGAGGTGATCGTGCACTACGAGGACGTTCCGGCCAGCGACATCACCGCCGTGGACGGCATCCGGGTGACCACACCGGTGAGAACCCTGATCGACATCGCGCCCGATACGGACCCGACAGACCTCGCAACGATCGTGCGGGACGCGCTACATCGCAACCTGTTCACCCTGGACGAGGCATGGCACCGACTAGGCCAGCCGGACATGACGCAACGGCGCGGTGCCGAACTCCTCCGGCGCGTGCTTCCTCCGTGCCAGCGCGATAGCTGACCTGTACCCGCACCGCCCGCGAAGAACCCGATCCGTGACCGACAGCCGCCTCACCGGACGGCGCGCGGGGATGTGTACGGGCCTCTCCCCAACCGGTTCACTGCGGCCACTCGCACGCTGAGACGGCCGGTGGGAACCGTAAGCCCCAGCGTCCGCTGGGCGCCGATCGCCACACCGAGGGTCTGCCAGCTTCCTGTGCCGCGACGGCCCTGGATCAGGTAGCGCTCGACGTCTGCTCCACCGTCGATGGCGGGCTTCGTCCATTGGACCACGAGGCGACCAGAGCGGCGGGCGAGGCTCTCCCGCACGCCCGACGGGTCCTGGACCAAGTTGTTGAGCGTGAGCTTCTTCAAGCCCAAGAAACGCCGTGACTTCTCATCGACCGCGTGAACCGCTCCGGTCGGCGCCACAGGGACGAGCACCGTGCCGGCGATCGACGCCAGCACTACCCCCACCAGGCACAGTCGTTAACGCGACGCCGCGCGGACCCGGTCGCCGTCGCTCCCCGGGGTTCGTTGGAGGCTCGGTGGTCGGAATTCGTTCAGCCCGAGAGGTTCGCCAGATTGACGACGATGCCCTCCTGTGTCGTCCGGGCAATGACGACGAGGGCCGGTTCGTCGGGTGAGGGGTTCTCCTCGCGGTGCGGCGTGTACGGCGGCACGAAGACATAGTCCCCCGGACCGGTCTGCAGCACCCGCTCCTCGCCACCTTCGAGGAACACGAACCGGGGCGTGCCTGACACGACGTAGATTGCCGTCTCCGCTTCTCCGTGATGGTGATCTCCCGAGTTCGTGGACGGGGCGACGTGTGTCTCACCCATCCACAGGTTCACCGACCCGACCCTATGGCCGGAGATGGCCTCCAATCGGGTCATTCCGGGTGTTTGCGCGGTAGCGCCGGACAACGATCCGGCGATCACGTGCGCGAGCGGGCGATGCCACGAGACGCCGTCCAAGGTGTCCTCGGTGGGCTTGGTGGGCTCGGCTGGGTCGTTCATCGACAGAGTGTGCACCCAGCGGTCGACACGAACAAGGGTCGCGGGGCTGGGGAGAAGCTCGCAGAGACGGGCGGGAGTGCGCCGCCAAGACCGTCATATCGGGTGACGACCGCTTGCTGTTCGAGGAGGCCGTCCTCGGGATGCAGCCTCGGTGGCGACGACCTGGAGACAGAAGTGTGGACAAAAGCCGAGACAAGTTGGATTGCTGTCATCCAGGTTTGACCTGTCCTGCGTTCTGGATGGTGCTTGGTGAGGCCAGATCGAAGTGCGATCGCCTAGCCAACGTTCCTGTGCCGCCTGAGTACGCACGCGAACTCCACCTGATCAGCCTCTCGAAGGGCGTACACGCAACCACCGCCATCGAGGGCAACACTCGGTCGCAGTCGGTCCTTACCGGGGGCCGGATTCGCAAGATTGCGAGGGACGGGCGGTACCAAGCTGACCACGACGCACTGATCTCGCTCCTTCCGTTGACCGTGTCACCCGACCGGACTCCGAACTAACGGCGCACCGTCCGAGGACACGATGGCAAGGTGCGGGGCTGCCAAGATGCTCCGATGAAGTACCGCAAACTTGGCCACACCGGCCTCGACGTCTCCCCGATCTGCCTCGGCTGCATGAGCTATGGAGCGTCAGAGCGTGGCGCCCATCTGTGGACGTTGGACGAGGAGTCCAGCCGACCGTTCATCCAGCGAGCGCTCGAAGCCGGCATCAACTTCTTCGACACTGCCAACGTCTATTCCGACGGCACGAGCGAGGAGTTTCTCGGGCGGGCGTTGCGGGACTTCGCCCGGCGCGACGAGGTGGTGATCGCCACCAAGGTGCACGGGGTGATGGGGCGGGGACCCAACCGCAGGGGCTTGTCCCGCAAGGCGATCATGCAGGAACTCGACGCCAGCCTGCGCCGATTGGGCGTGGATTACGTCGACCTCTACCAGATCCACCGCTTCGACCCTCACACCCCGCTCGAAGAGACGCTCGAGGCGTTGCACGACGTCGTGAAGGCTGGCAAAGTCCGCTACCTCGGTGCCTCGTCCATGTGGGCGTGGCAGTTTGCCAAGGCGCTTTTCGTCGCCGACCAGCGCGGTTGGACCCGGTTCGCCACCATGCAGAACCACTACAACCTGCTCAACCGGGAAGAAGAGCGCGAGATGTTGCCGCTGTGTCTCGACCAGCGGATCGGGGTCATCCCGTGGAGCCCGCTGGCGCGAGGAAAGCTCACTCGCGACTGGGAGGTTGCGACGGAACGATCAGAGACCGACGAGTTCGGCAAGACCCTCTACGACACCTCGGCCTCGGATCGGGTGATCGTGGACCGCGTGGCTGGCGTCGCCGCCGAGCGTGGCGTCCCCCGGGCCCAAGTCGCGCTGGCGTGGGTGCTCGGACACCCGGCGGTGGTGTCGCCGATTATCGGCGCAACCAAACCTCATCACCTCGACGACGCCATCGCGGCGTGCGAACTGCGACTGAGCATGGATGAGATCCGCCAACTCGAAGAGCCGTACACGCCGCATGCGGTTGCCGGCTTCGCCTGACCCGAGCACCGGCTTTGTCATCGAGCGCCTTTCGGCCATTGCGTCCCGTTGCCCTCGAAGAGGTCAGCGGCCGCTTGCCGCACGTCAGCGGCTCAGCGTAGACGTGCTATGCCGTGGCCATGACGTGGGAGATGGTCGACGAGGGGTGGGGCCGCAAGGCCGTCGACTTCTCGACCTTGGCGGAGCCGAGCAACTGCCGCGAGTACGTGTTCATGCACCAGCGCCTCGGTATCGGCCCCGGCGACCGGGTGCTCGACGTGGCGTGCGGGTCCGGTCTCGCCGTCGAGCTCGGCCGCATGAGGGGCGCTCGTTGTGACGGCATCGACGCCTCGCAACGACTGATCGCCGTCGCCCGCTCCCGCAACCCGGACAGCGAGATCCACGTCGGCGACATGCACGCCCTACCCTGGGATGCCGACACATTCGATGTGGTGACGAGCTTCCGGGGGATCTGGGGGACCACACCCGGCGCGCTGAGCGAGATGCGCCGTGTGCTTCGGCCAGGAGGGCGTCTGGCGATGACGGTGTGGGGCAACGTCAAGAAGTCTCCCGGCGCGTGGATGTTCGAGCCGTTCCGCTGGGCGACGGACGCCAAGGTCGACAACCAGGCGAACATGGTGGCGCTCGGCAAGCCCGGCATCGGCGAGGGGTTCTTGCGCGACGCAGGCTTCGAACCGCAGGATCGGTTCGTCGTGCCGTTCGCCATGGAGTTCGCTGATCCCGAGATGTATGCGAGGGGCCTGGCCTCGACCGGACCGGCGTACGAGGCGATCCAGAACATCGGTGAGGCCACGTTCCTCGAGCGCGCCGCGGCGCTCGCTCGTCAGCATGTCGTCGAGGGCGTTCCGCTCCGTGGCGAGGTCCAGTTGTTCGGCTACATCGGGGTCAAGCAGTAGGACCCGCCAGGTACCCGGCGAGGTGCTCGCTCAACTCCTCGGCGTCACGGCCGGCACCGTGGATGAAGCTCGAGCTGCGCCGGCGCAGGAACGTCGTGCCGATCAGGTACATCCCGGGCGCGTCGACGACGCCACCGTCGTGTTTCACCTTGCCCTTGCGATCCAACACCGGGACGTCGAGCCACTCGTAGTCCGGCCGGAAGCCCGTCGCCCACACGACGGTGCGGATCGCGCCGTCCGTCAGCTTCAACGTCAGCGGCGCGTTGTCGTCTACGACGGTCGGCGCGGGACGATCACCGGTGCCCGACATTCCCTGCGTTACTGCCCACTCGTCGATGGTGCCGAGGAGCCGGTTCATCTTCAGATCGGCGAGCGAGCACTGGTTCAGCAGTCCGCCGGAGAACAGCGCGACGCCGTCACGGATGGCGCCCAGCCGGCCGCGGATCTCCACACCGATGGCACGCAGTGCGTTGAGGTCGAGGCTCTTGCGTTCCGGTGTGCCGACGAGTTGGGGCGACGGCACGTTGCGGGCCCGCGTGATGTCGTCGACCGCGTCGTAACGCTCGTCGGAGAGGCCCGTGGCGTCCATCCACCAGAAGATGTCGCGGCCCCGGTACGTCCGCGGCATGCGCACGTGCCCGCCGACCGACAGCGTCACTGGCCGACCCGAGCGCTGGATCTCGTCGGCCAACTGCAGCCCGGTAGCTGATGCGCCGATCACGAGCACGCCGCCGTCGGCGAGCTGGTCGGGGTGGCGGTAGTCGAGCGGCGTCACCGTGTCGACCCCCGGCGGGACGGCGGTGCCGTAGTCGGGGACAGTGGCCACGTTGCACGCGCCGCTGGCGAGCACGACCGCACGGCACTGCCAGGGGCCCTGGTCCGTCTCCACGGTGTATCCACCTTCAGTGGATCGCACAGAGGTCACCGTCGTGTCGGTCACGACCGGGGCGTCGATGGCCGACGCATAGCCCTCGATGAACTCAATGACCTCCGGCATGGTCATGTACGCGTCGGGTTCGCTCCCGTCGTACGCGAAGCCGGGTAGCCGACTCTGCCAGTTCGGCGTGAGCAGGCGCAGCGAGTCCCACCGTTGCGTCTTCCAGGAGTGCGCGACGGAGCCGCGCTCCAGCACGACGTGATCGATCGAGCGCGCGCTGAGGCCGCGGCTGACGGCCAGACCACTGTGCCCACCGCCGATGACCACCGCGGTGGTGATGCGCGCCGTCACGATCGCTGGGGGGTCGACGTGGCGGCAGTGATCAGTTGACCTCGACCGTGATGTTCGTCGGGTTCGCGATGATGTCGTACACGGCCGAACGCTTTTGCGACTGCGCGACCAGAGCCTTGATGTCCTCCGGCGACGCGTCGGCGTCGATGTCGTAGTGGACCTTGATGCCGCTGAACCCGTTGCGGACCTCGGGGTCGCAGCCGAGGATGCCCTGCACGTTCATCTGGCCCGTCAGGGTGGCCTTGACCGACCGAAGCTGGATCTCGCGGTTCTGAGCGACGGAGGCGACCCCGGCCGTCAGGCAGCTGGCCAAGCCGACCAGCACGATCTCGACCGGCGTGGCGCCGTGGTCCTCGGAGGCGAACACCTCGGGGTGGTCGGCGTCGTACTCGAACGTCGTCTTGTGAGCCTGCTCGGCCCCGAGGCCGAAGAAACCCTGCACGCTCGAACGGCTGTGGGTGCCGTTCACCCACTCGCACGTCGCCCGCCATGTGAACGCCGCTGCTTCGGGCGCATCCATGAGCGCGCTGCGGGCGTCGAGCAATGCCTGGACATTGACGCCGTTATCCACTGGGGTGTCGGTGACTGACATGTGAACTCCGTTTCGTATGGGCCGCCTTGGGGAGACGACGATCGGTGACCCCGGGGACGAAAACGTATCACCCGTCGGCCCGACGTCGCGCGGCGCACCGTCTACGCGACTGCGACCACGTGAGTGACGCGCTCGGGCGACGCCACGAGACATCGTCCCCGGCGGCCGCCCTTGCGGCGCTCACAACACCGACCGATCGACAGACCGACCGATCGACGGACCGACCGATCTGATCTGGTTGCTCTGATCACACGGGCCCGTGCTCGACGAGGCTCCCGACCGGCACTACCTGAGTCGGAGGACTGCCAGAGCGCGCTTGGCGACGCACTCCCCAACGAGAAACCTGTCGCCCGGCGCGGTCGACGATCAGCGAAGACGCGCAGTACGGCTGTCGTACGGCGGCGCTACTCGCAGAGGGTGGCAACGAAGAATCGTGACAGCGCTCCCTACCGCCTGGGACGCCGGGACTGCCACCTTTGCGAGTGGCGTCGGGATCGCCCCGGTCGTCGTCGAAAGGGGGTGGGCGGTGATCGCGGAACAAGTGCCCTACCGGTGGCCGAGGTGGTCGTGGCTCTTGGCCTTCCTCTCCTACGTCGTGCTCGGGTACCGGTTCAAGACCCTCGTGTTGAACTGGATCGTTGGTCCCCTGTACCCAGTGTTCGTCCTGTACGTGCTGCCGAACGCGGTGCGTGTGCTGCTCCGGCGACGGCCAGCGATCAGACATGCCATGCGACCGATCGAGCCGGCCCCGTGAGTTGGGCGGCCCACGAGTTCGAGAACTACCTCCTCCAGCGCAAGGCGGCGGCGAAAGTCAGTTTCCTCGCTCTCGCGATCGGCGGCCTTGGCCCAGACCTGTTCACGAAGTTCTTCGTCTACCACGTGAGCCCCGAGAACGCCGCTCGCTTCCACCGCGGGTTTCCGGGCGTCGGCTTCAGCCACTCGTTGTTCTTTGGGGTCGTACTCGCGCTCCTGGTGCTGCGGTTCACGAGGAGTCGAACGTGGGCGCTCGGTCTCATGATCGGGCTTTGGGCCCACGTCCTGACGGACAGCGGCGACACCGCCGGAGTCATGATCTTCTTCCCGTTCTCGCTCGAGCCGGTCTCGTTCGGGATGTGGAGGCACTACACGGCCGAGGGTCCCTATGGGGATGCCGCGGCCTATTACTCCAGCCTCGGTGGAGTCTGGGACTTCTTCTGGATGGGGATGACGCTGCTCTTCGCACGGGTCACGCTCACTGGCGGGTACTTCCGCCGTGTCGTCGTACCCGCCGACCTTCGGGCCTGGGGATGGCTTCAACGGCACACCCGGCTCCCCGAGCGTGCCCTTCTCCTGATCTATCAGGGCCTCTTCTTCTACGCCTTCGCCCGGATGACGACGTGGTTCCTGCTCGCCCGGCTGCAATGGCGCACCCCGTTCCAGCCCACCTGGGGCGGGCCGGCGTACACCGGCCGTTCGAACGATCTGTCCGACGCCTCCATCGCGGAGGTGTTCGTCCGCACGGCGATCGGTGGCGTCGTCTTCGCAGCCTTCCTCGCACTCTGCTGGCACGCGTTCATCCGCCGCTGGTGGGCGGAGGCGGACGACCGTTCACGCGTTCGCCGCGTCAGCTACCGAGGCCGGCTCGTCGGGCGATGACGATGGCGTTCGCACGATCGGTGGCAGGCACCTTCGCGAACACGCACGAGACATAGTTGCGCACAGTCTTCGGGCTGAGCACAAGCCTCCTCGCGATCGTCGAATTGTCAAGGCCCTCGGCGATGAGCTCGAGGATGTCGAACTCCCGCTGTGTCAGTTGGGGGAAGGGACGAGCGGCGCAGGACCGGTGACCGTCCGGCACCTCGATCACCTGTTGGACAAGCGCGTGATCGAGTACGACGTCGCCTGCCGCCACGGCCCTCACGGCGTACTCGACGCTCTCCGGTCCCGCCCCTTTCACCAGGTATCCGCTTGCCCCATCGCGCAACGCGGTGAGCGCGGTATCACGATCGTCGGACATCGTGAGCATGATCACCTTCACCTCGGGATGGTGCACCGCCATCCAGCGGTTGACCTCGAGACCGGAACCGTCAGGCAACCGCACGTCCAGCAACAACACGTCCGGACCAGTGCTGGTGATGAGCGCTTCGACCTGTTCGGCGCGCTCCGCTTCTCCCACCAGCTCGATCCCATCCATCTCGCCGATCGCCGCGGCCAGACCGATCCTGAACATCGGGTGGTCATCGACGACGGCCACCCGAAGCGGCGTGGACGCGCTCACGGGAGTACCACCGGCAACTCCACGTGCAGGCGCGTGCCCCTCGGGATGTTGGGCAGGAACTGCGCCGTGCCTCCGAGTTCGCAGGCGCGTTCACGCATCGCAGTCACACCGAACCCGGCCGGTGCGGTGCCGATGCCGATCCCATCGTCCACGACGTCGATCTCCACGCACGACCCGGCGGCGATCGTGAGCCAGCACCGCGCCGCCTTGGCGTGTCGAACGACGTTCGTGACGGCTTCGGTGACGATCCGATAGATCGCCACCTCGACCGCAGCTGGCAGGTGGAGTGGCTCACTCGGGACGGCGAGAGAGATCTCGATGTCATTGCTGAAGGTTCGCGTGAACTCGGAGACTGCTTCGACGAGGCCCAACTGGTCGAGCGCCGTTGGCCGCAGGTCGCGCACGATTCGCCGGAGTTCTATGACGACGCCGTCCACCTCGTCGGCCACCCGATCGAGCAGTTGGGACGGGGCGACGACCTCCGGTCCCGAGGCGCGAGCGAGCTGGCGGACGGCCGTTCGCAGGCCGAGCGACACCCCAGTGAGGGTTGGCCCCAGCCCGTCATGGAGGTCGCGTCGGATTCGCCGCCGTTCCTCCTCCCTGGCCGAGACGATCGCGATCGTCGAGCGGCGAAGATCAGCGTTGAGGCGTACCCACCCGACGGCCAAGCTCAACGGCCCCACCAATTGGTCGAGGATCTCGTCATCCCGATGGCGCAAGGACGGGCCATCGTTCCAACCGATGACCAGGCGGCCGACGAGTTCATCGTGATGATGGAGCAGCACCTCGCGCGCACTCGCTGTTGGGGCGCCGATGTTCGCCGCTCGGGCCCATCCGTCCGCGACGCGCACGTCGATCGCCACCGCCGTCAGTCGCAGTTCACGCTGGAGACTGGCGGCGAGTGCCGGGAGCAAGTCATCCCCCGTATCGGCTCCGAGCCGACTCACGACTCCCTGCACTACGGCGAGCGGGTCGTCACGGTCTCCGTACGCCAAGTGGTCGACCAACTTGCGAATGCGATGCCGGAATGGTTCCAGCGCGAGCGCCATGGCGCCGGTCGCCGCCACGAGCAGCCACGTCGGACCGCTGCCGCCGATCAAGCGACCGAGCCCAGCCACGAGCCCTGTGTACACGGTGACGATGGCGAGGGCGAGAACCATCCACTCGACCACCTGATGCGACACGTCTCGGAACGGTGTCGGGATATCTCGGATCACGTCGATCGCAGTGCCTGCCACCAACAACGGCACCGTGGCAAGCAGGAGCAGCGGCCAGATCACATCGCGACCCGGCACCTGCGACTGTGCGAAGTCCAGACCAGAAGGTACGACCGCCAGCCACGCGACTGCGCACCCAGCAAGAAGCCAGCCCGCCAACGGGTCGCCAGCGGGGGAGCGACGCTGCCACCACTGCACGCCGAGCGCCACGGTCCCTGCCGTAGCCGAGAGGTCGATCAGTGCGACGACGATCCGCTCGGTCGGTCGGGACACGCCGACCACTTCGATGCCGACGAGCACCACGATCATCGCGGCCGTGCACCACCACACGACTTCGAGGGAGCGGCGCGAGCGAACCCACGCCGGCAACAAGCACCACGGCACCAAGCCGACGAGCACGGCCGCGCCGAGTGGCCGGGTCCATGTCGCCGCGTCGGCCAGCCACTCCCAGCCGACTCCCGGCCCGCGCCCGGCCAGGTACCCGCGGTACTGCGTCCCGATCGTGGTGACCAAACCCGCCGCGCCGACGACGACAAAGCAACCACCGAGTTGCCGTCTGGACGATCGGACGAGCATCGCGGTGCCTGCGCTGGAGTACGCCAGGCCCACCACGAACCACGCGACGATCCACCAGTTCTGACCCTCCGGCTCGGCACCGCGGTTGGCCACGCGCATCGCGATCACCGCAACGCCGCCCAAGGTCACAACCGAACCGGTGACGACGACAGCAATCACCGACGCCCGCGACACGGCGGGCGCCGCGTGCAGTACCTCGACCTCGCGAACCTCATCCATCGGCGCCCCCAGAGCGACGATTGATCCTACGTCGCTGGCAGAGGCGGCGCGCTCGGTCGGAACCTCAGTGCATCATCCGCCCACCGTTCAGGAACACGGTCATGCCGGTGACGTAGTCGCCGCCCTTCCCGGCGAGCCACACGAACCACGGGGCGCCATGCTCCTCGGCGTTGCCGAGAAAGCCGAGCGGCATCTTGGCCTTCAGTCCCTCGACATAGTCGGTGTTGTTGGCGAGCCAGTTGTCCCACGCGTCCGTCTTGAGCGACGGGTTGATGGTGTTCACCGAGATCTGGTACTTGCCCCATTCGCGGGCAGCAGTGCGGGTGAGTGCCCGTACGGCCTCCTTGGTGGCGTTGTATGGCGTGTTGCCTGGGAAGCCCTCCATACCCGAGCCCGACGAGAGGTTGATGATGCGGCCGCCGTGCTCCTTCATGTACGGGAACACTGCCTGCATACCCCACAGGGTGGCGGTGGCGCCGGTGCGGAAGGTGTACTCCCACTCGTCGTCGTCGGTGTCCTCGAGCGGCGTCGGGATCGTGGAGACCAGGGGTTTGGCCGCCGTGCCGAAGCCTTGGGCGTTGTTGACCAGGATGTCGACGGTACCGAAGGCGTCGACGGCCTTCGCCACCATGTTCCAGATGTCCGCCTTTTTCGATACGTCCGTCGGGACACCGATCGCCGTGTTGCCCTCGGCCGTGATGTCGGCCACCACGGACTCCACCGTGGCGGGCGTTCGGCTGGCGACGACGACCTTGGCGCCCTCCCGGGCGTACACCGTGGCCACCGCCCTGCCGATACCCCGGCCGGACCCGGTGACGATGGCGACCTTGCCGTCGAGTTCTCCCACGATGTTCCCCTCCTGCTCCAGCGAGGAAGCTACTCGCGCCGGTAGGACGCTCTGAGGGTCGGGTAGTGACTCTCCATTTATGGAGTATCATTACGCTAGATCAAGAGATTCGGATGAGGTGAGGCCATGGCCACCGCCATCAGTTATCCAGCGAGCCGCTTCGA
The DNA here is from genome assembly GCA_046597895.1 of Ilumatobacteraceae bacterium. GTDB lineage: Bacteria > Actinomycetota > Acidimicrobiia > Acidimicrobiales > Ilumatobacteraceae > WLJO01. The sequence goes on from JBKJJS010000321.1 coordinate 15,628, forward strand.
GGCAGCGCCCTCCATCGATCTCGGCGACGCCACGTCACGGGCTCGCGTCAGCACCACCTCGGTGCGGGCCATGGTCCGCCTGGCCGCTGAATGGGGACTCACCGTCGAGCAACTCGGCACGTTGCTCGGCAGCGTCGCCCCCAGCACCTGGCATTCGTGGGTGAAGAACCCGCCCAAGGACCTCGGCGTGGATCGGCTCACGCGGGTGTCGTATCTGCTCGGCATCTACACGGCGCTCCACGTGCTGTACCCCCGGAGCCCGCTCGCCGACGAGTGGGTGAAGCGCCCCAACAGCAACGTGCTGTTTGCCGGCCGGTGCCCGCTCGACACCCTCCTGCACGGAGGGATCAACGCCATGGACCGAGTGCGATCGCTGCTCGACGCCCGTCGGGGCGGGGTGTGAGTCCACCCTGGCCCCCTCTCAGCCCGATTCGCTGGGACGACTCGCACCGCCTCATTCCCGACGCGCACGCCATCACCGACCGGCCGATCCTCTCCGCGCTGGCCGACGGTGATGACGTCGACGATCTGGTGGCGCTCAGCGGTGTCACGAGCCGGCGGCTACTCGTCCAGAGCGGAGCCATCCCGAGCGGCATCCACGCGGATGAGTTGGTGTTCGGAGTGCCCGAGTGGCAGATCGTCAACGCTGGCTACTGCTACCCGCACCCACAGGGAGCCCGCTTCAGCGGACCCGATCGTGGCGCCTGGTACGCGGGCAGGTCGATCGAGACCTCGCTCGCCGAGGTCGGCTTCCACAAGTCCGTCGAGTTGGCCGAGACGGACTACTGGGATCTCAGCATCGTGTATCAGGGCTTCCTGGCCGACGTTCACGGCACCTTCCATGACCTACGCGGCCGGCGCGATCGGCGGGCCAGGATCTGCCTGGACCCGGCGTCGTACGTCCAGAGCCAGTCACTGGCCGAGCGCCTGCTCGACGATGGGTCACTCGGCATCGTGTACCCCGCCGTGCGCCACCCCGGTGGGGAGGCAGTCGCCTGCTTCCGGCCCGCCACCGTCGGCAACGTCCGACGAGGCGAGCGCTTTCGACTCGATTGGAACGGCACGACCGCCTACACGGTCGAGTCGATCGGACACTGACGCACCGAGGTCCGAGGGGCTCCACTCACGTCGCCAGCGAGCGGAGTCGCTCCACGCGAGAATCGTCGCCCAACCGTTGCCTCAGGCGGTAGGCGGCGGACTCGAGGTCGATGGCGTCGGCTTCCACCATCGTGGCGATGTCAACCCAGTCCTTCGGGCGATCGAACATCGCCTTGAACACTGCGAGATCTTCGGCACACAGCACCCTCACGGAGCGCCCGGCAAAGGGACATCTTCGGCCGACCGTCCGGCGAGCCATTGCCGTGGTTCGACGAGGGCGCCGAACCGAACGCGGATATGTGGGCGACCGCTGACGAATCACGCGAGCAGA
>JBKJJS010000425.1:0-5911 GCA_046597895.1 Ilumatobacteraceae bacterium
GAGGTGGCCCGGGAGCGGCTCGGGTTGAACATTGCGATCGGCGAGGGCGCCGGACCGGTGGTGTCCGATGTGTGGAGCATGGGCGGTTGGACCATCCAGTTCGTCCGGCTCGACCCCCACCAACGCTTCGACATCGACCAGTCGAAGGGGACGGTCTACATCAAGGTCGTCACGGGCCGCCTGGCCGACCTCCATCGCGGGGCGTACGCCGCGCCGAAGGTGGTTCGTGGCACGCTGGTCGCCAGCGAGCACGTGGAGGCGGGGCCGCAGGGCGCCGTGTTCACGGTGTTCACGGCTACTCCGGCCGTGGCGGCTTCGGTGACATCCATGGATCAACTCCGGTTCGACGGTCCCCACGCCGACGCCCTTCAGTGGCAGACGTTCGAGGGCCGCTACACCACCATGACACCGTTCTTCGACGGGCTCGATGCGTACCTCGCGCCGGGCTTCCATCTGCTCGACGCTGATGGATCGGAGATCACGTACCTCTTCGTGTGGACGGCGGGGAAAGGGGTGGACCTGTCCACCCACAACCACGGTCGAGATCCGGGGCCGACGAGCCCGGCGTTCGCCGAGGTCCACTGGGTGGTGCACAACGGCACCGGAACGGGTGGCATGTACGAAACGGCCGAGCCGGGGGCGCCGACGCGAGAGCGCCTCCCGCTGCAACAGGGCGAGGAGCACGGGCCCTTCTTTGTGTTCGATCCCGAGAGCGGGATGCCGCGCCTGCGCGACAACGGCGCGGTCGAGTACCCATGGCACGGCTGGGAGGCCGGTTCAGACGGCACCGAGGGTCAGGCGTACGACGTGGTCGCGGCGTTCGAGATCACGGCGCCGTACGCCCATGTCGTGGTGTAGTTCGCCAGCGCGGTTGCGTGCGACGAGGAGGGCGTGATGAGGGCAGCGGTGCTTCGGCAAGGGCAGATGGTGGTCGACGAGTTCCCTGAACCCGTGCCGGGGCCGGGTGAGGTGCTCGTGGCCGTGAGGGCGTGCGGGATCTGCGGATCCGATCTCCACTTCGTGAAGCACGGCGCCGAGTTCCTCGCGCTCAGCGCCGAGATGGGGGGCGTGGCGCGCCGGCGACCCGTCGTTCTGTCGGCCGATGTGCACATGGGCCACGAGTTCTGCGCCGAGGTGTTGGCGGCGGGGCCGGACACGGCCGCGCCCCGCGCCGGCACGCTTGTCACGTCGATGCCGTTCACAGTCAACGCCGCCGGGGCTCGCCAGAGCCTGTCGTTCACGAACGACCTCGCCGGGGGATACGGCGAGCGGATGGTGCTCTCGGCTTCGTTGGTGGTGGAGGTACCACCAGGCATTGATCCCCACCTGGCTGCGCTCACCGAGCCGTTGGCGGTCGGACTCCACGCCGTGAACCGATCGGGGATCACGCCCGGTGACGCCGCCGTCGTGCTGGGATGCGGCCCCGTTGGTCTCACGGTGATTGCCGGGCTACGCCGTGCTGGCATTGAGCCGATCATCGCGGCGGACTTCTCGGCCGCCCGTCGTGCCACCGCAGCCGCGATGGGGGCTCACGTCGTCGTCGACCCGCGGGAGGAGGACGCTATCTCGGCCTGGCGCCGCGTCGAGGGACGTCGCCCTCTCGTGGTGTTCGAGGCCGTTGGCGTACCCGGCATGATCAACGCCGCGCTGCGCGACGCACCGGTCGGGGCCCGCATCGTGGTGGTCGGTCTGTGCATGCAGCCCGATGTCATTCAGCCGGTATTCGGGGTCCTGAAGGAGTTGACGCTCCAGTTCGTGGTCACCTACACCGCCGACGAGTTCGTCGGAGCGTTGCGCTCGATCGCCGAGGGGGAGATCGATCTGGCTCCGCTCATCACCGGGGTGGTAGGTCTCGACGACATCGCCCAGGCGTTCGACGACCTGGCCTCACCGGACCTCCACACGAAGATCATCGTGGAGCCGGGTCGCTGAAGTTACGGAGGTGGAACCCGGCGTTCGCTCCAGCGATACGTCGCGGCGAGCGCGCCGAGCAGGACAGGGATCGAGATGAAGGCAACCCGCACGTTCGAGAGGGCGCGGATGGTGCCGAGCAGGGCCGGCGCTCCGAGGAGGGCGACACCGGAGGCGAGCGCACCGCGTGACGCCCCACGCTCGGTCGAGCCGGGGAACCGCCGCATCAGCCGACCGATCCCCGTCGGGTAGAGCAGGGCGATCCCAAAGCCGGCGATCACGAATCCGGCGATCGCCGGCACTGGGCTCGGCAGGAACCAGAGCAGTGAGAATCCGGCGGCGACGACCACGAGCTGTCCCCGAACTGAATGGTCACGCAGACTCGGGACGCCGCCGGCCAGGAAACGAGCGGACGCCATCCCGATGGCGAACGAGGCGGCCCCGGCGGCGGCTCCCGCATTGGTCATCCCCACCTCCTCGCGTAGGTAGGTAGTGGCGAAGAAGGCGAACGCGAACTCGACGAGGATCGACAGGGTCAACACGAGCCAGGCGTCGAACCACGGAAGCTGTAGATCGCTCGGCGCGCCGCGCGCAGGGGCAGAGGCGCGCGTCACGGCGAGGACTCTCGGTGGATCGTGAGCGCGGTGGGACGTGAGCGCGATCACGACGAGGGTGGCGACGACCGGCGGGACGACAAACCCGACCCTCCATCCGAGCCCGAGAGCCACCGCCGCACCAACGGCCAGCGGAGCGGCGATGCCGGCAAGGCTCGACCACCCATTTGCGGTGGTCATCACGGCCGCCGATCGCTCCGGATGCCGAGACGTCAGGGCGGCGGGGAGCAGAGAGATCAGGAGCGCGGCCATCGTCGCCATCAGGACCGCCCCGATGGCGCTGGCCACTGGCACATCCGTCACGACGACGAGAGCGAGAGCGACGGCGAGGCCCACACTCGCCCACCTGACCACCGACTGATGCGGCGCGCCAGCCGACCGGTGCGGCGCGCCAGCCGACCGGTGCGGTGCACCAGCCGACCGGTGGTGAACGAGGGCCACGATCCCAATGATGATGAGCGCGGCTCCCGGCAACGACGGGTAGACGGAAGCGATCCCCCCGAGGGCATCGCGCAGTTGTGGCAGGACGGCGCCGAGGCCGCTCAGCGTCCACCCGAGGAGGCCGTAGGAGAGCACACACGCCACGGTGAACATGTCCGCTCGACCCGATCGACTCCCGGGCGGCACGCCCACGACCCTACTGGCGCGGCGTCAGATGCTTGGCGAAGAACTCCAGAATGATCTCGAATCGCTGAAGTCGGTGCTTGGGGGCACCCGAGCGTGACAGTTCGTGGTCCTCCCCTGGGAACCTCACCATCTCGACATCGTGGCCGCGCCGGCGCAGGCGCAAGAAGAGGTCCTCGGCCTGCTCCATCGGGCACCGGAAATCGTTCTCGCTGTGGAGAATGAGGAGCGGTGTCGTGATGGCATCGGCGTACGTCACCGGGGAGATGCGCAGCAGTTCCATCGGATCCTGCGCCCCGACCCCGGCGTAGCCGGTGTTGAACCACCAGCCGATGTCGGACGTGTGAGTCATCGAGAGCACGTTGTTGACGGCCCGCTCGGAGCAGGCGGCCTTGAAGCGGTCGGTGTGGCCCACCAACCATGACGTGAGGTAGCCGCCGTACGAGCCGCCAAGTACGCCGACCCGATCGGTGTCGAGGAAGTCCCAGCTGGCGAGCGCAGTGTCGAGCATGGCGTGGATGTCCTCAGCGTCGACTCCGCCCCAGCCACTGCCGGGATCAACGTCGCACTTCGGCCCGCGGATCGCCCGGCCCCACGCCGCCCCGTATCCGCCGGACCCGCGCGGGTTGCAGTACAGCACCGCATAACCGGCGGCCGCCTGCACCTGGAACTCGTCCATAAACCCATGGCCGTACTGCGCGTACGGGCCACCGTGGATGTTCACAAGGACGGGGTAGCGGCCCGCCGGATCGAAGCCAACGGGACGGATCAAAAACGCCTCTACCTCGACCCCGCCGGTGGCCGGAACGAGGAAGCGCTCCGGTGTCTGCGTCGGAAAGCGGGCGGGGAACGACGCAAGGACCCGCTCGGCGCCGGTGTCATCGAGTGCGATGAGGGCACCCGGCACGGTGGGTTCCGCCACCGTCGCCACGAGTGTGGCCGGGTCGGCGTCGAAGCCGGTGACCACCCGGTTGCCGCCGATCACAATGCCTGTCGACGTGCGATAGACGTGCACGCCACCCTGATCCTCGACGGCGTGCAGCACCTCGCTACCGCGCCACACCGGCCGACCCGGGCTGATGGTCGCCCGCCCCCGATCGAGCGCGGCGACCTCCTCCACAAGCCGGTCCGTGCCATCCACGAGCGACCGCAGCCGGAGTTCGGCGTTCGCGGCCGTCTCGAGTGGCCGGCTCCGGTAGTACGCGACCAACGCACCGTTGGGCGACCAGCTGGGCCCGCCGCACGACCACGAACCGTCGGTGAGGCGCTCGATGTCGCCAGCAGCGTGGTCGACGGACCACACATCGATGACGCCGTCGATGTCAGCGTCGTCGTGACGGCCCTGGGTGAATGCGATGCGGGCCGAGTCGGGGGCCCAACAGAACGTCAGTTGCACGTCGAGCCCGCCATCGACGACCACCCGCGCCGGTGCCGTGCCGTCGGCCGGAACGATCCAGAGGCAACGGGGACGGTCGCACAACCAGCCGGTGCCATTGAACTTCCAGCCCAGCCGGGTCACCCGTCGCGGCGGTCGGTCGGCATCCTTCGGCGGGGAGAAGATGGCCTCGTCGCGCCGACGGGCAAGGAAGGCCAACCACCGTCCGTCGGGCGACCACTCGACGTCCTCGATCTCCTCGGGGAGCGACACGATCGCCCCTGGTTCGCCGCCGCCGATCGGGAGAACGAAGAGTTGTGAGCCGACATCCTCGCGGTGCGACGTGAAGGCCAGCGATCGTCCATCCGGTGACCATCGCGGGCGCCCGTCACGCTCGGCACCTGCGGTGAGGCGCCTGGCCGCGGCCAACCCGTCCGTTGGCACGGTCCACACCGCCGCCCGGTACTGGTTCTTGTCCAGGTCGACCGTGGTGACGACGAACGCCACCGTCGCGGCGTCGGGCGACAGCCGTGGATCGGACGGGACAGCGAGCAGCGCAAGGTCGGTCGGCTGCATGGCCTCGAACCTCGCTCGTACTCGCTCGCCCGACCGCGGGCGTCAGACCTTCTTGAGGACGTTTTCGCAGGCGCTGACATCGATGGTGCCGGCCGCGTCGACATCGAGTTCGGTGATGACGCCATCGACGACGACCGCGGCGTAGCGCCGCGAGCGAATGCCGAGCCCGAAGCCGGAGCCGTCCATCACGAGACCCATTGCCTTGGCGAACTCCCCGGACCCGTCGCTGAGCATGACGATATCGGACGCCCCTTGCGACTGTGCCCACGCCTCCATCACCCACGGATCGTTCACGCTGATGCACACGACCTTGTCGACGCCCTTGGCCTTGAGCTCGGCACCGTGCTGGACGTAGCCGGGGAGGTGAACCTTCGAGCACCCAGGGGTGAAGGCACCCGACACGGCGAACAGGACGACGTTGCCGGAGCCGAGCACCTCGGAGGTGCTGACCGGCGTCGGTCGGCCTTCCGTCAGTACGTGCACCTGGATGTCCGGAACGCGGTCTCCAACCTTGACGCTCATCACACTTTCCCTTCAGATCGTTCGTGTCCCGCGAATCTAACGACGCCGCGCCCGATTGCGTCAGTCGAGGGTCGTTACGCCCTTCGGTTGCTGCTGGTTCATGAATCCGAACATGTAGCCGGCCACCCGGCGGATCTGGATCTCCTCGGCGCCTTCGGTGATCCGGTAGCGGCGGTGGTGACGGTAGATGTGCTCGAAGGGCGTGTGGCGCGAATAGCCGATGCCGCCATGGACCTGCATGGCGCGGTCGGCGGCATCGCAGACCAGCCGGTTGGCGCGATAGTTCGAC
>JBKJJS010000465.1:0-5860 GCA_046597895.1 Ilumatobacteraceae bacterium
CGCTGCGCCACTCCCCGTTCTGGGGCCAGGCTATCCGGCCAGGCCATCGTACTTACGCGGGGTGCCAGCCTCCTCACTGTGTTCGACGCCACGAAGGCAGGCACCCCGCGTAAGTACGATGGCCTGGCCGGATAGCCTGGCCCCAGAACGGGGAGTGGCGCAGCGGTAGCGTTCCTGCTTTGGGTGCAGGAGGTCGGGGGTTCAAATCCCCCCTCCCCGACCAGTTCGACCTGGGTTGCGGCCCATCAACATCTCAGCTGCGGCCGCCACCCCAGCCTTGAGTTCTCGACTCTCGGCGCGCTTGTACCCGGTATCCGGGTAGATCCGCGCCGAGACTCGACCGGCCGGAAAGCATGGACGACTCCGCCGATGCTGACCCGGCGAACGCTGCTGACCGGGGTCGTCGCCGCGGCCGCGGCAGGCGCGGTCGGCACCATCACGGCCGGGCCCGACGGGGTGCTGCGCACCCTCGGCCTGCTGCACAGCCGAGACCGTCGGGTGCCGTCGTCGGGCTGGAAGGTGGCTGAGCACACGCTCATCAGTTCGACGATGGATCGGGACGTGAAGTGGGCAATGGCGACCCCGACGGCCGGAGCAACTGGCGTCGTGGTCTGCCTTCACGGCCGCAGACCGCCCGGAACACGAAGGCACCGTGCCACGAACCCCGGGACTGACCTCGCCGCGGGGTCGACGGTAAGGTCGGTGCATGACCAGAAACCGTCCAACACCGACTGTGACAGCATGAGCAAGCAGAAGGTCCAGCCGGCTTCATCGTTCGACGCGCAGGCGCTGGGCTTCAGCCAAGGCGTGTTGATCGACGGGGTGCTGTACGTCAGTGGCCAGGTCTCTCGGGCGGCCGACCTCGGCGCTCAGGTGAACGAGGCGTGGGCGTCCGTCGTCGAGGTCGTGCGCGAGGCCGGCGGCACGGCCGACGACATCGTGAAGATCAACGTCTTCACGAAGGACGAGCGGACGTGGTCACACCTGCAACCGTTGGTCGAGGCCGCGATGCCTCCGCCGTACCCGGCGTCAACGATGGTGACCGTCGTCGGGCTGGCCAGCCCGGACTTCCTCGTCGAGATCGAGGCCATCGCCCACCTCGGTCGAGGCACCTCGTGAACGCCGCGTCCGAGATGGGCTCCACACTCGACTGGGCGAACCCGCCGATCGAGTCCGTTCCTCGGATGATCACGTCGTCGCCCGGACCGGAGTCGCAGCGATGGAACCGCCGGATGGAGCGCCACACCCGAGGCAGCGTGACAACCATGGTCAAGTTGCACCCGGTGGCATACGAATCCGGACGGGGCGTGACGCTCACCGACGTCGATGGCAACACCTACCTCGACTTCTCCTCCGGCATCGTCATCACGAACATCGGACACGGCCATCCCCGCATCGCCGAGGCGATCGCCCGTGCCGCGCGGCAGCTCGACAACGTGCACGACTTCGCCACGCCCGACAAGGTGCTCGCGCTGGAGGCCCTCGCCGAGGTCACACCAGAGGGCATGACACTCTTCACGTTCTTCTCGTCGGGCACGGAAGCCATCGAAGGGGCGATGCGGGTCGCTCGCGCCATCACCGGTCGCCACGGATTCGTCAGCTTCCACAACGATTATCACGGCCGGACCGGAGGCGCGGCCAGTGTCACGTCGTCGCGGGCGTCGAACGCACCCCGCGACCCAGGTAGCTACCTGCTGCCAAGCGGTCACGCCTACCGCTGCGCGTTCTGCTCAGGGTCGTGCGACCTGCGCTGCGCCGAGTTCGTCGGCACCTCGGTCGCCCAGAATCTCCCCGGGCAGCTGGCCGGCGTCGTCATGGAGCTCGTCACGAACGGCAACGGGGCCACGACGTACCGGCCCGGTTACGTGCAGGAGGTGGCCCGCCAGGTGCGGGCGGCCGGCGGCGTGTTCATCGCCGACGAGATCGCCACCGGCTTCGGGCGAACCGGCTCGTGGTTTGCTAGCGATCACGAAGGCGTCGTCCCCGACGTCATGGCCATCGGCAAGGGCATGGGCAACGGATTTCCCGTCACGGCCATCGCGGTGCGCGACGACCACGCCGAGGCACTCGCGGCGTCGTTCCCGAGCACCAGCTACGGCGGGAACCCGATGGGCTGCGCCGCCGTGTGCGAAGTCATCGCCGTCATGCGCGAAGAGGCGATCATCGAGCATTGCGCCGAGCTCGGCGAATTCGCGCTGGGCCGCATGGCCGAGATCGCCTCACGCCACCCGATCGTCGGCGAGGTGCGTGGTCGTGGCGCGCTCCTCGCCATCGAGCTCGTCAAGGACAAGGCGACCAAGGAGCCGTTCGTCGAGGCCGGCAACCTCGTGTACCAGACCGCCTTTCGGCGCGGGCTCGCCTGGGCGACGGCCGGCCACATCCTGCGGATCACGCCGCCCATCGTCATGTCGCTCGACCTGATGAGCAAGGGCCTCGACATCATCGACGAAGCCATCGGCGACGTCGAAGCCCGCCTCGGCTACAGCTGACCGACGCGGGCCTACGGCCATCCGACGACCGGCGTCGAGGGCTCACCTGCCGCGACGCGTCCGGCAAGTCGGACTTGGCGCCACCCTTCGGACACCCGCTATTCGGACTTTGGTGCATGAGGTCGGGGGTTCAAATTCTCCCTCCCCGACCAGTCTGACCAGGAGTCACCATGGGTCGACCCATCGGTCCTCACTCACTCCGCGAGCCCCGAGCACTCGAAGGCTCTGCGATGCTCCACCGATGCTGACCCGGAGAACGTTGCTGACTGGGGTCGGCGCCGCGGCCGCGGCAGGCGCGGTCGGGACCATCGTTCTCGGGCCCGACAGGGTGCTGCAACGTGGTGGCGGCGGCCAGCCCTGCGCTGTGGCTTGAGCCCGGGGAGTCTGCGCCGGGGGCATTCGACGGTCCGGACGACTTCGAGATGTACAACGTGTTCACGGGATCGCCGGCATTGAAGGACACGGCCGTCCGCGTCGATTGCGGTACGTCTGACGGGTCCGTTCACCGGGCGAGGCTGTTCGCCGAGCAGCTTGCGGTGCCGAACCTCGGGGGCTTCGGACCTGGCTACCACGACGCCAGTTACTGGCGAAGCATCGCTCCCGACCAGATCGCGACGATCGCCGCGGCACTCGCCCGCTGAGCTACTGATCGCAACGGGATCGGCGCGACCATCTCTCTCCCCATCGCTCGTGTCGTCCCCCATCAGCCTGTGCGCCGTGTTTGTCCGCGGGAGGGCCGCACCATGTGGACGGCGCCCCGTCCGCGCGCCTCACCCGATATATAATTTCGTTCGTGAAAGCGAGTATCGGTTCTCCCCTCACGGTCGAGGACATCGAGGACGTGCTGGCGAGCTTGAGCTTCGAGGGCGCCGCTGTCAGCGAGACCGTCCGTGGCCTGTTCATGGCTGTCGCCACTGGTGGCCTGACGATGGATGAGGCGCTGACGCGCTACGTGGCGGACCACGCGGCGTGACGCGTGCCTGATGACCCATACGTCTATCCGGGCACATCGGTCCTCCGGAATCGTCTCGGGATTCGCAACCCCGACCGCCTCGCGCAAGTCGAGAGTGAGTGGTCGTTCGTCCGCCTCGTGGAACTCCTTCACCATCCGGAGCCGGGCTCGTACGACCTAGCGCACCTCTCACGTTTCCACCGCCGCATCTTTGGCGACGTGTACCCCTGGGCGGGCGAGATCCGCACCGTGGCGATGGCCAAGGGGCAACTGTTCGCGCTTCCCCAGCACATCACCTCGTACGCCAGCACGCTCTTCGAACAACTCGGCGGCGAGAGCCACATCGCTGGCCTTGAACGCGCCAACTTCGTCGCACGCCTCGCCTTCTACTTCGCTGAGATCAACGCGCTGCACCCATTTCGCGAAGGCAACGGACGGGCGCAGCGAGCGTTCCTCAAGCAACTGGGCCGGCAAGCGGGATGGGACATCGAGTGGAGAGCCACGACGCTCGACGGAAATCTCGATGCCTCGATCGCGGCCATGAATAGCGACCTCGGGACCGTCGCCGCCACTCTTGATCGCCTCGTCCGCCGCTGGAGCGCATCGCCATAGCTGCCCGCGCCGGAGGCGCGGGGGGGTCCGGTACTCACCCTCCCAAGCCCGGCGGCGCCACGTCTCGGCGCGTTTGTACCCGATTTCCAGGTAGATCCGCGCCGAGAGCTCGGGGCTGGGCGCCAGGACCCCGGCGGGCCGCTCGGATACCCGACACAGACTGATCGACACTCGGGCGATCGACACTCGGGTGATCCAGAATCGGGGTGGGCACGAACGAAGGGCATGACTGCCGACCTCCTCGAGGCCACACTCCCCGTCCGTCCTTCAGCCACCGGTTCTCGCAAGGGTGCCCCCGACCTCGACCGATCGCCCCGCCGACACCGCAGTCGCCGCGTTGCATGGTGCGTCGGCGGAATCATCGCCGTGGGCGTTTCCGCAGTGGCCGTGTTGGCGCTCACTCGAAGTGGGAACGACGACGGACGGATCGATCAGGGCGGATACGCCCCGGTGGCGACCCTGCCGCCGGTCGGGTCGGGTGCACCCGTCAGCCTCGGCGATCCCACGAGTGGGGCGGTCGCAGGCCTGCCCGCCCCGACATCGGCCGATGCAGTCACTCGGTTTCTCGATGCCGAGATTGCCGGGGACGTTTCGTCATCATTCGCCCAGTTGAGCACCGTCGACCGTGCGGCGTTCCTGAACGAGGAGGGCTGGCAGGTCACCCATGACGAGCTGCCGGCGTACGAGGCCTACACGATCGTCGAAGTCAAGGACTCAAGGGTCGTGGTCGACGCCACCCTCACACCGCAGGTCAACGAGATCGTCGGCGTGATTCCGGGCTCCGCTCGTGTGACGTTCGACGTGATCGAAGAGGACGGCGGCTACTACGTCAGTTTGGACGACACGACGTTCGTGGCGAACTACCCGGACGAGTCCATCGCTGCCGCGGCGGCGACGGCCTGGATCGCCGCTCGCCAAGCGTGCGACACCAGAGGCGCCGGGGAGTTCGGCGGCTCGGTCGTCGGCGAGCTCAACCTGGCAGAGCGACTGTGCGGCGTCACCGGCACCCCGACCACGTCGGGTGCCACTCGTCTCGACTCGCTCACGAATCCCACGGTCGTGCTCAGCGCATTCGGCGGCGGGGCGGTCGACTGGGCCCGAGTCATCACGGTGGCTGGTCTCGACGGTGTGGCACCCATCGCCGTGGTGATGGCGCCGTTCGGCAATGAGTGGGTGGTCATCGGCGCCATGGCGGCCCGCTGACGGGTCCAACCAGCTGCTCCGCCCCCGAGGCAGGACGCAGCGCCGAGTCGGCCGGTTCGCCCGGGCCGGTTCGGCGGTGTGTCCAGCACCAACAACCAAACCAGGCCGGACGTGACCGGCCGACCTTGAAAGGAAACACCTGATGTCAACAAGACGCAAGCTCCGCCGGCTGGTGCCGGCACTCGGGCTCAGCGGTGCTTTGGTAGCCGGCCTTGTCGCACAATCCGATGCGTCGAGCCACCGGGAAGCACCGCTGATCGCCGAGGACCCGGTCGCCGACCTCACCGATGTGTTCGTCTTCGTGAGCCCGGAAGACACCTCGATGCTCACGCTCATCATGAACGTGAACCCGCTCGAGCGTCCAGCCGGTGGTCCGAACTTCCACAAGTTCGGTGACGACGTGCTCTACCAGTTCAACATCGACTCCAACGGCAACGCCAAGACCGACTACGAGTACGAGTTCCGATTCACCACGAAGGTCAACAACAAGAACACGTTCCTCTACAACACCGGCCAGGTCACTACCCTCGATGACGCTGATCTGAACGTGATGCAGACCTACACGGTGACCGAGGTCGACTCGAGCGGCCCGTGGACGAAGCGC
>JBKJJS010000351.1:0-2690 GCA_046597895.1 Ilumatobacteraceae bacterium
CCGCCCCCCAACTAGCGCCGCCTCCGCCCCCCTACGCTGCCGACGCGATGGCGACGCCCGTTCGGCCTGTCCGACAGGACCGTGACGACGACTTCGGTGACGACGACTTCGACGATGACGATCGCCGTCGGCACGACTACACCGGCAACGGTCGCCCGATCAGCAAGCGGCGAAAGAAGGGTCTGCTCGGTGATCTGTTCGACTTCTGACCACCGCTCACAGTGCCCGATCGGAAAATGTTGAAACGGCTCCTCGAACACGTCCGGTACCTCGTCGTTGTAGCGGTCGCCGGGCTGACCCTCACTATGGCGATGACGTTCGTCTGGGCGATCGCGAAGACGATCCGGCTGATCGGCACGCTCCTCGATGGCGGATGGCGCAGCGACCTGACGATGGTCGACCTCCTCGAAGTCATCGACACCTACCTGCTCGCGATCGTGCAGCTGATCGTCGTCATCGGCCTCTACGAACTGTTCATCGGCGCACTCGACGTGCCCGGCTGGCTCAAAGCACGCTCACTTGAAGACCTCAAGAAATCGATCGTCGATGTCCTCATCGTGTTCATCGGCGTCAAAGGCGTCGAACGCCTCGTCGCCGTCCAAGAACCCATCGATGTCCTTATCTACACAGGGGCAGTCGCCATCTTGATCGCTGCCCTGTCGCTGTTCAGACTGAAACCATCCCGCTACGAACCCCCAGCGCCAAGGGATCAGGACTGGCCGGCGAGAGGACCGAACACCTCGGCGATCTGATGACCTGCCTCGAGCGGGTGCCGCAACGGCCGGTCGAGGAAGACCGCGTACACGTTGTGGCTCCCGCTCCGAGTTCGCGTGACGTACCCGGCGTCAACCAAGTCCTGCACGATGCTGTGCACCGCCCGCTCACCGATGCCGACCAGCCGAGCGATCTCGGCCATCCGCACCTCGGTGTTCTGGGCGATACACACCAACACATGGGCATGGTTCGTCAGGAACGTCCACGACGGAACCACAGCAGGCGCCGACACCAGCTCTCTGACCATCGAACCATCGTATCCTCGTCACTGACCGCCACCGGTCTGTGCAACAAGCCTTCGACACCATGGGTCTAGGCCCCGAAGTGGGAAGGCTCTCGTTGCGCAACTGAAAGAATGAACGGTGTGCTGGACAAGAGTGTGATGTGACTCTGGGAATGGCACTCTGAGTTGGCCCCACGCCTAGGTGTTCTTTTGCCGGGTTGTCACGTAGATGTCGGAGGCGCCAGTGCCCCCTTCGCCTGTCCCGCCCGGGCCTGCTCGCCCGAAGAGGAGCTGCTGGGCGTTCGAGGAGAGCGAGGGTCGCGTCTCGTTGAAACCGGTGTTCACCGCTGTTCCCAGGTTGACGGGCTCCGACCAGACGTCATCGACGCTTGACCGTGTCGAGGCCCAGATGTCCTGGCCCCCCACAGTGCCGAAGCGGTTGGAGGAGAAGACGACCTCCCGTCCGTCCTTGCGCACGTTCGGCTGGATGTCGTTGGCGGTCAGATGGTTGAGCTCGACGATCGGGCTCGCCGGCCCGAAGCCATCCTCGTGCTTGACGCTGACGAACAAATTGCCAGGCACCGTCGGCGAGTTGCGCGAGAAGTACAGTTGACCCTGCACGTACGAGGGTCCCTGCTCCTCGAGCGGGCTGTTGGGGCCCGTTGGTGCGCACGCGAGGTGCTCGGGTTCGCTCCAGCCATGGGCAGGGTGGCGACGTGTCACAAAGATGTCGCCCATGCCGCAGGTCACCCCCGCGACCGTCCTTCGGCTGACGAAGAAGAGCCCGCCACCCTCGACTGGCGTCGGGCAGAACTCGTCGGATACCGAGTTGATCGGCGGCGGCAGGTTCTCCGGTGCGCCCCACGGGTCGCTCCTGCGTTGCCTCGTCGCGACCCAGATGTCGAGACCGCCCTCGCCCTCGGGTCGGTTGGACGCCATGAAGAGGCTCAAGCCGTCCGGCGACTGGCTCGGGCACCCATCCAGAGAGGGGGTGTTCAAGTCGGCGTGGTTCCCGGCAACTTCGTCGATCTTCCGTGCGGTTGCCCAGTCGTCGAAGTGCGGTCCTGCGGCGGGGGCCACGCTGATGCCGTTCCCGGCTTGGCGAGCCGTCGCCGGTGTGCCGACGATGAGCCCACCCGGCATCAGGCCGAGGGCCACGAGAATAACGCCCACACGCGCCGCGAGTCGCGGGTGCGCTCGCGTCATGTCCGTGTCTGGATTCATGACTTGTTCTCCTTCTGCTTCGAAAATGGCGCTTTCTTGCTCTGGGCGGTCACTTGTCTGTACCTCCGGCTAAGTGCTTCTGCACGGCTACTTCTATGAGGGTCGGGACGGCCTCAATTGCGCCACCCACGGGACGGCGATCGCCTCGTCCGAGAAGCCAGCGTCGTGTAGCTTCAACACCCCCCCCATAGGTCGGTGCGAGTCCTCGATCCGTGGAGTCCCTTTCCACGGGAACAATCGTGCGCCCGTCGGCCCCAAGATGCAAGCGAAATGGACTCAGCGTTCGGGCCCCTTTGCGACACTCGCCGGGGACGCCACGAGGACTCGATGTCAATCGAAGCCGCGATCGGGCCAGGCGGCACGGGTTCGGTGGTCGTCCTCGGCCAGGCCGGTGTTGGCAAGACCCGTTGCTGCGTGACGCGCGGATGAGCTCGTGTCAGGCGCGGCGGGCGAGGAAGGCGTAGCCGTA
>JBKJJS010000281.1:0-15408 GCA_046597895.1 Ilumatobacteraceae bacterium
CGACGAGAACAGGCTTGTGTCCATAGCGGTCGCACAGGGTGCCGGCGAAAAAGTTCGTCACGGCCTTCACCACGCCGAATGCCATGATGAACGTCAACGTCGATGTCAACGCCGTCAGCCCGAACTCCTCCTTGGCAAGAAGCGGAAGCACGGTGCGCTCCTGGCCGATCATGCCGCCCACTAGCGCATTGACGCCGACGAGGAGGGAGAACTGGGCGATGTTCTGGCGCAGCCCCAGCCGGATGGGCCTCTCGGTGGTCGCGACGCTCATTGCCTCATCTCCTCAAACAGATACTTGAATAGTGCGCCGAGGTGAGGGTACCTTGTCAAGTAGATTTTTGAGGAACAAAGGGAGCCATGGGTGTGGCGCGACGTCTGGAAGGCGGCTTCCCTGAATGGCGTCACGCCATGCTTCCGATCGCGAGTGGCCTATCGACCGCCGACCCTGAGTGACACGGGAGCGGCCCAGGCTGACCTGGCAGAATTGGGAGACTCCCGCGGCCGCGGGCGACGAGACGAGGAAGCGAGATGACTGAGACATCTACCACTGGGTCGTTCCCGAAGCACCCGAGCGAGGTCACGCCGGGCTGGCTCACGGAGCGCCTACGGACTGCGGGAGCGCTCGGCCCGCAACACGTCGTCACGAGTTTCACGTCTACCCCGTTGGGGGAAGGCATCGGCATGCTCGGCGTCATTGCCCGACTCGAACTGGCGTATGAGGGCGAGCGTGGCCCTCTCGATTCCGTCGTCGTGAAGTGCGCGACGCCAAACGAGGGGAACCGAGCCGTCGCGATGGCCTTTCGGATGTATGAGCGCGAAGTGCGGTTCTTCAACGATCTTGCCGGCCGGGTCGGCGACGGCATCCCGGCGTGCTACGAGGCCGAGATCGATCTCGAAACGGGGGACTTCGTACTGATCCTCGAAGACCTGGCCGGATATCGCCAAGGCGATCAGGCTGCCGGTTGTGGTCTGGCCGATGCCGTGCTGGCGATCGGTGTGATGGCTCGTCTCCACGCGTCGTGGTGGGATGTCGGGGATCGCCCCGAACTCGCGTGGGTGCCCACCGTCGATGGGGAGCTCCACCGGGGAGGGATGGTGGCAGCCACCCAAGGCGGATGGGAGCCGTTCGTTGCCGGCTTCGGGCATCTCGTTCCTCAGGAACTGATCGACGCCGGCCCGCGGTTCCTGGCCGGCTTGTCCGACCTGCACCATCGGATGGGTCAGGGGCCCCAGACACTGATCCACGGCGACTTCCGGCTCGACAACGTGCTGTTCGGGGTCGAGCCCGACCAGTACCCCATCGCGTTGGTCGACTGGCAGGGGATCATCGTGTCCAAGGGTGTGCACGATCTCGCCTACCTGCTGAGCCAGAACCTCGTCACGGAGGAGCGTCGGATGCACGAGCGTGACCTCGTGGCGCAGTACCACGCCCGGCTCGGCGAAGAAGGCGTCACGGGATACTCCCTTGAGGAGTGCTGGGACGACTATCGCCTCGCGTGTCTGTGGTTGTTCGAGTACGCCGTCGTGATCGGCGGCACGCTCGACCCCGCCAACGAGCGAGGAAGCGCCTTTATGACGGGCTTGATCGAGCGCTCGGCGCTGACCATCACCGATCTCGGACTCCTCGACCTACTCGCCTGAGGACTCCGACTGACTCGTCGCTACAGCCCATTTCTGCCGGGGCGTTGCGGGACGAGCAGGACGCCAGTACAGAGCAGGATCCGCGTCGTGGCCGCGGCGATGTACTCCAGCGCCACCAGGGGTGCACCGAACGGGTACTCAGCGGAGAACGGTGAGCCGGGCAGGGGAGGCCGGGGGAGGACCGGATGATCGCCCACCCAGAGCGAGTCGTAGCCGAGTTCCTCGGCGAGTTGCGCAACATCGCGAGCCACCGCTGGTTCGGTAGCTGGACCCATGGTGAGTCCCATGAGCCCGATCTTTACGGCGTGCCGGTCAACGGGTTGCGCATCGGGCCGACGCGCGTCGAGTCGTCGGGGGCGAGGCGCAGCGCGTTGCAGACGAAGCCGACGAGGTGGTATTGCCCGGCCAGCATTGGCAGTTCGATGAGTTGCCGATCGTCGTACGACGTCGCGCACACGGCCCACCTCTTGTCGTCACTGCCCCGTCGCGGTGCAACTCGTCAGCCAGTCGCACGCGGGCTCGCTCGAGGTCACTCCAACCCTCGGCATCCGGACCCTCGATCACCATGTCGACGTCGCCCGACGTGATGCCGCACCGTCGGGCGATCCGCACGTGTTGGTACCACTCGTTGCGGGCCTGGAGCACTCTGCCGAGCAGGAGTTTGCCGGCGAATGCGATCCACCGCCGAAACAAACTGGGGTGGCGGGCGAGCGTGGTGAAGATGTGGAATCGCTCGGCCCCCGGGCCAGCGCCGACGAGCACATCCGCGAACGCGTCGTCACGCTCGCGTTCAGGGACGGGTCGATTCGCGGTGTCAATTCTTCTTGACCGGGAGGTGACGTCATGGCTCTCCTTTGCGCCGGCCGAATCTGTATCAGGTTGACGTGGGAACCGTGTGACGCAAGTCGCTGGAACGTTTGGCGTGGTGAGGACGTCGAATCTCTTGATCAATCACGATGAAACACGCACTTCAGCACCGCTCGCCCGCGCCGCCGCTCCTGCCCGTTTCGGCCGTTCCACATCCGCTCGCTGCGGGCTTCCTCCTTGCCGCTGTCGGTCTCGCCTTCGCTGACGCGTCCGTCGTCGCGCTGGCGCTACCGGACCTCTACACCGAATTCCAGGCGTCGATCCCCGCCGTTTCCGGGGTACTCATCAGCTACGCACTGGCCCTGGCCCTTGCCGGCTTCCTTGGGGTGCTGCTCTTGCGGCGTGTCAGCGCAGCCATGGTCACGGCGACGGGCGCCATCGTGTTTGCCGCCGCCTCCGTGGCGTCGGGGGCCGCGCCGTCACTGCCCTTCCTCATTGCCGCGAGGGCGATACAGGGGATCGGCGGCGCGGCGCTGGTCGGCGGGGCGTTCGCCGCGCTCGTGCCGCTCGCCGGCAGTCCCCGGAGGGCGGCCCGCTGGTGGGCGGTCGCCGGCACGGCGGGGGCGGCGGTCGGCCCAGCCCTCGGCGGTCTCGTGACCCAACTACTCGACTGGCGAGCCGTGTTCTTCGTCCAGGCCCCGGTGGCGCTCGCTGCGCTCGTGGGATGCCTCGTCGTCGCCCGGAGCGCGGGGTCGGCCGCGGGTCGCGTCGAAGTCGACCGGCGTCGTAGACCTGCTGGCGCACTCATCGCCGACTCTGCGCTGGCCCTTACGTTCGGTGCACTCGTGGGTGCCCTCTTCCTCGGTGTCTTGCTGCTCGTCGTGGTGTGGGGTCTGCCCCCGCTCGCCGGTGCGGTCGCTGTCAGCACGCTCCCCCTTGGCACGCTGGTGGCCCCCCGCCTCGCCCGATCGCTCGGCGCTCGTGGCGAGGTGATTGCAGGCGCGGCACTCCTGGCAGGGGGCCTCGCCACGCTGGCCCTCCTCCCAGCCATCAGTACCGTGTGGGTGTCCGTCGCGCTTGGGTTGTGTGGTCTCGGTTTCGGGCTTCTTGTCGGCGTGCTCGGCCCATTCGCGGTGCCTGCCGGCTCTGGGCTGCGGGCGGCGACCTTGTCGTCGGCCGTGCGCCACATCGGGCTCGTCCTGGGGTTGGCGGTGATCGCCCCAGTTCTCGCCGCTGACATGACCGCGGCCGCCGAGCGGGCACCACTCCCTGCCGCTGCGTCGATGCTCGATGCCCCCCTCGACGGCGTCACCAAGGTACGGCTCGCCCTGGACATCCGTGACGAACTCGAGTCAGTGCCGCAGGGCGAGGTGCCCGACCTCTCCTCGGTGTTCGCCCGATATCAGACCAGCGGCGCCGACGATGCCGACAACGAGGCGATCGCCCGACTGCAGAGCGACATCGAGCGGAGCGTCGAGGGGGTCATCACCCGTGCGTTTCGTGCCTCGCTCACTGTCGCGGCGTTGATGGCTGTGATGGCTGGCGTCGTGGCCTTCGGCGCTGTCGTCATGGTCGAGCGTCGTCGACGCTTACTTGTGGATGATCGGCGTGACGGAGCGTCGCAACTCGCGGGTACCCGTCGCTTACTTCGGGCGCGCCGCGCGGTCGTCGTCGCGGCCGTCGCCGCGGCCGTCGCCCTGCCTCTCGGTGCGGTCTCGGCCGGCGCCGCCGAGTTCGGCGTTGTCCGTCTCGGCGACCCGTGTTCTGCCGCTCCGGATCCGTTCCCGGGCAAGGGTTTCGACGCTATCGCGCAGCGATTCGTCCTGTCGGGGTTGAACGGTGCCGCCTGCGAGTTGGGAGTGAGCCGCGAGGAACTCGTGCTCTCGCTCGACCCGCGTGCGGGCATCGACGAGGTCCGTTGGGATCGCCCGACTATCGAAGAGGCGCTGCGCTCCGGAGTGAAGCGGGGTATCGCCGACGCCGACGAGCGTGACGCCATTCCGGGTTGGTTGGCGACCGTGCTGCGCTTGACGGTGGATCGAGCCCCGATCTCGTGGTTCCTTGACCGGTTGGGGGTGTCGTGATGCGCATTCTCGTCGTCGAAGACGAGCCCGATCTCGCGTCGGCCATTGCCACCAGCCTTCGCCGGGAGGGCTACGCCGTCGACGTCGCTCACGACGGTTCGTCGGCCGCAGAGCGGGTTGATCTCAACAAATACGACCTCGTGTGCCTCGATCTCAACCTCCCTGACGCCGACGGACTCGACGTGTGCCGCCACGTGGTGGCTTCGGCCACCGCCGAGGTGACGGCACCCCGCCTGATCATGCTGACCGCCCGGGGGAGCGTGGAGGACCGTGTCCGCGGCCTGGACGCCGGGGCGGACGACTACCTCGTCAAGCCGTTCTCCCTCGCGGAACTCGGCGCCCGGGTGCGCGCGCTGCTGCGTCGCGACACTGCGACCGGTGGCACGTTGCTCGAACGTTCCGGAGTCACCCTCGATGCCGCCCGCCACGAGGTGAGCTACCTCGGCCGACCAGTGGAATTGACGGTGAAAGAGTTCGCGTTGTTGCGTTGGTTCCTGCTTCATCCGGACGAGGTGCACAGTGCCGAGCGCCTGCTCGAGCACGTATGGGACGAGCACGCCGACCCCTTCACCAACACTGTCCGGGTCACGCTGTCCAACCTGCGGCGCAAGCTCGCTGCGGTCGGCGACGGTGCGCAGCCGATCGAAACCCTGCCGGGTTGTGGGTACCGCCTCGCTGGTGTGGCGTGAGCACGACGATGCTCGGGGCACGGCCAAGCCGCGCCCGACTCAGGGCGAGGTTGGCGGTCGGCCTCAGTGTGTCCGCCCTCGCGGTGGCGGCGCTCGTGGCCATCGGCGCCGCTGCACTGGCCTCTTGGCGTTCCGTCGACCCCCAGCCCACGACACAGGCCGGCGCCGCCCGTGTCGGCGACAGGGTGACGGTCGTGGTCGTGGCCGAGGACGGCGCCGACGAAGCGGCCGGTCTCGCTCGCCGCGATGCCCTTCGCTGGATGCTCGTGGCCTTGGGCGCCTCACTGGTACCCGCGGTCGCGATCGGCTGGTTCACTGCCGGGCGCATGCTCGGCGCGGTTGATCGGGCGATGAAGGACATCGAGGATGTCGAAGCGGAACGCCGGCTACGGCTGCAGGAAGTGGTTCACGAGCTTCGCACGCCGCTCGCCGTGGTGGGCGCGAACCTGGAGTTGGCGAGTACCGGAGCGCCGCTCGATCACGAGTCCGCTGGCTTCGTGGACGCCGCCCGGCGCGCCGCCGAGCGGATGAGTCGCACGGTCGACGACCTGGCAGGGCACGGACAACTCGCAGTGCTGCCCGGCGATGGCCCACTTGACATCGGTGCCGTCGTGAGATTCGTCGTGGCCGAGCACGTCGGTCCGGCGCGTGCGCGTGGTCTGTACCTCGTCGCAGGTCAGGGGGCGGGACCGATCGTTCCCATGGCCGACCGCGCCGCGCTCCGCACGGTGCTCGGCAACCTGGTCGGAAATGCGGTGCGTCTCGCTCCGGCGGGCTCGACGGTGGGGATCGAGGGTGGTGAGCACCGGGGTTGGGCCTGGGTCGCGGTCATCGACGAGGGACCCGGTCTTCCTCGCCGATTTCATGGTCGTGTGTTCGAACGCGGATGGCGGGGACGCCATGACCGCGACCGGGACGGCGACGCCTCCCACGAACATGGGCTGGGTCTCACGATTGCCCGCCAACTGACGGAGGCTCACGGCGGCCGACTGACGGTCGACTCGGAGGAGAGCAGCGGTTCGACGTTCACCGTGTGGCTGCCCATCGCGCCCGACGCAGAGGTGGGACACGTGGTGGCCCGCGACGGGGTGCATCCGGTCGACCGTCCGTGGGCCGCTATCCCTCTCGTCAACGCGCCGCTTTGACGCCCGCTTTACATCCACTTCCGTACTGTCCGCCTCAACCACATCTCGGAGGATCCTGTGACCCTGCTCGACGAGTATCCCGCGCCCAATCGGCCACCCCATCTCTCATGGCGCGACCTGCCCGCCTCACCACCGGTGGCGACGTTTCTGCCGCCTCCCGATCCGACCACGTACTTCGACGGGTCGGATCGCACCGAGTCCATGCCGAGAGTGATCCCGCCTGCGCCACCCACCGGGCTGGCGCCCGAGGATGGTGGAAGCGACGGTGGCCGCCGGCGGACGCGGTTCATCGTCATCGGTGCGTTCGTCGCCGTGCTGGCACTCGGTGGAACGCTGGTCGCAGTGAATGCTCTCGCCAGCGAAAATTCCTCGACGAGCACACCGACCGTGCCCTCGTCGTCCGCTGGGAGTCCGACGGACGTGGCCGCCGCCCTCGGGCCGGCAGTTGTTCAGATCGAGATCGGCGGCGGGTTGGATGCCGGCGGCGGTGTCGGTTCCGGGGTCATCTATGACGCGTCCGGCCTGGTGCTCACCGCTCATCACGTGGTCGCGTCGACCGACGAGGTGGCGGTCAAGACCGCCGATGGGCGTACGTTCACCGGCCGTGTCGTTGGCCGGGCACCCGAGCGCGACCTCGCCGTTGTGGCCCTCGATGGTGCCGACGATCTCACCGCGGCCACGATTGCCGAGCCGGACAGTGTGGAGGTCGGCGAGCCGGCCATCGCATTGGGCAGCCCGTTCGGCTACCAAGCGTCAGTGACCGCCGGCATCATCTCCGGCCTCGACCGCGAACTCGAAACCCCGGCCGGCGTACTCACCGGTCTCATTCAGACCGATGCCCCCATCAATCCGGGCAACTCCGGTGGCCCGTTGGCCGACGCTGAAGCGAAGGTGATCGGTATCAACACGGCGATCGCGTCGATGTCCGGTGGCAGCGACGGGGTGGGGTTCGCGGTGCCGGTCGAGGATGCGAAGTCCCTCCTCGAGGAGGTGACGGCGAACGGCGGGAGCGAAGCGCCGACCGTGCCCGCTCCCGAAGGCCAGGGGGTGCTTGATCAGATCCTCCCCGGGTTGGACGAGCTGATCCCCGGGCTCGATGAACTCATCCCGGGACTCGAAGATCTGATTCCCGGAGCGGGTGAGTTGATCCCGAATCTCGGCGATCTGCCGAGCCTCGACCAGTTGCTCGAGGATCTGTTTGGGGATGTCGTGCCAGAGGAGGTAGAGAACGCGCTTGGAGATTTGTTGGGCGATCTGTTCGGTGACCAGCCGGCCGATCAGCCTGCCGGCGAGAGTGGTGGTGCGTGATGGCTCCGCCCGACCTCATCAACAGATCCGAACTTGCGGGCGAGCAGATTCACCAGGTCCTGGCCGAACTACAACGCGTGATCGCTGGGCAGGATCGCGTGCTCGAGCGTGTCGTGGTGGCCCTCGTGTCCAACGGACACTGCCTCTTGGAAGGCGTGCCGGGGCTCGGCAAGACGTTGATGGTCTCGACCCTGGCCAAGACGCTCGGCGGCTCGTTCACCCGCATCCAATTCACGCCGGATCTGTTGCCGTCGGACATCGTCGGCACCCGCGTGTATCGCCCCTCCACGGAGCAGTTCGACGTGGAACTCGGGCCGGTGTTTGCCAACTTCGTGTTGACGGACGAGATCAACCGCGCACCGGCGAAGGTGCAATCGGCGTTGCTCGAGGTCATGGCTGAGCGCCAAGTGTCACTCGGCGGGCGGACCTTCCCTCTGCCCTCGCCGTTCCTCGTACTCGCCACCCAGAACCCGATCGAGTCGGAGGGCGTCTATCCGCTCCCGGAGGCGCAGCGGGACCGGTTCCTCATGCGTATCCCGGTCGACTACCCGACCGCCACCGAGGAGCACGAGATCGTCAACCGCTCTCGACGCCCCGCCGTCACTCCGGCCACGATCCTGTCCAATGCCGACGTGCTGCGCTTGCAGGCAACAGCCGGACGCGTCTACGTGGATCCCTCCGTGCAGGACTACGCCGTGCGGTTGGTGCTGGCCACTCGGGAACCGGCGAAGTACGACGTGAAGATCGATGGGCTCCTGGCCTACGGGGCCAGCCCTCGCGCCAGCATTGGTCTCGTCCACGCCGGACGCGCGCTCGCCCTTCTGCGCGGCCGTGATCACCTGCTCCCGCAGGACATCTACGACATCGCGTACGACGTGCTGAACCACCGGCTCGTGCTGTCCTTCGACGCGGTGGGGGACGGAGTGACTACTGACGATGTGCTCGTGACGCTGCTGACCACGATCGAGGCTCCACGCGTGTCGTCTTCGCAGCTCCACGCGCTGGCTACGCAACTCGCGGCGGCGTAGTAGTGCCCCTGCCTCGGTCGGCGCGAGTGACGAATCCGTCGCGTGCGCCGATCGCTCAGCTGCAACTCACGGTATTGCGTCGGCTCGATGGACTTTTGGCCGGAGATCACGCCGGGCTGTTTCCCGGACATGGCACCGAACGCGGCGAGGCCCGTCCGTATGTGGCGGGCGACGACCCCCGGCACATCGATTGGTCGGTCACGGCTCGCACCAACGAACCTCATGTACGCGACACCATCGCCGACCACGAGCTCGAGTTGTGGTTGGTCGTCGACGCCTCTTCGAGTCTTGCGTTTGGCACCGCCCGCGCGACCAAGTACGAACTGGCGTGGGCGGCGGCCGGTGCCTTCGCGCTCCTCGGGGCCAAGGGAGGCAACCGTGTGGGTGCTGTCACCTCTGGTCGCACCCGCCGCATCGTGCCCGCCCGCAGCGGCACCGCCCACGTGAGCTCGCTGCTGTCGGCGCTGCACGAGCCTCCCGCTGATGGTGATCCGGGCGACTTGGCCGGTGCTCTCGAACTGGCACGCCGTCTCGCCCGTCGGCGGGGCATGGTCGTGGTGGTTTCCGACTTCCTCGGGGCGCCGACCTGGGAGCGGCCGTTGCGCGCGCTCGCGCAGCGGCATGAGGTCGTCGCCATCGAAGTGGTCGACCAGCGTGAGCGGGCGCTCCCCGATATCGGCTTAGTGCCCGTGACGGACCCGGAGACGGGGCGTCGACGGCTTGTCGACACGTCCGATTCCGCGATGCGCGAGCGCTATTCGAAACGGGCGATGCGTGCGAGCGCAGACATCGCGGCTCGGCTCACTTCATGCGGCGCCGATCACCTCACTCTCAGAACAGACCGCGACTGGGTGTTCGACCTCGTCCGCTTCGTCGCCGGTCGCCGCCAACGCCTGACCGCTAGTGCAAGGACCTCTCGATGAATGACTTCGCGTTCCTCGCCCCTCTCCGCCTTCTGCTGCTCGGAGTTCCCTTCGTGCTGGCGCTCGGCTATCTCTTTGCGGCGGCTCGACGCCGTCGCTATGCCCTGCGTTTTACTACCCTCGACCTTCTCGACGAGGTGGCCCCTGACCGTCCGGGGTGGCGGCGGCAGGTGCCAGCGATCGGAATGCTGATCGGAGCGGTGGCGGCCGCCCTCGCAGTGGCCCGGCCGTCAATCGCCATCGCACAAGAAGAGCCGCGTCGCATCGTCGTGCTGGCCATCGACACGTCGCTCTCGATGGAGGCGACCGACGTTGCCCCTTCGAGGGTCACCGCAGCGAAGGTGGCGGCGGGCGACTTCCTCGACAGCGTGCCCGACGGTGTGGCGGTCGGGGTCGTGGCGTTCGACGGTTCCGCTCGCCAACTGATCGCGCCCACGACTCGCCTCGATGCCGTGCGCCGCACGATCGACCGGGCCGCGCTCGGGCAGGGAACGGCGATCGGCGAGGCGGTGTTCGTGGCACTCGATTCCATCGACTCCGCAACCCGGCAACTCGAGTCGGGAACTGACGCCACCAGCGCGGCACCGGCCGGAACGATCGTGCTGCTGTCGGATGGTGAGACCACCGAAGGCCGTCCTAATGACGAAGCGGCCGCTGAAGCGCGCCGCCGCGGCATCGCGGTGAACACGATCGCGTTCGGCACGGACGGCGGCACCATCGAGGACGTGACCGGACAGAGGGTTCCGGTCCCTGTGAATCGGGCGGCGCTGGCGGAGCTCGCTCGGAGCACCGATGGGCGGTCCCTGACGGCAGAGACGGCCAGCGAACTTCGCGAGGTCTACGAGGAGCTCGGGCGCAGTGTGGAAGTCGACGTGGCGCGTCGTGAGGTCACGGATTGGTTTGCCGGTATCGCACTGGCCTTGCTGTTTCTCACTGGTCTCGCCTCACTTGCCTGGTTCGGCCGATTGCCCTGACGAGCGAGCAGTGGCGACGGCCGCAAGTTGCGCCCGGCTGGAGAGATCGAGCTTTCGGAAGACGTGGGCGAGATGGGTCTCCACGGTTCGCCTCGAGATGAACATCCGCGTGGCGATCTGAGGACTGCTGAGGCCAAGGGCGACAAGATCCACGACGGTCCGTTCAGTCGGGCTCAGCGACTCCCAGCCGTGAGTCGCCGCTGCGGGGCCCCGTCGCCTGCGCCGCACACCGTTGGCCCGTAGCAACGCGTCGACTCTGGCGAGGCTGGCGATGGCGCCACACGAAAGATGGATCTCCGCCGCTTCATCGACGAGCGGTGCCGCCTCGGTGGGTCGGCCGTGGGCGAAGAGGCATCGAGCGGCGCTCTCGCATGTGTCGGCGTGGTCGATGCGTCGCGGGGAATCGCGTGAGGCGCTCACTGCCTTCAGCATCATGTCCGGGTCGTTGTCGACTTGTCCGCGGGCGCGCCACGCCGCGGCCGTGGCACTCGGGGTGTCGGCGTGCGCGGCCAATTCCTCCATGTCCTGCGTCGCGGCGGCGGCCAGCGTGAGGTCACCGTTGGTGCACGCCACACGAACGAGATCAGCGCCCGTGCTGCGATATTGCACAAGACCCCGAAGCGTCCCGATCTGGCGCCATGTCTCGGTGAGGATGGCGAGTGCCCCCTCGATGTCGCCGGCCGCTTCCACCGCACAGGCTTGAGTCCAAAAGAGGAGCTCGACCCCGATGAGGTGCCCGGTCTTGGCGAGGAGCGAGTGGGCGTCGGCCAGGTGAGAATCGGCGGTCCGCAGATCCCCCCGGCTCACCGCGATCCGGGCCAGGACGGCGTGACCGCCAACGACGTGCGCCTGATTGCCGGAGTCGTGGGCGACGGCCAGCGCCGTCTCGACCTCGCAGACGGCGTCGTCCCACCGCCCGGTGAGGAAGTGGGTGAGGCCGATGGCACTGTGAGTCTGCACGAGCACGCTCATCGCGCCTCGCCGCTGCGCTCGGTCTTGGGCGGCAGCCCACGAAGCAAGGGCTTCGTCGGGACGGTCGTTGTAGAGCTGGAACGTCCCTTCCCAGATGTCGGGAATGAGGAAGCCCTGGATGGGGACATCGTGCGCGTGGAGCAACCGGCGGGACGCGACGGCGTGTTCGGCGGCGTCGCGGTACCGGCCCTCGACGCCTGCCGTGAGTGCCAGTGTCTGGTGGGCGACACAGGCGAGTTCGGCTCCCACAGGTCCTTCGGCGGTGCGCGCGTGACTGAGGGCTCGTTCGGCGGCGGCGCTGACATCCGTTGCTGCTCGGCCGACCAGGAGCGCCATGCTGGCTGCCAGACACTCCAGCAACACCACAGCGGTCTCCGGGGCTCCCGGCAGGGCGGCCGCCGCTTCGGTCTCGGCCGCAGCGCTACGGAGGTCCCCCGTATACGTCGTGACCACGGCCATGCGGCGCCGCACATCGAACTCAGTGGCGGGGTCGAGCCCACGATCGAGCATCGAGCCTGCGAGCCGTCGGGCATCTGCCACTCGGCCACTCGCCGCCAACGGCTCGAGGAGCGCCGATTCGACGCGGGCCCTGCCATCCCACTTCTCTCCCGCAAGGGCGAGGGACTGCTCGAAGAGGCTGACGGCGGCGGCCACATCAAGTGTGGTGAGTGTGTATGCCGTCCGCTCGAGCCAGTCTGCGGCTTCAAGATCGCCCGGGCGCGCACCCAGGGCGTACTGCCGGGCGACCTGAATCGGCGGCGCGTCCGAGGCAGCCAACAACCGCCCTGCCGCAGCGTGGAGATCGCGTCGTATCGCGGGAACGATGTCCTCGTACACCGCCTCGCGGACGAGGTCGTGACGAAACGACAGCGTCTCCGAGTCGCCGGAGAGAATCGCCGCGTCGACTGGCGCGCGCAGCACGGCGGCGACCTCGACGACAGTGTGCCCGCTGATTGTCGCCAGATCAGAGAGGGTGAACTCTCGGCCGAGGAGGCTGGCAAGGCGAAGGGCATCGAGTGAGGTTGGAGGCAGCGAGGACAGGCGGGAAATCAGCGTCTGGCGCAGCGTCGGTGGCATGGAGTCGTCGCCGGCACCGTCGATCTCGATCACACCGTCGCACACCGTGAGACGGCCGTCATCGTGGAGGCCACGCACCAACTCACTGATGTAGAGGGGGTTGCCGGCGGCGCCCGCCAGCCGCGCCGTGAGCTTCGGACCAGGGGGTGCGCCGGCGAGTGCGGTCACGATGGAGGCGACGGCCGGGTCGTCGACGCCGCTGAGTAGCAGGCGCCGGACGGGAAGCTCGGCCAATGCCGCCAGCGTGCGATCGAGCAGTGGCGGACGCGGCGATAGTCGGAGCGTGGCCACCATGGCAACGGGCAGGGGACCGAGCCGCCGGGCCAGCAATGCGATGCCACGAAGGCTCAGTTCGTCGGCCCATTGGAGGTCCTCGACGACGACCACGACGGGTGTGTGCAGCGCCTCGATCTCTATGGCGTCACCAACGGCGTCGATCAGCGCCAAGCCGCTCGTGCTCCCGGTGGCGTCGTTTCCCACGGGTCCCGCCCCCGCGTGCCCTTCCAAGTCCTTCGCCAAAGCCAGGAGGATCCGCCCCGGACGGTCCTGCTCCAGTTCGTCGGCACCGCCCGCCACGACTCGCATCCCGGCCGCTCGTGGGTGTCGTCGTGTCGCACCGACGAGGTGGGTTTTCCCAATCCCGGCCTCGCCCTGGAGGATCAGGATCCGCCCGAGTCCGTTGTGAGGCCCATCCAGCAACCACTGGATCGTCGCGAGTTCGTGGTCGCGCCCGAAGACTGGCATCGGATCCAGTGCGAACTCCCTCCCCACACCCCCCATCGTTCCACGCCGTCCGGGGGCGATGGCGCAACCCGCCGAAGTTCGATATCGGTGAACTCACGGATGTCGATGTACCAGCTTCCACCGTACGGTTCAACGGTGACCACCGCGCAGAAGATCCTCATCATCTCCGGCGCCATCACGATCCTCTATGGGATGGTGCTTGGCGTTCCCCTGGCCGGTATTCGGGGTAAGCAGCCGGTGGCGCCTCGCGCCCTCGTCAACGCGCACCTTGGGGCGCTCATCCAGGGGGCAGTACAACTCGGGCTCGCTGTCGCAGTCGGCTTCGCCGACCTCACTCCTTGGGTGGCGACGGCCGGCGCGGTCTTGCTCGCCGCGGGTTCGCTCCTGGAGACCTCGGGCGGAACGGTGAATTGGCGACAAGGGGTCACGGACCAATTCGCCGAGCGGTCGCTCGGTTGGCGATTGAACGCCACGAGCGGCCCGATCAGCATCGTCGGTGCCGCCATCGTGGCTGTCGGCGCCATCCTCGCCCTCTGACGGGTCGGGATCGCCCGGGGATCTGGTCGATAATGGTGCCGTGAAGGTTTCGGCGAAAGCGGACTACGCGGTACGAGCCGTTGTCGAACTCGCGGTACAGGAGGGGAGGGGGCCGGTGAAGGGTGAGCGGATCGCCCAGGCCCAGGACATCCCCTGGAAGTTCTGCGAGAACATCCTGGCCGAGTTACGCGTTGCGGGCGTGGTGGCGTCCCGTCGAGGGGCCGAGGGTGGGTACTGGCTGGCTCGGCCCGCGCACGAGATCACATTGGCTGATGTCATCCGGATCGTGGACGGCCCACTCGCCGCGGTGCAGGGCGTGCGGCCGACCGAGGCCGAGTTCGCCGAGTCGGCAGCGGCGCTGCGTGACGTGTGGGTGGCGGTGAGGTCGAGCCTTCGTCAGGTGTTGGAGCACGTCACCGTGGCCGACGTAGTGGCGAAGCGACTGCCCGACGTCGTCACGGACCTGCTTGCTTCGCCGGGAGCCTGGGAGCTTCCCTCGCTATTTCCCACTGAATAAGTTGACAATCTCAGGGATAGGAGATAAATATGATCAAGTAAGTCAACAATTGCCCCCGGATGATGATGCACGCTCCCACCCCGACCTTTGGATCCTGCCCTGAGCGGCCGCTTCGGCGGGCCGTCGGCCGCTGGTGGCCGCTGCTCCTGACGGTGTTCATTGGGGCGTTGGCCACGGGGTGCGGCGGCTCGGCCGAGGGCGACGGGACTCGTTCGGTGAGGCTCGGCTTCTTCCCGAACGTCACGCACGCGCCTGCCCTCGTGGGCATGGCGGAGGGACTGTTTGCCGCACGGCTCGGCGACGATGTGGGGTTCACGACGTTCACGTTCAATGCCGGAGCCGAGGCGACCGAGGCGTTGTTGGCCGGCTCGCTGGACATGGCGTTCATCGGCCCGAACCCGGCGATCAACGCGTTCGCGCGCTCGAATGGCGAGGCCATCCGGATCGTGTCCGGGAGCACGTCGGGCGGTGCCTTCCTCGTCGTCAAGCCCGGCATCACGTCGGCCCAACAGCTGCGTGGCACCAAGTTGGCGACTCCGTCACTGGGCAACACCCAGGACGTGGCCCTGCGCTCATGGCTCAAGGAGCAAGGGCTCAAGACCACGAAGGAGGGCGGCGGCGACGTCTCGATCCTGCCGCAACAGAACTCCACTGCGCTGGACGCGTTCATCAGTGGGGCCATCGATGGCGCCTGGGTGCCCGAGCCGTGGGCGACCCGCCTGATCGAAGAAGGCGGTGGCACGGTGCTTGTGGACGAGCGCGATCTATGGCCCGAAACGGGCGGCCGCTACGTCACGACCCACGTCATCGTGCGCACCGAGTTTCTGAACGATCATCCCGATCTCGTGACGGCGGTGTTGGAGGGACTGGCCGATGCCGTGGACTTCATCGCCGCTGAACCGGCATCGGCGCAGGCCGATGTCGTGGCCCAGATCGGGCTGATCGCCGGCAGGGCGCCGAAC
>JBKJJS010000372.1:0-3417 GCA_046597895.1 Ilumatobacteraceae bacterium
CTCCTCACCGTCGAGCCAGGCCAGAATCGCCCACGAGTCCAGGCAGACGCTCACCGCGGCTCAGCATCGCGATCTTCGAGAAGGCGCGCCGCCATCCCGCTCTGCGCGAATCGTCCCCCAAGCTCGCTCGGCCGCCGACGGCCCATCACGACGATCGTGGTCCCACGGAGTTCGATGTCGACCTCATCGCCTGCGTGAAGCGACACCCGATCGCGAATCTCCTTCGGAATGACGATTTGAGATTGCAGCTGGCGACGTGGTGGTTGGCGTCCAGGCGGTCCGCACGTTGCGACCCGGCGTGGGCGCTGGCCGATGCGAGCGGTGGTCGGTTCACGCTCGACCTCAGCACCCAGGTGAAGCCGACCCTCCGGCGCTCCACGCAATGTCGAACGCGCACAGCACGGCGAGGTGCGACCTCAGCGTGGTCGCGTTCTCTGTCGGTCGGACCTCGAGCCGTTCAAGGAGTCGAATCTGGGGCGTTCACATCCGGCCGGAGGCGATGACTCGCTGCAGGAACGCCTTGGTGCGCTCCTGACGCGGATCGTCGAAGATCTGCTCGGGCGGGCCCTCCTCATGGATCTGGCCCTCGTGCAGGAAGCACACCTTCGAGGACACCTCGCGAGCGAAGCTCATCTCGTGAGTGGCGACGATCATCGTCATCCCGTCGGTCGCGAGATCGCGCACGATGCTGAGCACTTCGGCCACTAGTTCCGGGTCGAGCGACGAGGTGATCTCGTCGAGCAGCAACAGCCGCGGCCCCATCGCCATCGCCCGCACGATCGCCACCCGCTGTTGCTGGCCACCGCTCAACCGATCCGGGTACTCATGGGCCTTGGACTCGAGCCCGATGCGCGAGAGCAGCGCCATCCCCTGCTCGGCCGCGATGGCTTTGCTCAACCCGCGCACCTTCATGGGCGCAAGGGTGACGTTCTGGAGCACGGTCATGTGCGGGAACAGGTTGTAGCTCTGGAACACGATCCCGACCTCCTGCCGCAGCGCGTCCAGGTCGACGCCGCGCCCGCTGACCCGATCGCCGTCGAGCAGGATCTCCCCCGCATCGATCGTCTCGAGTTGGTTGATGCATCGCAACAGCGTCGACTTCCCGCTCCCCGACGCGCCGATCAAGGTCACGACCTGGTGCAGATCGACGTCGAGGTCGACGCCGCGCAACACCTCCGTCGAACCGAACGACTTGTGCACGCCGCGAAGCTGGACGAGTGCCATGTCAGCCCGCCGCCAAGGTGCGCATGCGCTGGCGCTTCAGCAGCCAGTCGACGTAGCGCGTGAGCGGGATCGTCACCAGCAGAAACAACAGCGCTGCCATCGAGTAGGCGGCGAGCGTGCCGCGTGCGTTGTTGACGAAGCGGGCACGATTGACCACATCGAGGAGGCCGAGCACGCTGATCAACGCGGTGTCCTTCTGCAGCCCGATGAAGTCGTTGAGCAGGGGTGGGATCACCCGCCGCACGGCCTGAGGGACGACCACGTGGCGCATCGTCTGTGAGTAGCTGAGCCCGAGCGAGCGGGCTGCCGCGGCTTGGCTCCAGTGGACCGACTCGATGCCGGCCCGGTACACCTCTGACACGTACGCCCCATACGTCAGCGTGAGAGCGATGATGACGTACCACTTGTCGCTCAGGTTGCCGAACAGCGGGACCTCAGCTTGGGCGAGACCGAAACCGATGATGTAGATGACCAGCAACGACGGAACGCCGCGGAACACGTCGACGTACACGGTGGCGACGATTCGGATCGGGCGACATGCGGGCCCAGGAAGGAGTCGGAGAATCGCGACGAGCAGCCCCCAGACGAGGACCAACGCCTCGGCGATCAGGAACACCTGGACGTTGATCCAGAACCCCTTCAAGAGCGAGTTCCAAGCTTCGCCGTCGCTCAGCACGCTCCAGCTGAAGAAGACCTCCCGCACACTGCCGCCGTTTGCGGTGAGCAGGAAGACGAGAAAGGCGGTGGCGTAGACGGCGCTACCAACCCCCACCGAATACCAAATCCAATGGCGAGCCCGCTCACCAGCCAGGCGGGCGCGTTCGATCTCCCCGATCTTGGCGAGCCGGCTGGCCCGAAGTGAGCAGAGCAAGGCGGGCACGCCGGTCGGCGGGAACAACAGGCTGGCGATCGCCCCACGCCGATAGGTCAGGACGCGGCCCACCCGCCTGACGGGGGGTGGGCCGGAATCCCTGGGTTGCCCCACGAGGCGTCGCTCAGGCAGCCGGGACGGCGACCATCGGCACCTTCGACGGATCGCCGCCGAGATACTTGGCGATCAATGCGTTGACCGTGCCGTCGTCGATCATCCCCTGGATGATCGGATCGAAGACCTGCTTCTTACCGTTGCCCTTCCCGAAGATCGCGCCGTACTCCTCGCCCGTGGCGAACTGGGCGACCACCTCTTGCTTGCCGCCTGACTGGGCCGCCTGACCAAGGTTGATCGGAGTGTCGATCAGCACGCCATCGACCTTCTTGGCGTTCAGCGCCGCGTACGCCGACGCCAGATCCGGGTAGGACTTGACGTCGTCGAGCTTCCACCCCGGCACCTCTCCCGAGGTGACGTAGTACTCGGCCGTGGTCGACGCCTGGACACCGACGCTGAGCCCCTTGACGTCGTCCCAGCTGCTCACGGTCGTCCCCTTGTTCACGAGCAGGCCCTGGTCGCTCTTGAAGTACCCGACCGAGAAGTCGACGACGTTGGCGCGCTCGTCGGTGATCGTCACCTGCGACAGCACGATGTCGTAGCTGTTCGGGTCGATCTGTCCGGCGACGATGGCGTCGAAGCCCTCGTTGCGAAACTCCATCTTGAGACCGCACTTGGCGGCGATCCTGTTGGCGAGGTCGTACTCGATGCCGCTGATGATCTTGTCGGGGTCGACCTCGAGGGCGGTGGTGCCCCAGAAGTTCGGCCCGGGCAAGCTGGTCACGACGGTCAGCACGCCGGGTTTGACAGGCTTGCAGTCCACGGCGCCAGCAGGTGTCGTGGTGCTGCCTCCGGCATTGTCGTCATCGCCGCAGGCGGTGGTGATCGTCAGCAGCGTTACCAGCCCGATCGCGAACACACGTTTCATGGTTCCTCCCCACATTTACGTACAGCCGTGTACGGACGGCTGCACCTGACGGTAGCGCTTCCTGCGAACCTGGCCGCTGATCGATCGTTACCTCGAGTCGCTGAGCCACGATCCCACGTTCAGGTTGCCCGAGATGTAGTCCTACGTCAATGGACTCGGCCAGGTCAGATCGGAGGACGGCGTCGATTCCATGGTGCTCGAATACGACTCAGGACGGCGGACGCTGGCGATGCGCATGGTCGGCCAGCTGCGCCACGATCGTCAGGACCTCAAGGCCCTCCATGTCGCATTCATCTCGCCCGAATTGGCGAGCCGCTTTGATGACCCGCCCTCGGACACC
>JBKJJS010000100.1:0-3529 GCA_046597895.1 Ilumatobacteraceae bacterium
GTCAAGTCGGCGGTGGAATCGGCGACGGCGAACAAGGGCGCGCTCGGTAAGGCCACGGTATTCAGCAGCCTCATGTTCTCGGAGTTCAACTACATCGTTGAGGATCGGGCTTTCAACACCACCGAGTCCGGTGATCTCGACCAGAATGCCAATGCCAAGCAGAACAAGGGTGTAAAGACCGCAGCAGGAAAGACGGAGGTGGCCGTGATCAATATGCCGGTCGCCGAACTCTTGACCGTCGCGCCTGAGTTCTTACCCGTCAAGCCGTGAGAGCAAAGAGTCGATGAGCAGCTATTCCTATCGGGGCCAGACAATTACCGAAGACACCCTGGAAGCGGTATGTCTAGAGGCGATCATCGGCAGTCCTATTGTTCCTATGGCGCTCTCGCCGATGGACGGGGCACAATGGCTGTGCGGCTTGATCGACGAACTTGAAGGACACCCTTTGGGGCCCGCGCTGGACCAGACGTTGACCAAGCTCTTGCGCACCGTATCGGCGCGAGACATGGACGTATTAGCGAACGTCGTCGGAACCCGACCCGGCCACGTGCCCGGCCACGATGTGCTGGCCGCCCTCGATCGAGCGGCGGAGGCATCTGAGGCGGCCCGAAGCTCACTTGCCCGGGTGGTGCGCGATGCGGTGCTGGAGGATCGCCTGCCGTACCGCACGGAGCTGCGGATCCATGGATCACAAGCTGACACGCGCGACTGGTTGGCCGGCGCCTTTCTCTGCAAGGACCATGCCTGGACGATGCAACAATTGTCCTCGTGGTTCACCGGCGATGCCGACCACGACGGGAGACTCTTGGGCCGTATGTCGGGACCGCTCACCCGCGGTGAACTCGTCGCTTTCGAAGAGGAGGCAACCGCGCCGGACAGCGGGTTGGCCGCAGCGATCACGGACCTGATCTCGCGACATGTTGCTCGGGTGAGCGTGTTGGCGTACTTTGCCGACCGCGGCGATTCGGTCCGCTGGCGCCTGTCCGGAAGTACCGGTTCGGCCCCGTGACGTCCGCCTGATCGTCAACACTTGCGGTCGGCTCCCGTCCGACCTACCTCTTCTGGATGCGCTCGGCGTGCCGGCGGTGGAGGTGCAGCATCTCGTCCAGCGTCGGGTCGTCGACGATCCGTCCGTCTCTCACGATGAACCTCCCGTTGACGATCGTGTGCCAGGCGCTGACCGGACCGCAGCGCAACCACGCCTCGATGGGGTCGGCGATCGCTCCAGCAAACCGAGGACCATCCAGCTTCCACACGGCGACATCACCCACCGCGCCCGGCGCCAGGACTCCCAGTTCGCCCGTGCGCCCGAGGCATCCGGCTCCGCCGACCGTTGCGCACTCCAGCGCCATCCTGGCCGTCCCGGCGGCCGCACCGTCGCGCAGCTTGGCCAGCAGCATCGCCTGGCGGGCCTCCATCCACAGCGACGCTGAATCGGCCGACGACGAGCCGTCCACCCCGAGGCCGACGTTCACACCCGCCGATCGCAACGCCACGACCGGAGCGATCCCCGACGACAAGATGAGGTTCGATGACGGGCAGTGGGCCACGCCGACCCCGGCCGCCCCGAGACGGCGCACCTCGCCTTCGTCGGGCATCACACAGTGAGCCACCCACGTACGGTCCGTGCTCCAACCCGTGCGCTCGAGGTACTCCATCGGTCGGCAGCCGAAGCGGGCGAGCGAGAACGCATCGTCCTCGGCGTTTTCGGCGAAGTGCGTGTGCAGCCGCACGTCGAGTTGCTCGGCGAGTTCGGCCGAGCGGACCATCAACGACTCGGTCACGCTGAACGGCGAGCACGGCGCCAACGCCACCCGGACCATCGCCCCGCGCGATCGGTCGTGGTGTCGCGTCACCGCGTCGGCGGATGCCGCGAGGATCGAGTCGTCGTCGGCCACTACGTCGTCGGGCGGCAAGCCTCCGTCCTTCTCGGACAACGACATCGACCCGCGCGTCGGGTGGAAGCGCATACCGATCGAACGGGCCGCGGCGATTTCGGCCGCCAGCAGATCCCCCGCCGTCCGAGGGTGGACGTACAGGTGGTCCGTGCTCGTCGTGCAGCCACCCAGCGCGAGCTCCGCCAACCCGACCCACGTCGACGCGTAGATGGACTCCTCGTCCAATCCGCGCCACAGCGGGTACAACGTCTGCAGCCAACCGAACAACGGCTGCGAGGTCATCGCTGGCAGCGCCCGTGTCAGGTTCTGGTAGAGGTGGTGGTGCGTGTTCACGAGTCCGGGCGTGACGAGGCAGCCGCTGGCGTCGACGACGACCGTGGCGGCGGGCGCAGGCTCCCCCGACGATCCGACGGCCTCGACGAACCCGCCCGTGACCGCTACCCAGCCGCCGTTCAACTCGCTACGACTCCCGTCCATCGTCGCCACGCACCACGCGTTCCGGAGGAGCAAGTCGGCCATCGCTTACTCCATCGACGCGAGGATGAGCCGCACGTCGTCCAGCGTGGTGTTCGGGTTCACGAAGCACAAACGGGCGACCGTCTCGCCCATCCACGTGGTCGGCACCACGAACGCCGTTCCCTCGGCGAGTTGGCGATCGCTCCACTCCTGGTAGTCAACGGCCGACCACCCGAGGCGGCGGAACAGCACGATCGAGAGTTCCGGCTCCATGATCAACTCCACGTGATTCGCGTCGGCGACGAGTCCGGCCGCACCGGCGGCGACGGCGAGCGTGGACTCGATGGCATCCCGGTAGGCGTCCGTGCCGTACGTGGCGAGGCTGAACCAGAACGGCAAGCCCCTGGCGCGGCGCGACAAGTGGTGAGCGAAGTCCGACGGGTTCCACGCCTGCTCGTCGTGGAGCACCTCGAGGTACTCCGCGTGCTGGGTGTGTGCTCGCCGGGCGTGGGAGGGATCCCGATAGATGAGCGCGCACGCATCGAACGGCGCGAAGAGCCACTTGTGCGGATCGACGATGAAACTGTCGGCGCACTCGACACCGACGTAACGGTCCCTGACACTCGGCGCCGCCAGCGCGGCGCCCCCGTAGGCACCGTCGACGTGGAACCACGCGCCGAGGTCGGCAGCCACGGCGGCGGCGCCCGCCAGATCGTCAATGACGCCGGCATTCGTGGTCCCACTCGTGGCCACCACTGCGAAGATCAGCGATCGCTGAATTGCACT
This sequence comes from Ilumatobacteraceae bacterium, assembly GCA_046597895.1. GTDB lineage: Bacteria > Actinomycetota > Acidimicrobiia > Acidimicrobiales > Ilumatobacteraceae > WLJO01. Next base: position 3,141 of record JBKJJS010000100.1, read on the forward strand.
GAGACGGGCTAAGACCGACCGCGCCGCGTCACCGACGAGCCGGCCGCGCGCGTCGATGGGCACCTCGACGACGTCGACATCCATCACCCGCGCCGCCGCGGCGATCGAAGAGTGGGCCCCACCCGACGCCAACACGATTCCCCGCGTCCGATCGAACCCGCCCTCGGCGCGCTCCCGCCACCGGTGGCGGGCGGCGATGAGCGACGCCAGGTTGCCGGCCGTCCCACCACTCACGAACACCCCACCCGCTTCCTCGGGTAGGCCGGCGAGATCGGCCACCCAACGCAAGGCCTCGTTCTCGGCGAACACCGCCCCGGCACCCTCCAGGTACGACCCGGCATAGATGCTGCTCGCCCCCACCACGAGGTCGAAGAGCACGGCGGCCTCGG
>JBKJJS010000460.1:0-15555 GCA_046597895.1 Ilumatobacteraceae bacterium
AGCCAACAGTGAGTGACTCCCGCCAACGCATCGTGGCGCTGGCTCGCCACGAGTACCGATCTGCGGTCCGCAGCAGGATCCTCGTCATCCTGCTCGGCATACTCATCGCGGTCACCGCCGTCTCGGTGTACATCGCCTCGGTCGACTACGCAGGCAAACTCGCCGGCTACCAGGCCTACAGAGTCGCCGCCCAGGCCAACGGACTCGAACGCATCGCCCCCTCGCCACTCGCCGCGCTGTCTTTGCTGCGAGGCGCGCTCGAGTACCTCGAGATCATCGGCGCCGTCATCGCCATTGCCCTCGGCTACCTCACGGTCTCCAGAGAACGAGCGAACCGGACACTCCCCCTCATCCGATCCCGACCCGTCACCTCTGGGGAGCTCGCCACGGGCAGCGTCCTCGGCGCGCTCGGCGTCATCGCCACACTCGTCGCCGTCACAGCCGGCGTCGGAATCGTCTGCGTAGGAACCATCGGCCACGACTGGATCAACGCCACACAAGCCCTCCAACTGCTCCTCGCCTACCTCGCGTCGATCGTCTACATGGGCACCTTCTACTGCCTCGGCGCGATCGCCACCGCCAAGGCGCGGGTAGCCGCTAACGGGCTCATGATCGCCCTCGGCCTCTGGCTCGTCGTCGTGCTCGTGCTCCCCCAGATCGGCGACACCCTCGACGCCGACAACCAGATCCCGGGCGGGCTGTTCAAAGCGCTCACCCTCGACCACAACGGCGAGGTCGAGATCCTCAAGCACTTCACCACCTACGAGAAGATCCGGACCTGGACCGAGGAAGCATCACTCGCCAAGCACTACGAACGATTCGGCTTCGCCATGACCGATGTCAAGGAGCGCTACCGACCCTTCGGCCTCCCGTGGCTCCTCGGTCAGACCCGCAACGACATCGGCTGGCTCATCGCGTACGCGGCCGCGCTCTTCGCTGGTCTGCGGCGCGCCATCAGAAAGCAACCGACCATCCCCCGGGAAGGAACATCATGAACCCGACCACCCGCCCCATCCTGTCCGAGCGTGTTCGCTCCGGCCTACTCGCCGCCGCGATTCTCGCCGGTAGCGCCGCACTCGCCGCCTGCGCAGGAGCATCGACCTCGACACCCACACCGACAACGACGACGAGCTCGCCGGTGCCCACCGCGCCATCAGGCGACTCCCAGGTGTTGCCGGTCACAGCCGACCCGATCACGAACAACTCCACCGTCCAGGCATTGAAGATCGACTCGGTCCTGGTCGAGAACAACGTCGGCGTCTCCGGAAAGCCCGCGGATGACCACCTCGAGATCGCACTCACCAACACCGGTCCCGCTGAGCTGAGGGCGTTCGAGGTCTTCTACACATTCACCGACCCGACCACGAACGCCACCGAGAGCTACTACGCCCGACTCCCAGCCAGCTTCGCGATTCCCGCCGGCGGACACCGAATCGCCCACTTCGACGACACCGGCCGGCCCGACCACTTCCCGGTCAGCAACTTCAGCCTCTACTACACCGACGCCAACGCCCTCGACGGCACCGTGATCGTCAGCGCCTCCGGCAGCGCCATCCAGACCGCCACCTTCCACAAGGACGCCGGCGGTGCCGAGGCCGCCGACTGACGTCACGACCCGCGTCAACCGCGTCGGGCATTATCTAGATGAGGTGTACGGGTGCCGCCACCGGGCCTAGCTGAGGAACCGGCTTGTTCTACGGGGCTAACTTCCAGCAGCTGGCGACCAAGGTCAGCTACTTCGACGGTCAACCACGCCTCCTCACTGCATGTTCGCACCGGACCGTTCCGCGCCGTTTCGCTCCGTTCCGGGCCCATTTTCGAGCGGATACTTGCCTTGCAGTTTGCTTGTAAAACGACATACCTCGGACTACTCCGCGGCATCGCGTTGCTCGCCGCGCAGTGGTCCGGTACCTCGATTCCACCGTGGGCCGGCGGCGCTCGGTGTGCAGATCAGGCTGGTCGCCGAGTGCGACGCCGTCTCAGACTGCGGAGCCCACGTGGCCCGGCGCTGTGAGCGGGTCGTGCAGGACGCGACTGACGTGGAGTCGGGCGTGGGCGAGGGCGGCATCGAGGTCCTCGAAGAGGTGGCGTTCGTGGGCCAGGCGGCCGATCGCGCCGACGGCGTGAAGGGTGTGTAGGTGTTCGGGTCGGACGCCCTTGAGAAGGACGGTGATGCCTCGTCCCTCGAGTTCAGCGACGATCTCGCCGAGGGCTTGCGCGCCGGTGGCGTCGAGGACCTGGAGATCCGGAAGCCTCAGGATGAGGACGTGGACGTCGGTGACAGCCGTGAGCTCGGTGAGAAAGCGTTGCGATGCACCGAAGAACAAGGCTCCGTCGAGGCGGTAGGTGATGATGTGGCCGTCGAGCAGCTGGTGCGCGGTGTCGGCATCAATGTTCGGTTCTATCGGCTCGACTTGCGCCGCCGCGGTCCGAGCCACGGCTCGCAGCGCGAGAACGGCGGCAACGGCGACGCCGATCTCGACGGCGAGGATGAGGTCGAAAGCGAGGGTGACGGCGGCGGTGACGACCAGCACGACGGCATCGCCACGGGTGGCGCGCATCACGGCGCGCACGTTGTGGGGCTCGATCATGCGTACGGCGGTGACCATGAGGACACCGGCGAGAGCAGCGAGGGGGATCTTCGCGACGAGGGGGCCACCGAAGAACACGACGAGGACCAGGACCACCGCGTGGACCGCGGCGGCGACACGGGTGCGGGCGCCGGCGCGGGCGTTGACGGCGGTGCGGGCGATCGCGCCGGTTGCGGGCATTCCGCCGAAAAGAGGGGAAACGAGGTTGGCGAGGCCTTGGCCGAACAACTCCCGGTCAGCGTCGTGGCGGCCGGTATTGGCCATCCCATCGGCGACCTTGGCTGACAGCAGGCTCTCGATCGCGGCGAGTGCGGCGATCGCGAACGCCGCGCTGAACAGCTCGCTGACCCTGCCGGCCGAAACAGCAGGCAACGACGGTATTGGCAAGGAGCTGGGGAGCTTTCCGATCCGGACAGCGTTGGCCCCGATGGCCTGGGCAACAACGGTCGCGATGACCACGGCCAACAGCGATGCGGGTAGCGCCCGGTGCAAGTGCGGGAGCATCACCATCACAGCCGCCACCACACCAACCAAGGCAAGCGTGACGACCTTGCCGTCGCCTTGGATCGCTTTGATCACAGCGCGCCCGGCGACGACTGCGGTGTTCTCGCCTGCAGGTTTGGGGACACCGAGGGCGGCCGGGACTTGCTGAAGGAAGATGATGAGGGCGATGCCGACGGTAAAGCCTTCGATGACGGGCCACGGGATGTAGGCCAGGAACCGCCCGAGACGCACGAGCGCTGCCAACACGACGAGGACGCCGGCCATGAGCCCGACGAGGTAGACGGCGTCTGTGCCGTACCGGGCCACGACGGGCACCAGGACGACGGTCATGGCGCCGGTCGGTCCGGAGACCTGCACGTTTGATCCGCCGAAGATGGCGGCGACGAACCCGGCGACGATGGCGGTGATGAGGCCGGCTTGGGCGCCAAGCCCGGTAGTGATGCCGAACGCCAACGCCAACGGGAGCGCAACCACCCCGACGGTGAGCCCAGCGACGAGGTCGTCGCGCCAGTGCCTTCGTAGTCCGGCGTAGTCCGAGCGGCGGGGACGCAGCGCAGCGAAGTTGTGGAGGGCGGCACGAAACGGAGCGGCGCTGCTCCGAACCGAGCCACCCCCCTTCGTGACCGGCGAGGCCGAGGACACGCTCATCGGTCCCCAACCGCGGCGCTGAGGTCGGCGATCATGTCACGGGTCTGGGTCAGGGAGTTCAGGAGCAGGCGCTTGGCCACGAGGAGCAACTCCGCAACGAGGGGATCTCGCATCGCGTAGTAGACGAGCGAACCGTCCTTGCGGGTGGTGACCAGCCCGGCGCGTCGCAACACTCCGAGCTGCTGGGACAGGTGCGACGCCTCGATGCCGACGAGGGGCTGCAACTCGCTCACCGATCGTTCGCCGTCGGCGAGCAACTCGAGGGCGCGGATCCGGCCCGGATGGGCGAGCGCCTTGAACAGGTCAGCTTTCACCTCTGACAGCGGGATGCTCGATCCTGGCACCGTCGTGATCGTCTGGATCATCCGTACCTCCTGAGAATATTACGTATTTATCATATGGTCGAATAGACTGACTTGCAGGTCAACGCAATGAGAGATCTAGTGATCTCACAGCCAGCCGCCCCCGACACCGACCCGCAGCGACCGCCCACGACCTTCGCCGGACGTGATGGACACCGCCACCGGGGATGACTCCCTCCTCGAGCTGACGAACAGCGGCACAGACACGATCACGATCGGTCAGCCCAGGAGCGCTTCACTGCCGAACGCCCCGGCTAGCGGCTCACATATCGATCCGGCGAGCACGTTGATGGCGGCTCACCGAATTCATTCGGTTCCGATTTACCGACCGTTGACCGAGCACGCCCAATCGCTTGACCACGCCATCCGTACGGTGCCAAGCCCCACCGCCTTTCACAGGAGCGAGCAACCATGGAGAACGCGCGGAGCAATCTCGCGAACCGACCCGATCTCAGAACTACGCTGAACAAGGTCCCCGAGGTGACCTTGTTCTTCTGGCTGATCAAGGTGCTCGCCACCACCGTCGGTGAGACGGCTGCTGACTTCTTGTCAGGCAACTTGAACCTCGGGCTCACCAACACCACCTACATCATGGCCAGCCTGCTGATCATCGTGATCGTCTACCAGTTCCGGTCGCGCCGGTACGTGCCGGGTATCTACTGGCTGGCTGTGGTACTCATCAGCATCGTGGGCACGTTGATCACGGACAACATGGTCGACAACGCCGGTGTCAGTCTCGAAGTGAGCACAACGATCTTCGCGGTCGCCCTAGCCGCCACATTCACGGCGTGGTACGTGAGCGAGGGCACCTTGTCCATCCACACGATCATGACGTCGAAGCGTGAAGGTTTCTACTGGCTCGCCATCCTGTTCACCTTCGCCCTCGGCACAGCCGCCGGCGACCTCGTGGCCGAGAAGCTCAACGTGGGCTACTGGAAGTCGGCCCTCATCTTCGCCACCGCGATCGGCGTGGTCTGCGCCGCCCACTACGTGTTCAAGCTGGGCGCCGTTGCGGCGTTCTGGATGGCCTACATCCTGACGAGGCCGCTCGGCGCCTCGATGGGCGACTACCTCTCACAGAAGCGGGCAGACGGCGGGGTCGGCCTCGGCACGGTGGCAACGAGCGCCCTGTTCCTGACCACCATCCTCGGCGTCGTCGTCTACCTGAGCCGCCACCAGAGCCAGCGCGAACCCGCAGCTGCGGTGGCCTGAGCGACTGATGGCGGAACCGGGTGCCCGACAGGGATCGCGCATCGTCCTGGTCGAAGACGACGAGTCGATCGGTCAAGCGATGCACGACGCTCTCGCGAGCCACGGCTATCGCATCGATTGGTGTCGCGATGCCGCGGCCGCGACCGCGGCAGTGGAGCAGGCGATGCCCGGATTGGTGCTGCTCGACGCCGGGCTCCCGGACATCGACGGCTTCACGCTGTGCCGCTGGCTTCGAGAACAGGACCGTGACTTGCCCATCGTTCTGGTCACCGCACGCGATGCCGACATCGACATCGTCGTCGGTCTTGACGCCGGCGCCAACGACTACGTCACGAAGCCGTTCTCCATGAGTGTCCTCCTGGCCCGGGTTCGATCCCAGCTACGAAGGGCCGACGCGATCGATCCGATGGCATCGATCAAGATCGGCAAGGTCCAGATCGATCCCGCCTCCTACGTCGTGACGGTCGACGGCGAACCCGTGACACTCCGTCGGCGTGAGTTCGAACTGCTCCTCGTGCTCGCACGAGAGGTCGATCGAGTGGTCACGCGGGAGCGGCTCATGTCCGAGGTGTGGGACGTGCACTGGGACGGCTCCACCAAGACGCTCGACATGCACATCATGGCGCTACGCCGCAACCTCGGCGACGCCATCGAGATCGCCACCGTCCGCGGCGTCGGGTACCGAATGGTCGCCAGGTGAAGCGGCGCATCACGGAGGCCATCGTCGGCGTATCGGCCTTGATCCTCGTCGCCCTCGGTATTCCGCTCGCCCTCGCCATCCACCAGTCGATCGTCGACTCCGAGGTGGTCGAGTTGCAGGCGGATGCGGCGCGCACGCTCGCGGAGATCCAGGTGCCGCTCGATCCGGTGCAGCTTGCGAGTGTCAACGAAGAGCCGGACGCCCCGCCGGCATTCAGCGTCTACGACGCAGACGGTCGCCTCGTGTTCGGCGACGGGCCCGCTCTCCCCGACTCGGCCGTGCTGCAGGCGCTCCATGGAAACACAGCCTCGACGACCAACGGCGAGATAGTCGTGGCGACACCAGTCATCGACGACGCCACCGAGCAGACCGTGGGCGCCCTGCGCCTCGCGGAGTCCCTCGACGGTGCCAACCATCGCTCACGACAGGCGTGGCTCATCATGGGTGCATCCGGTGTCGCGGCGCTGTCGCTCGGCTGGCTCGTCGCCAACCGCCTCGCCCGCCGGCTCTCGCAGCCGGTCATCGACCTTGCAGCGTTCGCGGCCCGTCTCGGTGACGGCGGGCGGATCGAGCCCATGGCATCGTCAGGCATCGAGGAGATCGACACCCTGGCCGCCGCGTTCTCTGGCAGCTCCCAACGGGTCAACGCCGCCCTGGCCCGGGAGCGGCAGTTCAGCGCCGACGTCTCCCACCAACTCCGAACACCCCTGACCGCCCTACAACTTCGCCTCGAAACAGCGCGCACCAGCAACGCGGCCGAAGCCATCGATGCCGCGCTCGACGACCTCGCCCGGATCGAGGACACCGTCGAACACCTCCTCTCCTTCGCCCGCGACTCGATGCCGCAGACCTCAACCGTGCGCCTCGACCTCGCCGCCCGACACGCCGCCGCCAGGTGGACCACCAGACTCGGAGCGGTTCGCCGCGTCATCACCGCGGTCACCACGGAGCCGATCACGGCGAGTGGCTCGGCCGCATCCGTCGACCAGATCCTCGATGTCCTGATCGACAACGCCCTCCATCACGGCCTCGGCCCCATCACGATCACCGCGCGTCGGGTCGCCGGTGGTGGTGCCATCGATGCCACCGACGACGGTGGCGAGATCGAATCGGCCGACGTCGAACGCATCTTCCTGCGCGGCGAGGGCGCCCGGACCGGCATCGGCCTCGCCCTCGCCCGAGCGATGGCCGAAGCCGACGGTGGCCGACTGCTGCTCACCCGCCGTTACCCGACCACGTTCTCGCTGATCCTCGTGGACGCCGACCCGGACGAGTCGACGCCTTCACCTGCAGCCGCAGCCACATCCGCCGAGTGGCCGGTCGCCTCGCTCGACCACTGAATCCGAAGGGAAGCAACCACAGTGGACCGCGCCCTCTACCGATTGATCAACGGACTCGCCGACCACACAACGTGGGCCCACGGTGCATTCAAGCTCTACGCCAACGCGGGGATCGTCGTCTTCGCCGCGTTGCTCATCGCCGCATACCTCGACGGGCGGCGCCACAACGCTCACCTCGGTGTCGCCGGCGCCATCTGGGCTGGAGGAGCGGCGCTCGCGGCCCTCGGGGCCGGGCAACTCATCGGCCGAGCCGTCGATCGGCTCCGTCCATACGAGACGATGACTGACGTTCACGTGCTCATCGCCCGCACCGCCGACTTCTCGTTCCCGAGCGACCACGCCACTGTCGCCGGCGCCGTGGCCGCCGGCCTGCTCATGACCAACCGCAGGTGGGGAACGGTCGCGGCTGTCGCAGCGGGGACCATGGCCTTCACCCGCGTCTACGTCGGGGCCCACTATCCAGCCGATGTGCTCGCCGGGCTCACACTCGGTGCAGTCGTCGCGGTAGCCGGCCGACTCTTCATCGTGCCCGTCATCCGCCAATTCGTCACGCACCTTGCCCGCACACGACTTCGCCCGGTCGTCGCCGCGACGCTGGCGAGCAAGCCATCCACATGAGCCGACCTCAGCGGGAAACGGCTGAATCACGCCATCGAGCGCATCACCGCCGACATCTACACCCACGTCCGTCGCCCGATGCAAAGCGACGCCGCCGACCACATCGCGGCGATGATCTACGGGCTATAGGGGTCCAGCCGATCACCCGGCGCCCGAGGAGACAGAGGTCAGCCGGCCCGGCGAACGACGGCGTGACCGGCGTGGAGGGATCCGTCTACACAGAATTGCTGGCGGACCACGACGTCGGGGAGTCTGCGCTCACGGCAGCAACTCGACACCGCGAGCGGATGCACGCACGGCGTCGATGACACGTTGCGCAGCCTGCAGCAACTGGTCCGCTTCGTCGGAACCCAGGTCGGGGAGATCCGCCGCATACCGTCCGTCGATCACCCAGGGGTCGAGCATGTCGAGGTCGTCGGCATCAACCGCAGGCGCGGCATGCGCTGGATAGCGAGCGAGCAGTTGGCTCAGCCCGTGAATCCGCGGTGCGGCAACCGTTGCCGCGAACAGGCCAGCCTTCAGGGACTTCTCGGCTGCCTGCTGCGCAAGGAAGCCTGCAATGCGCAACGCGACGGAACCATCAGCGACCAGCACCCGCGCCGCTGCCAGGTCATCGTTGGCGAGCGCGAACCAGCGTTGCGCAGGCGATGGCTCGTCAGGCGACGACACGCTCGTAGACCGCGACGCCGTGTTGGGCCGGCTCGTACTCCGTCGTGCCCGGGATCGCCGAGTTTCGCTCGAGATCAGCGGCACTCGTCACCAAGAGATCGTGGGGTGCAGCGACCGCCCGCGTGGCGCGGCGCATGTCGACCATCAACCGGCGACGTTCCGCAACCGGAGCATCGTCCAACACCACCAGAAGATCAATGTCGGAATCAGGCCCGTCCACCCCCGCCGCGAGGGACCCGAACAGAATGATCCTGACCGGATCGAACTCGGCGACCAACGTCTCGACGAGAACATCAGTCCACTCGCGCAACGTCCGCCCAGCCCACACTGCGTGGTTGTCACGCACAGCAAACGCCACCGACTCCACCACCAACACGATACTGGAGCCGACGCCAGCCGTGGAGCAGCTCGGACGTCGGTACGTGGTCGGTGGACTTCGCCGGCGAATTCCTCGACGGTGACTGGCTCAGCTGCGCCCGGCCTTCGGCCGGCCTCGCGTCGGCCTGCGGCCTTGCGGATCGCCGCCAGCGGCATGGTCCGGCGGTGTCAGCGTCCCGGTATCGATGCGACCGCCCAAGTCCGGCTTCGATCGCCAACTCGGAGTTATCCACAGGCGTCCACCGGCCGCGCCGGAAAGTCATCCACAAAAGTGCTTGCAAACCGCTGGCGAAACGACACACCGTTTGAGGGTTGCACAACCTCTGAACAGGTCTTTTATGCGTGTCGGAGGGGGGACTTGAACCCCCACGAGTTATACACTCACTAGGCCCTCAACCTAGCGCGTCTGCCTATTCCGCCACTCCGACGTGGTACGTGTGATGGTACTGCCGGCCGGTCAGTTGGCCAACAGCAATCCGAGCGCGATGATCGTGAATCCCCAGATCAGGGCGAGCACAAACGTGATCCGGTTGAGGTTGCGCTCTGCGGCCGTTGAGCCCAGCGCGGCGCCACCACCCCCGCCGAACATGTCCGACAGGCCGCCACCGCGTCCGCTGTGGAGCAGAATGCCGCCGATCATCGCGAACGTGACGATCACGTTGATGGCGATGGTGAGGTAGAGGATGAGATCATGCACGGCGACGCATCCTACCGGCCGGAATGCAGCTCAACCGGCTCCGACAACTGCATTGGCTCGGTCTCAGGGAAGTGACAGGCCACTGGATGCCCTTGGCCCCGATCGACGAGCGCCGGCTCTTCGGCCGCACACCGGTCCTGCGCCTTCGGACAGCGCGTCCTGAACCGACACCCAGACGGCGGGTTGATCGGAGACGGCGGGTCGCCGACCAGGATCTGGCGATGACGGGCCCGTTCCGCCACGGGATCCGGCAGCGGCACCGCCGAGAGCAACGCTCTGGTGTACGGATGGGCGGCCTCCATATACACCTGATCCCGCGTGCCCGTCTCGACGATCTTGCCGAGGTACATCACGGCCACCCGGTCCGAGATGTGGCGCACCACCGAGAGGTCGTGCGCCACGAAGACGAACGCCAGGCCCATTCGATCCTGCAACTCCTCGAACAGGTTGATCACCCCAGCTTGGACGGACACGTCGAGGGCGGAGACCGGCTCGTCGAGCACCATCAGTTTGGGGTTGAGCGCCAGCGCCCGCGCCACGCCGATGCGCTGACGCTGACCTCCCGAGAACTCGTGTGGGTAGCGGTTGCCGTGCTCCGGGTTCAGCCCGACGAGGCGCAACAACTCGGCGACCCGCTCCTTGCCGGCCTTCTTGTCGTACTGGTCGTGGACCCGTAGCGGCTCGGCGATGGTCTCGTTGATCTGCCAACGAGGGTTCAGCGACGCATAAGGATCCTGGAACACGATCTGCATCTCGCGCCGGAGCGGCCGCATCTCCTTCGACGACAGTCCGACGAGTTCACGTCCTTCGAACTTGACCGAGCCGGACGTCACCTCGAGCAGCTGCAGAATGCAACGCGCCGTGGTGGACTTCCCGCAACCGCTCTCGCCCACGAGACCCAACGTCTCGCCGGCCGCGACGTGGAATGACACATCCGAAACGGCGTCGACGAAGCCGACGTTCCTCGTGATGAGCCCACGCGACTTGATCGGGAAGCGCTTGACGAGGTTCGTCACTTCGAGCAAGGGAGTGGTCATACCGGCGTCTCCTCGCGGAACAGCAATCGCCCGTCCTTGCCGACGAGTTCTCGCCAACGATGACAGGCCGCGCTGTGACCATCCCCATCCGTTGGACCGAGCGGTGGCTCCTGGGCCAGGCACTGATCGGCCACGAGCGGGCACCGGTTGGAGAAGGGGCATCCAGGCCGTAGCCGGATGAGCGATGGGGTCGAGCCTTTGATCTGGTTCAACTTGTGCCCGTCCCCGGCGAGGCTTGGGATGGCACCGAGCAGCCCTGACGTGTACGGCATCCGTGCCCGATAATAGATGTCGTCGACGGATCCAGACTCCACGATGCTCCCTGCGTACATGACCTGGACCCGGTCCGCCATGCTCGCCACGACACCAAGATCGTGGGTGATCAGGAGGATGGCGGCGTTCAACTCCTTCTTCACTTCTAGCAGTGTCTCGAGTATCTGGGCCTGCACGGTGACGTCCAGCGCCGTGGTCGGCTCGTCGGCAATCAGCACCTGAGGGTCGTTGGCCATCGCCATGGCAATCATCACGCGCTGGCGCATGCCGCCCGAGAACTCATGGGGGTAGCTGCCGATCCGCCGATTCGGCTCCGGAATTCCCACGAGTTGCAGCAGTTCGATTGCCCGCGCCTTGGCCGCCTTCTTCGACATGTCGTTGTGGGCCCGAATCGTCTCGGTGATCTGCCAGCCCACCGTGTAGACGGGGTTCAGCGAGGTCATCGGGTCCTGGAAGATCATCCCGATCTTGTTGCCCCGGAAGCGCACGAGTTGGCTCCCCTTGAGCCCCACGATCTCGTCGCCCTCGAACTTGATGGATCCGTCGATGCGGGCACTGCGCGGCAGCAACCCCATCAGCGCCATCGCGGTCACCGACTTCCCACACCCGCTCTCGCCGACGACACCCAACACGTCGCCATGACTGAGCGTGAACGACACGTCCCGTACGGCATGGACGGTGCCGTCCTCGGTGGGGAAGCGCACATTCAGGTGGTCGACCTCGAGGAGCGGAGTCGTCATGTCCTTACCCGGTTCTGCTTGGGGTCGAGGGCGTCGCGCAACCCATCGCCGATGAAGTTGATGCAGAGGCAGATCAACACGATCGAGGCCGCCGGGAACCAGAACAACCAGGGTCTCGTCTGGAACGCCGACTGGTACGTACTGATCAACAAACCGAGCGACACCTCGGGTGGGCGGATGCCCAAGCCGAGGAACGAAAGGGCGGCCTCAGTGAGGATGGCGCCGGCGATGGTCAGTGTCGCGACCACGATGATCGGGCCGGCCAGGTTGGGCAGGATGTGACGGAAGATGATTCGCCGATCCGTGACCCCGATAGCCCGGGCCGCCTCGACGAACTCTTTTTCTCGCAGCGAAAGGAACTCGCCACGCACGATGCGGGCCAGTCCCGTCCACGCCACCAGGCCGAGGATGATGGGGATGACGTACCAGGGAGAGCCAGGAATACCGACGCTGACCACCGCCACGATCACGAGCAGCGGGATGGTGAGAACGAGATCGGTGAAGCGCATGAGGATGGCGTCCACGATGCCCCGGAAGTATCCCGCGATCGCGCCGATCAGGATGCCGAGGAACACCACGATCACGGCGGCGAGCAGCGCCACCTCCAGGGAGCGTTGGATGCCTCTCATGACGAGGGCCATGACATCTTTGCCCAGGTCGTCCGTACCGAATGGATGACCGTTGCCCGGGGGCTTGGACAACGCGGTCTTGTCTCGCTCGGTGTAGTTCCACTTCCAGATCAACGGGAAGAAGAATGCCCACACGGAAATCGCGGTGAGCACCACCATGGAAATGACCGCTGGCTTGTGGCGAAGGAACCGCCGCAAGACAGTCTTCCACTGGGCACGGGCGGCCACCGTGAACTCGCGGTCCGCCGGGGTGACCCCCTCGCCGGCGTCGGGCGCTGCGGCATCAAGGAGTTCAGTCAAGGCGAATCCTCGGGTCGAGTCGGGCGTACAAAATATCCGCGATCATGTTGAATGTGACCACTGCGACGGCCGTGACCATGACAAACGCCAGGATGGGGTACGGCTCCCGGTTCGTCAATGCATCCGTGAAGAAGCGGCCCATCCCCGCCCACGCAAACACGCGCTCGGTGATGATCGCTCCGGCGAGCAGCGCTCCGAAGTCGAGGGCGACCTGCGTCGTGAGTGGGATGAGCGAGTTGCGGAAGGCATGGCGAAAGACCGTTCGGCCCTCCTTGATCCCCTTCGCCCGCGCCGTCCGCACGTAGTCCGAGTTCATCGTCTCGAGCATGGATGCCCGCATGAAGCGGCTGTAGCCAGCGAACGAGATGGTGATGAGAGTGAGGCTGGGCAGCAGCGCGTGCCAGAAGAAGTCCTGGAACGTCTCCCACCTCGAGCCCTTAAACCCTGGCGTCGCTTCGCTCGTAGTCGGGATGAGTGGCTTCGGGTTGCCCTCGCGGTAGACGTTGCCACCCCAGATGAGCTTGAACATGAGGAGGCTCGCCGCCACAACAGCTACCCCGGCCACGGCACCGAGGATCATCTTGTTCAAGGGCTTCTTGCGCTCGAAGCGAAAACGGTTCCGGACGACGCCGATGCCGCACAACAGCCCGAGCACGCCGAGGATGATCACGATCGTGGTCGAGATACTTGGTTGTCGTAACCACGGGTTGATCTCGATGGCGAGGAACTGTTTGAAGAGGGACGCGAGGACGAAGGTTGGTATGGAGAAGAAGAAGAAGGCGGAGCCTGTGGCGATGTAGTCGAAGGCGCTGTACTGCCGCAGTGCACTGATGAGGCCCACCATGATCCCGAGGATCACGGCGGAGATCTGGGCGAAGATCAGCAACTTGAGCGTGACCTGCATGGCGCGCCACAAGTCCGACCGCACATCCGTCTGCTCGCTGTCCGTGCCCCAGTCGCCCCTGACGAATCCATTGATCCAGTCCCAATAGCGGGTGATTGGGCGCTGGTCGAGCCCGTATTGGTGCTCCAGGTTCGAGATGGTCGTCGGCGACACACCCGGCTTCGTCCTCAGGTCCTCCAGTTTCTGGGGCTCCCCGATGTTGATCACCATGATGAACGTGAGGATGCTGGCGGCGAACAGCAGCGGTATAGCAACCAGCACACGGCGCGCAATGAACCTCAGCACGCAAACCTCCCCCTCGCAAAACGGACCCCTCGCAAAACGGACCCCTCATAAAACGGACTGAGCCGGTGGCGCCACCTTAGTGCGCCACCGGCTCAGCATGTGTATGACTACCTCAGAGTATGAGGAAACCGACGGGCTAGATCGTCAGCGCCCACTCGTTGGCGTTCCACGTGACCCCAAGCGGCCCGTTGTAGACGACACCGGCGACGGTGTTGCTGTACGCCACGAGGTCCTGGAACTGGAAGAGCGGGATGGTCACCATGTTCGCGGAGATCAGGGCATCCATCTCGTTGTAGAGCGCACCGCGGGCGGCATCGTCGAACTCGACGTTGGCCTTGTCGGCGAGTTCCTTGACCTTGGGCTCGATCCAGTTGTTCCAGTTCTGGCCGCCACCGTCATCCGGGGGCAGGTAGACGGAGTTCGTGGACGACAGGGCAGCTGAGGCCACCCAGGCGAACAGAGCCACGTCGTAGTCACTGGCCGGAAGCCGCTCGGAGTTGAAGTTCTCCGCCGGGTCGTCGGTGAGCTCGAAGCCCGCTTCCTTGCACTGCTCGATCGCCAGGGCGTTGTTGCTCTGACGACGCGGGTTCGGATCACGACGGCCGAGGCGCAGCGTGAGCCGCTCGCCGGCGGCGCTGACGGCGATTCCGTCCTCACCCACGGTGTAGCCAGCCCCGGCGAGAAGAGCCTTGGACTTCTCGATGTCCTGGGTGGCGAACTCGCCCATGTGATCCTCGTAGTACGGCGAGCCGGGAACGAAGATCCGGTTGTTCAGCACCGTGGCGTCGGGGTTGAGGGGCTTCACGAGCGTCGTGACGATCTCCTCGCGGTCGAGGCACAACGCGAACGCCTGACGTACGGCCAGATTGGCCAAGTGCACGTTCTTCAGGTTGAGGTCGTAGTGCTCGAACGTCACGCCCTGGTTGATGGATACGGTCACACCGGCGATGCCTTGCAACTGAGCCAAAAGGTCCGGGTTCGGTTGCGGCGAGATCACCTGGACGTCACCGTTCTCCAATGCCTGCGGCTCGGCCGCAGCATCGGGAACGAGGAGGAAGATGATCGAGTCGGCGAGGCCAGGCTTACCGAAGAACTTCTCGTTCCGGGTGAGGATGACGTTCTGGCCGGCGTTGAACTCGGAGATCTCGTACGAGGCACCTGACAGGGCCACAGCCTTGTCAGTACCGCCGCCGCTGGCGACGGTGAACCCGTCGTTCCACGCGTCGGCAACCTTCAGAGTGTCCTCGGGAGTGAGGGCCGCCGTGAGATCGGCAACGCCGGACTTCTGCTCGACGATGTGCGCCGGAATTTGGGTGCCGAACAGCGCCTTCCAGTCAGCGAACGGGGTGTCGAACGTGGCCGTGATGACACGGCCGGTGGCATCACAGGTGACCGAGGAGATCTGGTCGTTGCCCGTGGTGCTGGCAGCGCGGAACACGGGGATGGCATTGCCATCGGCGTCGAGTTCATCGGCGCCATCCTTCTGGCGGTTGCCGGCCTTTCCGTTTGACGAGAACCAGGTGAGATAGAAGTCGTCACAGTCGATGGGCTCGCCGTCGGCCCACACCGCGGCTTCCTTCACGGTGAAGACCGCCACCTGCGGATCGGTGCTGGTGAGCTCAGCCGACTCCATCATGTCGTCCCTCAGTTTGAAGGTGAGGTCGGGCA
>JBKJJS010000004.1:0-8174 GCA_046597895.1 Ilumatobacteraceae bacterium
GCGCGTCGGGCGCGATGTTCACCCTGTCGTTCGAAGGCCGCTCGCAATTGCGTTGACCGTCAGCAGAAGATGGTCGAGCAACGGTGCCGCGGTGTCTGGTTCATTCTGGCGGATGCAGTAGCGCCAGTCGTGAAGCAGCCGGATCTGGTGGTGGTGCAGGCCGAGGAGGCCTTCGTTGCGCAGGCCGAGGCTGCGACTGATGTGGGGCCGGCGCTCGGCCAATGGGCCGCCGTAGATGCGCTCGAGTTGAGTGATGGTGCGGCGACGCTCGGTGAGAATGCGTTCAAGGATCGTTTCCCTGATTTCCGGGTCGTCGACTAGACCGGCGTACGCGTGCATAACACCGGCGTCGGAGGTTGCGATACTCGTGGCCGCGTTGCTCACGATGTAGTGCAATGTCGTCCAGCGGACGTGATCCGCGACGAGCGAATTGAACGCCGTTGGCTCGGTGTCATGGAGCGTTTCGAGAGCGGTACCGAGGCCGTACCAGCCGGAGAGATAGAAACGGGCCTGGCTCCAGCTGAACACCCAGGGGATCGCACGAAGATCGGCGAGCGTTGCCTGTCCGGTTCGTCGAGCAGGTCGCGAACCGATCCTGGTCTGCTCGATCACGTCGATGGGGGTCGCCTGTCGGAAGAAGGTCATGAACCCGGCAGACGTCGTGAGATCCTGGTAGGCGCGACAGCTCGTCTCGGCCACTCTTTCGAGCACCGGTTCGAGGCGGTGCGACGGCTCCCGAGTTCTGCGGTGCGTGGCGTGGGCGCCGACGACACCGGCGACCAGCAGTTCCAGGTTGTGGACCGCCGTGTCCTCGTTGGCGTACTTCTGGGCGATCGTCTCCCCTTGTTCGGTGAGGCGCAGATCGCCGCCGAGCGCGTCACCGGGCAGAGCCCGGATGAAACGGCTTGTCGGTCCAGCGCCCCTGCTCACGCTGCCGCCGCGGCCGTGGAAGAACCGGATCCTTATCCCGCGGTCTTGCCCGACCGTCGTGAGCCGTTGTTGCGCCCGGTAAACGGCCCACAGGCTGGCGGCGATACCTCCGTCCTTGTTGCTGTCGCTGTAGCCGACCATCACCTGCTGCACGGGTTCCCGCGCTCCCCTCGTGTGGCTTTCCCTCGCAAGGCTGCGCGCGGTCACCGGATGATCCAGGAACGTGGCCATGACCTCATGACTGCGCTGGAGATCGTCGATCGTCTCGAACAGCGGGACCACGGGGAGCAAGCTGACGGTGCCGGCTCCCTCGTCCACCAACAGACCCACCTCGCGCTCGAGCAGGTAAACAACCAGAAGGTCGGACAGGTTCCGGGTCATGCTCACGATCAGAGCGCCGAGGCCGTCGGGGCCGAATGAACGGTGATGCTCCAGAAGCTCTCGATAGCACGACAGCACAGCATCGGCTTCGGGCCCGAGCTCGTCGTCGGGTCGGGTGAGTGGTTTCAACGAGCGCAACTCGTCGTTGAGAAACTCGATCCGTCGAGCCTCGCCCCAGTCCGGGAAGTCGGCGCCATCGAGGCCGGCGGCCGTGAGCAGTTGGGCGACGGCGCGGTCGTGGAACGCGCTGTTTTGTCGAACGTCGAGCACCGCCAGGTGGAATCCGAACGTTGCAACCAACCGCTGCACCGGTGTGACGTCGGCGGCGGCGAGCCGCCCAGCTCCTACGGTGACCATGGCGTCGTGAAGCAGTTGCAGGTCGGCGGCGAGTTCGTCCGGCCCCACGCAGCGGAGCGCTATCGGACGGGCCGGGTACGGCTCGGACCGCTCGCTGTCGGGCAAACTCTCCCTCATCAGGTTGAGGAGTTGACGCCACGGCTCGTTCGGGTTTCTGCGGATGGCCGCTTGGCCGCGCTCGCCCAGTGCGGCGCCGAGCTCGACGATGCGCGCCGTCAGAGCCGGCGGCGCGACCTGGAGCTGATCGGAGAGGCTCAATCGGGCGGCAAGATCTGTGAGCTGTCGACGGACGAGGGCAAGAGCGTTGGCTCGCAGTTCGCGCAGCGCAAAGTTCGTGACCGCTGCCGTGACGAGCGCATGACCATCTCGATCGCCGCCCACCCAGGTGCCGAACGACACCACAGGGAGCGCCTCGTGGCTTTCGAGCAGTCCCGGCTCCAAGCCGAGCCCCGACCAAGCCTGACGCAGTCCCCGATCGAGACCGCAGAGCGCGGCGGGAAGAACATTTCGCAAGTAATGGATCACGTTGCGTAGCTCGGAGGAGACATCGGGTTTCTCGAGGAAGATGTCGCCAGTGCGCCAGAGCCGCTCGAGCAGCACCTTCACGTCGTCGCGCAGTGCGTGTTGCTCCTGAGGACCCGCCAACGGATCAGCGCGCCGGCCGAGCAGGAGGTAGAGCTCCCGGTAGCACTCGAGGACGGTCTGCCGCTTCGCCTCAGTCGGGTGAGCCGTGAACACTGGCTCCACACGCACCCCGGCCACCGCCGCCGCCATCTCCGTGTCGCCCAACCCGCTTCGCTGCAGGGCACCCAACACTTGGCCCCAGGATCCGGGCACAGCCGACGGAGACTCGGCCCGGCGGCGCTGTGCGGCTACGTTTTCCTCGGCCAAGTTCAACAGCTGGAACGCAATCGACTGCGCCTGCACCGTCCGCTCAGTGGTCAGCGGACGCTTGACTGCTTCCGACTCGCTTGTCCACGGAAGTGTGTCGGCGGCCTCGGCATCTCCAGTCTCTTGGAGCACCTCCAAGAGGCACTCCACGAGCCAGCGGGCATCTGTGGAGGCCTGCGCAAGATCGCCAAATGCTACGGATGGGTCGGCCGGTCCGGCTGCGCTCTGATTTGTCACTTCGCTGCTCCACTCGCACACGCTGCCGTTGTGTCCGAAGGCTACCGGACTGTGTTCGACCCGGGCTCCGTGGTGGCGGGTCAAGGTCGGATGTCATGGCCTAGGGCGTCCTGCTGCTGCCGTCGTCACCACCGCCGAGCGGTCGGGTGCTTGTGCCGAGGATGATGACGAGCGGTCGAGTGCTCTCGTCCGATGCTTCGCCAGTTTCGCCTCGTAGACGAGCGCGACGGCGATCGCCAGCAGAAGACCTACTTCGCCAGCGAGGACCCACCCGCCTCCCAGGATAACCGCGTGGACGATGATGAAACCCGCAAAGGCACCCAGGCGGCGGGCGAACCGGTGCCGGTCTGAGAAATTGGGAGTGACCATGTCCTCATTCTCGGCTCGCTCCTAGCTCGAAGGCTATCCCTGACTCCGGAGGTGTTCGGAGCTTGTTCTTGCTGGATCTCGGAGCGACAGCTGGAGTGGGGGCGGCGGTGCGAGACTCGCTGGTGACGATGAGGGGGCGGGCACGCACAGCGAGTTCGAGAACGAAGCGGCCTTCCGGGTCTTGGGGTGAGTGACCGGTGAGCTGGGTGATTCGTTGGAGGCGGTAGTCGACGGCGCGGGGACTGAGGTGCAGCGCCCGGCCGGTGGCGGAGAGGTTCCCCGACGCGGCGATGTGAGCTTCGAGCGTCTCGATGAGATGCTGCGCTCCGCCCCGCGCCCGCTGGAGAGGTCCGAGGACTGCCTCGACCAGTTCCCCGAGCAGGGCGGCGTCAGCGGTCAGCACCCGGTAGGGCAGGAGGTCCTCGAACCGGGCGACCGAGCTCGAACGGGCCAGCCGACTGGCGAGCTCGAGCGACTGACAGGCTTCACTGTAGGAGCGGACCACGCCGCCAGACCCGCGACCGGGGCGACCGACCCCGATCCGCCATGGTCCCTCGCCGGTGTCTTCCAGCGAGGGGATCAAGCCGGTCGGGGCGTCGCTGGCGACGCCAGGCATCACGCAGACAAGTAAACCTTGCTTAGTGGCGACCATGACATCGCGACCCTTGAAGGTGGCCAGGATGTGTGCTTCGAGCCGACTGTGGACGGGGCCGGCGTCGAGCAGCCGTCGGCCGGTTTGGGCGACGACAACGTGATGGGTTCCGGCGAGGTTGAACCCGAAACGGGCGGCCCGTTCCAGCATCAGGTCCGGCTCCCCGCCCCCAGCGAGGAGGTCATCGATGAACTCGCGGCGCAGTGACTCCTCGAATCGTATGGTGCGACGCTGGGCCCGCTCGTAACCGGCTGCGAGCGCCGCGGCGGCGTCGTCAGCGGCCCGAAACATCGCTGCAGCTGCCGACCCCACCGTGGCCGCTCTCGAGTGCGGTGCCCGGGTGTCGATGTCGACCCAGAGCCGCCAGGTGGCGCTGAGATAGAGGTCGAGCACCGCCGACAAGGCAACGCCTTGGTTGGCGGCCTCCTCTCCTTGGTTTCGGCACGTCTCGACGTCGACCGGTGACAGCCGTTGCCCGCTCCGAGCCACCTCGATGATGGCGCGTAGATAATCCCCGAGCATCGTTGGCTCGACGCCCGCGTCGCGTGCGGCAAGCCCGCCGACTTCGTTCGCGTTCGTTGCTGAAGGACCAACGAGCGCCTCAACGTCTGAGCGGCGGCTGGTGGATCGTGCGACCATCAGGTTGAGTCTACTGAGAACACCGATCATGATTTCCGAGATTCGGAAACAAAGGTGGCTGAATTCCACCGATGTGAACCATTGTATTCTGGAACGAGTGGTACGAGGGTTGTGTGCATGAGCTTCACCCGGTGGCAAGCCCACTGCGGTACACGCTCGAGGCGAGGAGAACGCAGGTGAGTTCCCGCCACCCGCCTGCGCTCCCTCGCTGTCAAGCCGTCGTGCCGGCGTATATCGACTGCCAGATCCTCACATCCCCAACATCCTGTGAAGGAACCGTCCTGATGAATCGCTCGCTACTGGCCGAACTCCAGCGCCAGCACGCATACCCGTGCGTCACCCTGCTGCTCACAACCACCCCGGGACCGTCGATGGCCCCGAACGACCTAGTTGCGTTGATCGGACTCGCCGACCGCGCGGATCACCGGCTTGAAAGCGACGTACCCGACGACACCCGCCGAAACGTGATCGACTTGATGAAAGCCCTCATCGCATCTAGTGCCAACGAGAAGACGACCAATGCAATAGCGGTGTTCGCGTCGCCCCACTACTCGGCCGTTGTCCGCCTCGCAGACATCACCAGTGACCGCGTCGTCATCGACAACACCTTTGCCACCCGGGATCTCGTCGCTGACGCCAACCGGACCGCGCTGTACCGGGTCATCACACTGAGCGACCACAAATCACGGCTGTTCATCGGCGATCGCGCCCGATTGGTCGAGGAACGAACCGAGACCTGGCCGCTGCGCCGTGACGACGACCAGGGTGCCGTCGCATGGGCCCGCACTGTGATGACCGCCGTCGCAGCCGAGCACGCCCGACAACCGCTCCCGACCGTCGTGGCCGGCGTCAACCGCACGGCCCGCGACGTCGCCAAGTCGTGCAACGTCGATGCGATTGGAATAATCCGCGGCAACCACGACCGAACGAGCTGGGTGGATCTCCACAACCAGGCCTGGCCCCTGGTCTGCGACTGGCTCCGCACCGACAACCAACGAGCTCTCGACCACCTCGACAAAGCTCGCGGGGCAAACCGATATGCAGGCGGCGTCAACGAAGTCTGGGAACTCGCCAACGACTCACGCGTCGACCTCCTTGTCGTCGAAGAAACCTACGCCTACCCGGCGCGTCTACGCAACGGACAACGCGTCGCCGCCGCCGACATCGAAGCCTCCGACGTGATTGACGACGCCATCGACGAACTCATCGAGATCGTCCTCAACAACAGAGGGCGCGTTGCGATCATCCCCGACGGAAGGCTGGCCGATCACGACCGACTGGCCGCAGTGCTCAGGTACTAGCACGCCTGGGAGCATCCGCCGAGCCGCTCGAAACATCAGGGCCTACGTGCGGTCCCCGTTGCGTGGCTCCGGGATGACTGATCGGTCGGGTCCGGTCGTGCGGGCGAATTCCTGCTCGTCGCAAGCGACGAGGACGGAGCAGGTCGTAGTCCTGGCGACTGCGCTGGCGGTCGATCCGAGGCGAAGGTGACGCAGGCCGGTGAGGCCGCGCGTGCCGAGTGCTACGAGGTCGGGGGAGGTATCAGCGAGGTGCCGTTGGATCATCGTGGTTGGCTTGCCGCTGAGAACCCGGACGTTGACGGTTGCGCCCGCCGCTTCCAGTCGCTTGCGAGCGCTGCCGGTCGCGGTGTCGACATCGATCCGGCGGTCGTCGACGGCCAGGATGGTGATCGCGAGCTGGTCGGCCCATGGCAGCTCGGCCAGCACTTTCGTGATTCTGTCGGCGTGAGGGGAGCCGTCGGCACAGACGACGACACTGCGCACGGTATGGCCGTGGCGGGCGATGAGGAGCGGGGCCGGCGGGTGGAGGAGCAGCCAGTCCGCCGTGCTGCCGAGGTGTAGAGCTTTCAGCAGCCCAGGCCCACGCGGTCCGATGACGAGGAGGTCGCTCTCGCGGGAAAGGACCAGGCGTGGGTCGGTTGCGGCGGTGAGCTCGGCTGTCTCGGCAAATTGAGCTTCGGTGAACAGTTTGCGAGGCTGCGGGGGATTCCAAGCGTGGAGCTCGGTTTCGTTACGCGGCAGCGACAACCCCGGGATCTCGGGCATGTGGGCGGCGACGACCTCGAGGCGCCAGCCCGGCCAGCGGTGACTGTTGATGAACAACCAGGCGACGTCGGCTGCTGGTGAACCGTCGTCACCGAATACGAGAGTACGCGGGTCGTTCATGAGGGTGCTCCTCGGCGTCGGGGGTGGCTCACGCCCGCGGCAGCGATCGGTGTGTACACATGATCGATTCTTCCGCCGGCGTCGGCGGCATGAAAGGGTCGAAGGTCACGACCCGCGAGGAAGTACAGCCATGCATGCGAGAGCGCTGGGGTTGGTTGAGTCAGGAACAGCGGCTCCTTGCGCTCAAGAGCTTGCGAAGTTCTTCGACGATGAGGATCGGGGTCGCGGCAGCAATCGCGATTACCCAGTCCCAGAGGCTGAGCTGGACGGCGGCGTCTCGCCCGGTGAAGAGCAGCTGGATGCGGTCCCAGGACATCGCGCCGATCTGGAGGACGAGGACCGAGCATGACGCGGCCCACAGGCGCCAGTTGGTGAAGGCGTGCCTGCGCAGGGCGGAGTGGTCCGGAAAGCGGGCGTTTTGGAGGTTGAACAGCTGGAAGAACACGAACGCGGTGAGCGCGACGACGGTCCCGCGGGTGGCGTCGGTCTCGCTGACGGCTCCTGCCCCGACGGTGACACGGTACGCGGCGAGGGTGCCGGCGGTCATGATCGCGCCATAGCCACCGAGGCGGACCAGGCGGCGCATGGTCAGGATCCGGCTGTCCGGTGGCCGTGGTGGCCGAGTCATCGTCCCTGGCCCTGGGGGATCCACACCGAGCGCCATCGCGGGCGGGCCATCCATGATGATGTTCACCCACAAGATGGCGATCGGCGCGAAGAACGCTCGTCCGTCGTCTGGCCAGTTCAACAGTGACGCGGCAACGATGGTCAAGACTGCGCCGATGTTGGTGGACAGTTGGAAGGTGACGAACTTGATGATGTTGTCGTAGATCGTGCGCCCGCCTTCGACGGCGTTGACGATGGTCGCGAAGTTGTCGTCGGTGAGCACCATGGTGGCTGCCTCCTTGGACACCTCGGTGCCGGTGATGCCCATCGCGACGCCGATATCGGCTCGTTTGAGGGCGGGGGCGTCGTTGACTCCGTCGCCGGTCATGGCCACCACATGGTTGAGTCCTTGGAGTGCTTCGACGATGGCGACTTTGTGTTCGGGCGCGACTCGGGCGAAGACACCGATGCCTTCGATGCGGGAAGCGAGTTCGCCTGCAGTGAGCTGATCGAGTTCTCGTCCGGTGATCACCTCGCCAGTGATGCCGAGCTCGGTGGCGATCGTGCGAGCCGTGGCGGCGTGGTCGCCGGTGATCATCTTCACCTGGATCCCGGCGCTTTGGCATCGTAGGATCGCCAACCGGGCCTCGGGGCGGGGTGGGTCCGCCAAACCCACGAGCCCTTCGAAACACAGCTTTTCGATGTGAGTGCGAGGGTTCGTGTTCGGGTCCCAGGCCGAGCGGGAGATGCGACGCGACGCAACTGCGAGGACCCGCAACCCGCGCTCGCCGAGGACGTCGTTCGCAGCGAGGGTCACATCGCGCCCAGGTGGGTCGAGCGGCGCGCACGTCCCATCGCCGGCGGCCGTACTGGTGCAGTGGGTCAACAGCACGTCCGGTGCGCCCTTGACGTAGACGTCGATGAAG
>JBKJJS010000051.1:0-12065 GCA_046597895.1 Ilumatobacteraceae bacterium
GTGTCGAACCCGATCCACAACTCCTTCATCGCTCGCAACGTGAAGTTGTGGTGGTGCGTGAAATCGTTGCGTCCCGCCACGAAATGAAGGTTGGGTAAGCGACGCAGGATCACCTCGATGGCGATGTTCTGCTCGAGGCGCGACAGCCCGGCTCCCGGGCAGTGCGTCTCGCCTGTCGAAAAGGCCACGTGCCGGTGGGAGTTCTGGCGGTCGACATCCAGCGTCGTCGGTGCCGGAAACGCTCGACCGTCCCGATTGGCGGCGGCGTAGCGCAGATGCACTGTCGAACCCTTGGGGATGGGCACGTCACCGATCTTGGTGTCCGCGAACACCACCCGGTTCAACCCCATGGTCGGCGACTCCAATCGGAGCGACTCTTCGACGAATCCCTTGACCTTCGCGCGGTCGGCGAGCAGCGTGTCGTAGACGCCCGGCACGGAGAGCAACAAGTAGAGCGCGTTCGTCAGGGCGAAGGCCGTCGTCTCGTTCCCCCCGATGTAGAGGTGGTCGACAATGCTGATGACCTCTTCGTCCCGCAGCGGACGGACGCCGTCGAAGCGGGCTTCGTTGGTGAGGAACGAGATGACGGAGCCGTCGGGGTTCGCCCGCTTCTCCTGCATCGTGTCGAAGATGTGGCGCTGAAACGCCACCCCTTGCTCGCCGGCATAGATCTCCTCGTCGGCGCTCAGGTCGCCCCGCACCGGCAGTACCCACGCCTCGGACCACACCTTGAGTTGCGGAATGTCCTCACGGCGGAAACCCATCATGTGGGTGATGACCCGTACCGGCAACGGGGTGGCGAACTCGCTGGCGAACTCGCACTCACCGCGGCGGGCGATGGGGTCGAGCAGTTCGTCGACGAGGCCGGTGATCAGCCCCCGGCGCCGCTCGGCGCCCACCACCGAGAAGAAGTCGTCGACGAGGTCGCGGTACTTGCGGTGCTCCGGCGGTTCGACGGCGAGGTACGTCTTGCGGGGCCAGCCCTTCTCTCGGTAGATGGCGGCAGTGCGTGAGGGGATGGAGCGGGCTGGCGCGTCGGGCGCCCCGCCCCGGCCGAACAGGTCTGTGCGCCGCAGCACGTGCTGCACGTCGTCGTAGCGGGTGAGCACGTAGGTGCGGGTGCCGGGCATCCGCCACACGGCTGCGTGCTCGCGGAGTAGGTCGTACACCGGGTACCAGTTCTCCTGGGTGCCCGGGTCGAACAGGTCGACGTTGTCAGGGGTCAGCGGCCGGGTGTCGTCCACCGGCGCAGTCTGTCAGTCTGGGATCGTGGCGTCCTTGGTGGCGTGGGCCTGTATGACAACGGCCAGGACTTCGGTGACCCTGCGGGCCGTCGCGAGATCGAGGAACTCGTTCGGACCGTGGGCGTTCGACCCGGGCCCGAGCACACCGGTGATGACGAATTGGGCCTCGGGGAACCGGTCGCCCAGCATGCCCATGAACGGGATGGTCCCTCCCTCCCCGTATGCCCTCGCCGGCTGCCCGAACGTCGCCAACGACGCCCGCTGGAGTGCGTCGTCGAGCCACGGAGCGAATTCAGGAGCGTTCCAACCGGGGCCGACGTGATCGGCCAGGAACGTGACCCGCGCACCGTACGGGGGATCCTCGGTGAGCGCGCGTTCGACCGCCGCCGCCGCCGTGTCGACCGCGCACGTCGGCGGCACGCGCAGGCTCAGCTGCAGCGAGGTCGACGGCCGCAGCACGTTGCCCGCCCGACTCGTGGGCGGCAGGCCATCGGCTCCGACGACGCTCAGCGTCGGATACCACGTGTGAGCGAGCAATTGCTCGACCGGGTCGTCCGTCATCGGCCCTGCCCCGGCCACGAACGGGAGCGTGGTGGCGTACTCGGAGACCACGCTCGCCGTCTCCTCGGCCTGGCGTCGCCGGTCCGGCGGAATCTCGACGTGGAGTTCAGGGAGGTGAACCTCACCAGTGGCGGCATCCTCCACGCGGTCGAGAAGGTGGCGGGCGATTCGGAACGACGACGGCACCACTCCGCTGGCACTGCCCGAGTGCACGCCCTCGGTGAGGATCTCGACGGTGAGCCTGCCTCCGACGAGACCGCGCAACGACGTCGTCACCCAGAGGCGCTCGTAATCCAGGCATCCCGAATCCAGGCAGAGGACAAGGTCGGTCCCGGCGATGCGGTCGCCGAGGGTCTCGAGGTGGGCGGGTAGATCGGGCGACCCGCTCTCCTCACTGGCCTCGATGAGGACGATGCATCGGGCATGGGATCCGCCGACGGCCTGAACGGCTTCGATCGCCGTGAGCGAGGCGAACGCCGCGTATCCGTCGTCGGCTCCGCCCCGGCCGTAGAGCCGGCCGGCCTCGAGGACCGGGGTCCAGGGGCCGAGGCCCTCACGCCAGCCGGTCATCTCCGGTTGCTTGTCGAGATGCCCGTAGAGCAGGACGGTGCCAGCGGCCTCGGAGTTCCCGAATGCAGGCACCTCGACGATGATGAGCGGGGTGAGGCCGGGGATGCGCTGGACCTCGATCATCATGCCGGCAATGGCCCGAGCGGCACACCAATCGTGCACGAGCCCGACGGCGCGTTCCATGTGGCCCAGCGCAGCCCACTCCTCCTCGTACGCCGGCGAAACGTTGGGGATGGTGATGTACTCCAGGAGCGCTTCGACGATCTCGTCGTCCCAGACGTGTCCGACGTGCTCGGCAATGCTGCTCATTTGAGGCTGGTCAGCCGGTCGATGATCGACTCGGCGTCGATGACCATTCGCCGCAGGATGTCGCCGGCCGCCTCGAGTTCGTGGATGGCCCCGACTCCCTGGCCGCACGGCATGAACTCTCGGGAGGCGTCGACGACGGTGCCGTCTGGAGCGCCGAGATGGGAGACCCCGGCCTTCGCCGCGGCAAACGCCTGCTCGGGAAACTTCTGCAGCTCCTCCGGGTGGGCCTCGAAGTGGTTCGTCCACTCGTTGCGTACGACCCGGCACGTCTTGCCGGTGTAGGACCGGCTGACGATCGTCCCGTCCTCGGCCAGCCCGAGCAGGGCCTCCTTGTAGCCCTTCACGGCGCGTGCTTCGAACGTGGCGATGAACCGTGTGCCGACCCACACACCGTCGGCTCCGAGCGCCAATGCTGCAGCAAGGCCCCGTCCGTCGACGATGCCTCCCGCTGCCACGACTGGGACCTTGCCGCCGACGGCGTCCACCACTTGGGGCACAAGTGGCAGGGTGGCGATCGCTCCGGTGTGACCACCCGCCTCGGTCCCCTGAGCGACTACGAAATCGCATCCACTCTCGACCGCACCGATGGCGTGACGGACCTTGCCGCACATCGACCCCACGAGAATGCCCTTGGAGTGGAGCAGCTCGATCACGTCGCGTGGGATCCCGAGCCCGGCGACGAAGATGCGGGCACCGCCCTCGATCACCTGTTGGATCCCGGCGTCGACCTGGCCTGGCATGGCCGTGAGCAGATCGACGCCGAACGGCTTCGACGTGGCGGCCTTCACCTTGGCGATCTCCTCGGCCATCTCGCTGGGTCGCATCGTCGACGCCCCGAACGTGCCGATCCCGCCCGCCTCGGAGACCGCGGCCACGAGGCGGTGGTACGAGACGCCGCCCATGCCGGCGAGCATCACGGGATGTTCGATGTCGAGCAGTTCGGTCAACCGGGTGCGCATGCGCCCGACGGTAGTGGAGCCTCAGACGTAGGCGCCCGGTCGGTGCAGGAAGTGGCGATGCCAGCGCCGGGGCGTGAGAGCGATGGCCCTCGGCTCGTCCTCGAACATCCAGCGGACGAAGTGGCGGCGCGTCCAGTCCGAGCGGTCGACGACGCGCAGCGCGCCCTTGGCCCCCCACTCGGAGCGCAGGACACGGCCGAGGGCGACGGACATCCGGTGGTCGGCGAGGAGGTGGCGACGCGCATCGCTGCGGTAACGGTCAGCCACCCAGGTTGGTTGCAGCGCGCCGCCCGCGACGATGGCCTCGGCGGCAAGCACTCCGGTCAGTAGTGCCTGCCCGATACCTTCGCCGGTCATCACATCCGTCGCACCGGCGGCGTCGCCCACGAAGAGCACGCGGTCGGCGGCCAGCACGGCGCGGTCGATGCGCGCCGGGATGGGCCAGGCGAGATGTCGGGCCTCAGGGGTGGTGTCGGGCCCGAGCGCGGCTCGAATGGGGGGGCGCTGTAGGAGTTCCGCCCACGTCGCGTTCATGTCCTGAACCCGACGGCCGTCGCGCGGCACACCGAAGCCGAAGTTCACGACGCCGCGGCCATCGGCTCCAGGGGGCAGCGGGAACGACCAGACGTAGCCGGGGAGGATGTCCGGCTCGAACCACACGTACTGGCGGTGGGCGGCTGGCCCGGTCACGCCGCCCAGGTACTGGCGAAAGGCGTGCCACTCACCGCGGTAGCCGTCCTCGCCGAGGCCGAGCAGCTTGCGGGTGGGTGACCACATCCCATCCGCTGCCACCACGTACCGCGCCTGTATCCGCCCGACGCCGGTCACCTCGAGGGTTACCCCCTCGGCATCCTGATGGATGGCCTCGATGGCGGTGTTCTCGTGGACATGGGCGCCGGCCGCCCGGGCCAGACGGACGAGTGCGGCGTCCAGATCCTTGCGGCGGGCGACGACGGAGAACTGACCGTCGCCGGCGCCGGTGGGCAGGGGCAGATCGACCTCGCGTCCACTCGGCGATCGCAAGCGCACATCCCGGACCACGGTCCACGACGGCACGTCCGTCGGGTCGAACCCGAGCTGCTCCAACAGTCGCAGCGCGCCGGTGGTTAGCCCGTCCCCACAGCACTTGTCACGGGGAAACGCCGCCTTGTCGATGAGCGTGACGTGGCGCCCGGACCGGGCAAGGGTGGAGGCGGCCGCGGCTCCGGCTGGGCCTGCTCCCACCACCACTACGTCGGTCGTCAGCACCCCTCGAAGGCTACGGCTGGCTCGCCGGGGTGGCTCGCGGCGAGGATGGGGGCGACCTGACGTTGTGGATATCTGGACACCCGAGGAGAACGAGATGAGTCGTCTGTGTGAAGGCCGCGTTGCCATTGTCACCGGAGCCGGCCGGGGGATTGGCCGCGAGCACGCGCTGAGCCTGGCCCGCCACGGTGCCAAAGTCGTGGTGAACGATCTGGGAGGCAACGTCGACGGCAGTGGCGGCGACCTCTCGCCAGCACAGCAGGTGGTCGAGGAGATCAAGGCGATGGGGGGTGAGGCCATTGCCAACGGCGAGAGCGTGGGGAGTTGGGAGGGCGCCCAGCGGCTCATCAACTCGGCCATCGAGACGTTCGGTGACCTGCACGTCGTGGTCAACAACGCCGGCATCCTGCGTGACCGCGTGCTCGTGAACATGACCGAGGAGGAGTGGGACGCCGTGATCAACGTCCACCTCAAAGGCACGTTCGCCCCGAGCCGGTGGGCCGCCGCCTACTGGCGGGAGCAGAGCAAGGCGGGCAAGCCGGTGGATGGCCGCATCATCAACACCACATCGGTGTCGGGCATCTACGGCAACGCCGGCCAGACGAACTACGGCGCCGCCAAGGCCGGCATCGCGGCGTTCACGAACATTGCCGCCATCGAACTCGCCCGTTACGGCGTGACCGTGAACGCGGTCGCGCCCATCGCCCTCACCCGCATGACCGAGGGCCTCGGCCCGGCGCCCGAGACCGATGAGGCACGGGAGGCGCGGGCTCCCCATTGGATCGCCCCGATCGTCACGTGGCTGGCGTCCCCCGAATCGAAGGACGTCACCGGCCGCGTGTTCGAGGCATCGGGTCAGTTCCTCGCCATCGCCGAAGGATGGGTACGTGGACCACGGGTCGCGCCGCTCGACGACCCGACCCAACTCGGCCCAGCGGTGGCCGACCTGTTGGCCAGGGCCAGAGCGAACTCAGGCATGAACGGCGAGCCGGGCGGCTGGCCCCAGACGACCTTGAACCGCTGAGCGGCCACGATCGACCCAATGGGTGTAGGCGCGCAGGGCGCAGACGACGAAACTGTGCGGTACGCCGATCAAGCACCCACCTCCTACGGTTCTCCGGAGATCGCCCGGCCGATCCCGTTCGCTCGGTTGCGAATTTCGAGTGGCTGGACGGAGAATCGCCTGTCGAAGTTGTCAGTCGGGTTGATCATCGGGCCAATCGAGGTCAAGCTCGATGCCGAGCAGCACGATGCTGTCGTCAGCGACGAGCTGCCCGACGACGACCGATACTGCGACGAGAGTGCCCCCGACGACCAAGACCCGATAGTCCGGGCGAGCCGGGTACGCGATTGTGAGCGTGTCGAAGTTCTCAGCGAACTCATCGACGATCGTCGGAAGGTCGAACACGATGAAGTCGGTACTGGACGGCACCCGTTCGGGCCGCAGTCGCCACCGAGCTGACGGTCGAGATCGTCGAAGAATGCTTGGTCGACGCGAACGGTGCGACGACGGGTCACCGTTCGGCTGTCGTGGAGCCTTGATCGGCGGAGATGTGCGCTTCGATCCTGCGCCTCGTCCGTTCCAGAAGTTCTGGCGAAACCTTGCTGAGGTCGGTTTCGAATCCGGCGCGCACGATCGACTGACGCTCGTTCGGGCTCATCTTCTCCAGCTCCTCGGCTGACCAGATCTTCGATGCACCCATGGCCACACGGTACCAAGCGGGCCTGCGGTGGGAGGGCCACGGAGCGGGTCCTGCACCGGCCCCGCCGAACACGCGTCCGCGCCAACGACACCCGGTTGGGGCTGGGCTGGCTGCTCGAAGTTCCGCGGGGCGTGGTGAACCGGTCAAGATGACGGGCACGCCACAATGGAGGGGACTCGCACATGCCCATCAATCCGGATGCCGTCGGCGCCACGTCCGAGCCCGTCGAGATCAGTTGGGGCTCGAAGGATGCGCTGCTGTACGCCGTCGGGATCGGCGCTGGCACCGGGGAGCTCGCCTACACCACCGAGAACACTGCGGGCGTCGACCAGCAGGTGTTCCCGACGTTCCCTGTGGTGATTGGGTTCGGTCGGGGCTCGGGAGCGATGAGCCAGATCGGTTCGTTCAACTTCGCCATGCTGGTGCACGGCCAACAGTCGGTGACGTTGCACCGGCCATTGCCGGTGGAGGGCACTGTGATCGTGACTTCGAAGGTCACGGGGATCTACGACAAGGGCAAGGCGGCCGTCGTCGTCACCGCCGCCGACGCTGTACTGCCCGACGGGTCGCCGCTGTACACCACCACCATGTCCGCCTTCATTCGCGGTGAGGGTGGCTGGGGTGGCGACAGAGGGCCGGGCGGCGCGCAGAACGTCGCGCCGGACCGTGCGCCGGATCACCAGGTCTCGTACCAGACGTCGAAGGATCAGGCACTCGTCTACCGGCTGTCCGGCGACCGGAACCCACTCCACGCCGACCCGGCGTTCGCGGCGATGGGTGGGTTTCCGACGCCGATCCTGCACGGCCTCTGCACGTATGGGTTCACGGGCCGGGCGTTGTTGCACACGCTGTGCGGCTCCGAGTCCGCCCGTTTCAAGCACATCGAGGGCCGCTTCTCCTCGCCGGTCATCCCGGGCGAGGCGCTCACGATCTCCATGTGGGACACCGAGGCCGGCGCCGCGGTGTTCACGACGGCAGTCGGGGACCGTGTCGTGATCGACCAGGGACTCGTTCGCTACGAGTGATCAGGTTCCGAGCAGCGTCCGCGTGTATTCGACGACGGCGGCGATCTCCTCTTCGGTGAGGCGCCCTCCGAAGGCGGGCATTCCGCGCTTGCCCTCGGTGATGACCACGACCTGCGCGGCGGGATCGGGGAAGCGCACGACCACCCGATCGGCCAGCTTGGGCCCAATTCCACCCGATCCGTCGCCGCCGTGGCACCCGGCGCACTTCGCTTCGTAGACGTCGCTGCCATCGATACCGCCGGCCGCCTCGATAGCCGCGGCGGGCGCGGGTGGTGAGGCGACAGGATCGTTGGCGAAGAGCATCACGAGAAAGATGAGAATGGCCACGACGCCGAGGACTTCGACGACCTTGCTGATACGGCGCAACATGATCAGACCTTCCAGCCGATGGTGCGGAAGAACCAGAACGAACTCGTGAACCACACGGCGACGAGCAGCGCAAACACGAGGCCCCCCATGATCGGCAATGCCCACGAGGGCATTCGTTTCGAACGCACGGCCAGCAC
Source organism: Ilumatobacteraceae bacterium (assembly GCA_046597895.1). Lineage (GTDB taxonomy): Bacteria > Actinomycetota > Acidimicrobiia > Acidimicrobiales > Ilumatobacteraceae > WLJO01. The sequence continues at coordinate 8,123 of JBKJJS010000051.1, forward strand.
CTTCGTGGCGAATGCCCCGTAGAACACGCAGCCGAACAACGAGTGGGCGAGTCGGCGCCCGCCGCCGGGGTCGGGGTTGAACCCGAGGGACCAGAGGCAGTGGTACGCCACGGGCAAGGAAACCACGAGGGCCAGGATCCCTGAGATGCGATGGGCCGGCCCCACCCACGACGGAGCGGGCCTCACCGGAAGCTTGCCGTACATCCACAGAGCACCGATCAACTGCCCGATGGCGAGAACGAGCACGAGCGTGGTCGCCCAGGCCTTGAAGTGCAGGGTCGAAGTGAAGAACAGCTTGATCGTGGTTTCGGACGCAGGGTCGTGGACCTTGCCGTAAACACCGAGCAGCACGGCGACGAACGCGCCCGCGAGCGCGGCCCCGGCAAACACGGCCGCCGGATTCGAGACCCCGTTCGAACTGGCGAGCGTCGCCCCGTCGGTCTGATCGTTCATGGCACCCCCCTGTCGGGAAACTGTACGCCGTCGCGGTCCGTCCGGTTCGCGACGGACTACGTGAGTTCGGTGCCGTCGGGTCGGTAGGTGTGGAAGTGGCCGTTGGAACTGAACGTGGCATGGCCGACCGCCCGGCCCTAGACGCCCCATTTCGTTGCGGGAAAGGGAGGTAGTTCGCGATGGGTGAGGCGTCTAGAACAAGGTGAGTTCATCGACTCGGCGGCCCCGCAGCTCGTCGTAGTTCACCTCGAGCCAGCGAAAACCACGGGCCTCGGCGAGCACTCGGGCCTGCGGCTTGACGACCTGAGCGACGAACACCGCCCGCACGACGCCGAGCGACGAGTCGAGCAAGAGGCGCTCCACGTACCGGCCCAGTTGCTCGACACCGTCGATGTCACCGCGCCGCTTCACTTCGATCGCGACCGTGGTGCCGTCGGCCGATCGGCACAGGAGATCGATCGGCCCGATGGCCGTCGGGTACTCGCGCCGCACGAGTGTCAGCCCCGCCTCGATGACGTCGGGCGCGCCTGCGAGGAGTTCCTGGAGGTGCGCCTCGACGCCGTCCTTCTGAAGCCCCGGGTCGCTACCGAGCTCGTGCGAGGAGTCCGAGAACACCTCGTGGAGGGTGATGATCAACCGCTCACCCTTCGGGTTGACGACCTCCCACGCTCCTTCGCCCTCCCGCAACGTGTTGGGCGCCGTCATCCAGTTCAGCGGCTTGTAGGCGCCGCCGTCGGCGTGAATCGCGACGCATCCATCAGCCTTCACCATCACGAGCCGTATCGCTTCCGGGAGGTGTGCTTCGAGCCGGCCCTCGTAGTCCACGGTGCATCGGGCGACCATCAAACGCATCGGGCCGAACCTAGCGCCTCCGCTTCGGCGCTTAGCGAGCAGTGCGCTCCCGCATCCGCTTCTGGATGAGCGCCCGGCGTTCCTGCAACTCGCGATATGTGAGCGTCTCCACCGAGGAGTCGACGCCGAAGCCGGCCTTCACTCCGGCCATGTCCAGATCCCACGCCCTGTCCGTCAGGCCCAGTTCGGCGGCGACGCGCTCGCCGTGGCGCTCGGCGAAGTGCATAGAGATGCTGGCGATCTCGCCGAGCAGGTCGAGGTCGGGGGCAAGCCGGGCGATGGCACCGTCGAGGAACACCATGTTCTTCACGTAGAGCATCAGCTCCTTTGGCATGCGGGCGCCGTAGCCGAGGAGTGCTTTCACGACGCGCTGCACTTCCTGCACGAGCTGTTCGCCGGTGAGCGTGGTGGGGTCGACGGGCGGGCGGTCGAGACCGAGGTCCTTGACGACGGCGTCTAGATCAGTGTCGGCGGGAAGGGCCCCAAGATCGCGAAGGGCTGCCATCTGGCCCCGGACGTCGTTGGCGGTGGCGTTCATCATGAGCCGGAGGAACGCCAGCCGGCGAGGCCCTTCGAGGCGGCCGACGATGCCGAAATCCAGCAGCGCGGTGCGGCCGTCGGCCATGACGAACAGATTGCCGCCGTGCAGGTCACCGTGGAAGACACCCTCGATCATCGCCCCTTCCATAAAGGCGATCATGCCGGTGCGGATGACGGCTTCGGTGTCGATGCCAGCGTCCTTCATCCCGGCCACGTCGTCGAACTTGAAGCCCGACAGCCGTTCCATGACCAGCACCCGTCTGGTGACCAGCGTGGGATGGGGCCGGGGGACGACGTAACCGGTCTGTTCGAGTCTGCGCAGGACTCGGGCGACATCGATCATGTTGGAGGCTTCGATGCGGAAGTCCAACTCTTCGACGATGGTGTCGGCGAACAGTTCGACGAGTGCAGGAGGATTCGCCAGGGCGGCGATGGGGATGCGCCCGACGAGGTGGGGGGCGAGGTAGGCGAGCACGCGGAGGTCCTTGCGCACGAGTGCGGCAACCTGGGGGCGCTGGACCTTGACGACGACCTGTTCCCCGGTGCGCAGCGTGGCGGCGTGTACCTGGGCGATGGATGCCGCGGCGAGCGGGGTGCGGTCGAAGCGCTCGAACACCGACTCGATGGAAGCGCCGAGGTCTTCCTCCACGACCCGCCGAACGAGTTCCCATGGCTCGGCGCGGACCTGGTCTCGACAGCGCTTGAACTCACCGACCAACTCGGCGGGGAACAGGCCTTCGCCGGACGAGATGATCTGGCCGAGCTTGATGTACGTCGGCCCCAGCGCCTCGGCGGCCAAGCGGAGACGCAACGAGACGTCGGCCCGGCTGGCGGCGGCGTCGGCATATTTCTGGCGGCGCTTGCGCCACAGCCACGGTACGAGCGCCAGGCCCAAGCGCCACGCGACCGTGAGCACGCGGCCTCCCGGTGGTATCCGCGATGGCTTGGTGAGCGTCGGTACCTCGGCCTTGGCTCGCCGGCGCAGGTGCGCGGCGTGGGCCAGCCACGTCACGGAGTCGAGGTCGACCGTCCATGGACCCGCCTCGGTGAACGCTCCCCAGTCACGGTCTGTCATATGGGCCAATGCTCGCAGCGTCACGGGCCGTTCGCACCACGTGCGACCGAGGTCACTCTCGGCTAGACAACAACCATGACGAAATGGCTCATCGATCAGGCGGCCAGCCGCCGGTATCCCGTGTACACCCGCGCGAACGCCGACGATGTCATGCCGGACCCGATGAGTCCGTTGTGCGCCACGCTCACCTGGACGCAAGGGGTGATGGAAGGGTGGCGCGAGGGCTACGTCTCCAACTGCGCGCAGACCATCGAGGAGCTGACATCGGAGGGGATCAACCCGGTGGCCGGCATCTTCAACGGCTACTACTACAACAACGCCTCGCTGCCCCGGATCTTCGGGATCCGTTCAGGGGCGGGGGTGGCGGCCATCGACGCCGCCTTCTTCGGTACGCGACCGGATACCCCACCGCACGTCGGGCGACCCGACGACGTCAGCGAGGAACTGTCGCAGAAGATCGTCGCCCAGGTCGGTTGGGTGCTCTCGGCGACGTCATTCCCCGAACTCGAAGAGACGAAGCGGACGACGATCGCCCTTCGTGACGCCCGCCCGGATCTCGCCACGCTCTCCGATGCTGAGCTTGTCGAACGTGTGCGATCGATGACACCCCACATCAGCCGGGCGTTCAAGGAGCATGTGCTCACCACGTCCAACACCGCCATCCCGCCCGGCATCCTCGCCTCCCTCGTGCCGGATCTCGTCGTACGACTCGTCGGCGGAGCGGGCGACGTCGATTCGGCCGCTCCTGGCGCGGCAATGTGGGAATTGTCCCGCCTTCCCGCCGATTCGCCGGAGTTCGAACAGGGGATGGTCGACCTTCTTCGCCAATACGGCTCGCGCGGCCCGAACGAATGGGATGTTTGGTCACAGGTGTGGGAGGTGAAGCCGGCACTTGTCGAGGGGATGATCGAGGCCATGCGGCCGGTCGACGCGGCCTGCGCCCCGACGATCCGATATGCCGCAGCGGTGGCGGACCGTGAGGTCGCGACGGTTGAGGCGGCGGTCCGCTTGGCTGGCAACGAG
>JBKJJS010000462.1:0-3199 GCA_046597895.1 Ilumatobacteraceae bacterium
GGAGCCGACGGGCGCACCATCAGGGGCAGCCGGGCCGTGATGTTGGACTCGGCCGATCCGAACTCGTCGGCGCCGTTCACGGCCACCACCATCACGCGATAACGGGTGAGGTTGTCCGGAAGCGGGACATCGACTGCGACGGTTCCGTCGGCTCCTGTCGTGACCTCGGGCGCGAACACGGCGAGCGCATCGAAGTTCGTGCGCACGTCGATGGGTGTCGGACCGTTGGCTTCGTTACCACCGCTTTCACCACCGGCAAGAGACTCATCGCGATCGGCGGCGTCACGCGTGGGCGAGGACGGAGCCGCAGTCGTGCCGGCGGCCGCCGCCGTAGTCGCCGCCGGCCCGCCGGCCCCGTCGTCCTTGGGCGGTGACAGCGTGTCCGGGTTGACGAGCACGATGCTCTGGCGGCCGTACTGTGTGTACACGTAGGTCGGCAGCTCGGCATAGAACACGGCCAGCGGATCGCTGAGGGTGTAGTTGCTGAGCGCCAGCACGGCCTCGTCCACCACGACGACCGCCAACTCGGCGCCCGCCACAGGTGCGCCGGCGGCATCCCGTACCGTCACGTCGAGCGTGGTGGCACCGCCGGGCTCCAACGCCGTGTCCCGGGGTGTCGCGGTGACCGCGAGCGTGCGGCTCGTCGGCGGGACCGACAACGTCAGCCCACCAGTGGCGAACGCAGGGCGAGCCGGCACGTCCGGCAGTGCGACACCGTCGTCACCGATGCGAGGCGCTACCCCGACGACCTCGATCGACACACCGAGGTTCGGGATGTCACGGGCATCGATCGGGATGCTCACGACCGCGGCGCCGTCGACGACCTGGAAGCGGTGGGTTTCCTCGATGCCGTTGCGGGTCACGATGGCGAGCCCCTCACCCGGCGTGAACGGCGACTGAACGAGCAATTGGGCGGTATCGCCAGGCTGGTAGGAGGCCTGGTCGGGAATCACCGTCAGCGACTCCTGCTCGACGACGCGGGCCGGTCGGCTGTCGCCACCGCTGACCCAGCGGGTCATCTCGCTGCGGCTGTGCCCGCCCTGATCATCGGCCACGGTGGAGGCGATGCGGTACGTCCCGCCGATCGCCGTGGTGAACGAACAGGTGGCCGGCTCGATACCCGACACCACGTCACACGTCTGCGTGTCGACCGCCTTTTCAGTCCACTCACCACTCTCGAAGACCCAGGCAAGTCGCTCCGCAGTGACACGGACGGGCCGGCCAACGGCGGCCGCGCCATCGACATCGGTGAGGACGACTTGGATGTCCATGGGATCACCCTGACGCACGAATGTGCGGGCACCGCGCAGGCCAACGTAATAGTCGGCGGGATGTACGAGCAGGCTCGTCGTGGACGACCACGCCTGCCGGTTGACGTCCTCGACGGTGGCCTCGGCCGTGACGGCGACAGGCAGATCCGGGAACGTGCCGCTCGGCGCTTCGAAGTCGATCTGGAGGTAGTGCGTCCCGTCGGCGTCGGTGGTCCCGCTGAAGTGCTCGACCTCGGCGGGAGTGCCGGGCGGGTAGCAGCACCCACCCTCGTCGTAGATCGGGCCGCCGCGGTCGAACGTAGTGCTGCTCTCGATCCACCACGGCGTCCACACGCCGAACGTGAAGTCGCTCCAGCCGGGCGGCGAGTAGAACGCCGCTGATGTGGTGACCTGCCAGTCGACGGGTGCTGACGCCACGGGGCCGCCGGAGTAGTAGTTGGCGTCCACGGCGACTGTCGCCGGCCGAGCGCTCACGTACGGTCCGGCGCTCTCGGTGCGGGTGACCGCTTCGAACTCCGGACGGCGGAACTCCTGGATCTGGAAGCTGTGATTGGTCGCAGCGTTGGGGAGATTCACGGCGTCGGTGGCCAGGTTCAACTCGACGTACGCGTAGCCGAGGTTGGCCTCCGGCTTCACCACGAACTGAAAGTCGAACCCGCCGAGTGCATTGGCCTCCGCCTCGCCGGTGGCGATCTCGCTCCCTTGGGGATCCACGACGCGATATCGGACAACGGCGTCAGCGCCGATGAGCTCCAACTGCGCATCGCCCGATGTGGTGAGGCGCCGGACCCATCCCTTCATCGACACGGTCTCACCGGGCCGATAGATGCCGCGGTCATCGAACACGTACCAGCGGGCCTCATCGACCACGTCGTGGCGTTGCCAGGAGCCGCCGTAGTAGCCATTCGGGAGCAGCGCCGTGTCGTCACCGATAGTGGCGATGATCGTCTCGACGTTGGATGACGGCAACGTTGCCCGGGCCACACCGTCAGCGCCACTCGTCGCCAGTGGTACGCCACCGAGTCCTTGTACCGAGACCCCGGCCAGCGGAGCGCCAGTGCGAAGGTCGGTGGCCCACACCAGCAGTTCGTCGTTGTCGGCGGAGGCATCGACCCCGATGGTGGTCGATTGCGCCCACGTGATGGTGGGACGGTTCGACCAGTAGTCCCTGCTGTCCTGGCTGTACGTCTCCATCGGTTCAACCAGCACGACGAAGTGACCCGGACGGTCGCCGACCAGGTCCGAGAGGTCGATCACGGTCTCGGTGAGGCGATCTTCCTCGCCGGCGATCTTCACGATGGTGGAACGCACCTCCGGCCACGCCGGGAGCGGCCGCTCGCCGTCGCGCCGGTACTGCAGTTCGCTGGCGTAACCGATGTAGTTGGGCCAGTCGGACGGCGTGACGGAGAAGACGCGAAGGCGAACTTCGTCGTGGTTGACGGTGGTGATGGAGAGGCCCGGCTTCGGGGCGAGCGGGTCGAGCGTGGTGAGCGGCTGCCCGAACTGGCCCAGCATCGGCCGGGCCGAGCCGACCTTCACCTCGCGCCGTTCGTCGGCGCCAAGCGTCTGACCGAACACGTCAGTGAGTCCAGCGGGCACCGTGATCTCGTACGTCGTGCGACCGAGCGTGTTCCCGCGTACGACAAGAGAGTTGCCTGCCGCAGCGACGACCGCGCCCGGCAGGTCCGGAGAGATCCCGACCGACGCGGGGTCGAACAGCGAAGTGTCGAGTGCGTTGTTGAAGACGAGGAGAATCTCCGCCCCAGGCGTGCAGCCGTCGCCGTACCCGCACTCGACGTCCTTGATCTCGAGCGGCGCGTAGGTACGGCCTTCGAAGCGGGAGGCCTTCGAGGTGGTGAGGGGACCCTCGGCGGACGGTGTCTCTGGTCCGATCTCCACCGTGATGGCGGTGTCGGTGGGGAACGGTT
>JBKJJS010000221.1:0-12335 GCA_046597895.1 Ilumatobacteraceae bacterium
GGGCGACGCACCCGAGGCGCCTGTCGAGAGCGCGATCGTCGAGACGGCCGCTGTCGAGACGGTCGCTGTCGAGACCGCTGTTGTCGAGACCCCTGCTGTCGAAACCGCGGCCGTCGAGACCGCGGCCGTCGAGGTCGTCGCTGTCCCCGAAGTGGAGGCCGCCCCCGTCGAACTCGTAGAGGTCGAGGCTCTCGAGGTTGTTGAACCCGTCCCCACCGAGATCACGGAGCACTGAACCGCCATGTCGTTTACTGCCAAGGACGTGCAGGCGCTACGTCAGGCCACCGGTGCCGGGATGATGGATGCGAAGCGCGCTCTCGAGGCCAATGACGGAGACTCGGAAGCCGCCAAGCAGTGGCTGCGCGAGAAAGGCCTGGCCGCTTCGGCCAAGCGCGACGACCGTGACAACGATCAGGGTCTCGTGGCCTTGCTCGTCGAGGGCAACGTCGGTGCCATGGTGCAATTGAAGAGCGAGACGGATTTCGTGGCGTCATCGGACCAGTTCAGGGCCGAGGCCGAGGAACTGGTCAAGCTCGTCGTCGCCAGCGGGGCGGCTGCGGTGAGTGAGCGCACGGCCCAACTCGAAGACCTCAAGATCACGCTCAAGGAGAAGATCGAACTCGGCGACGTCGTCCGCTTCGAAGCGGCGGCGGGCAATGTGCTCGACTCCTACATCCACGTGCAGGGTGGTCGTGGTGTCAACGGTGTCCTCGTCGAGCTGCAGGGCGGCACCGCCGACCTCGCCCACGAAATCGCGGTGCACATCGCCTTTGCCAAGCCGAAGTATCTGTCCAAGGACGAAGTGTCGGCAGAGGAGATCGCCAAGGAGCGGGCGACGCTCGAGGCCATCACCCGAAACGAGGGTAAGCCCGAGCAGGCCATCCCGAAGATCGTCGAAGGCCGCCTGCAGGGGTTTTTCAAGGAGGTCGCCCTCCTCGAGCAGCCGTACGCCAAGGACGACAAGTTGGCGGTCAAGGAGATTCTGGGCGGCGCAACGATCGTTCGCTTCGCCCAAGTCCAGATCGGCTAGACACGGGGACGTGGAGAACGAGCCTCAGAGCACACTGAACGGTGGCGTCGGCGGTCGCCCTCGCTGGAATCGGGTGGTCCTCAAACTTTCAGGTGAGGCGTTGGCCGAACCAGGGCGGGGTGGCATCGATGTCGACATCCTGCACCAACTCGCCAGCGAGATCCACGAGGTCTGTCGCGATCTCGCAGTTGCCGTCGCCGTCGTCGTAGGTGGCGGCAACTTGTGGCGCGGTGCCACGGGAGCCGCCGAGGGCATGGACCCCACGCAATCCGACCACATCGGGATGTTGGGCACGGTGATGAACGCGTTGGCGTTGCAAGACGCGCTGGAGCGCATCGGCCAGGACACCAGAGTGCAGTCGGCGCTCGAGATGCCCCGTGTGGCGGAGCCGTATATCCGCCGCCGAGCCATGCGTCATCTGGACAAAGGGCGGGTCGTCATCTTCGCGGCCGGCACGGGCAACCCGTTCTTCACGACGGACACCGCCGCCGCGCTGCGGGCCGCCGAGATCGATGCGCAGGTGATCCTGAAGGGCACCCATTCCGGCGTCGACGGCGTCTACACGGCCGACCCGAAGTTGGACCAGAACGCCACCCGCTACGAGCAGGTGAGCTTCGCAGAAGTAATGACGAGAGACCTCCGAGTGATGGATTCCACTGCCATTGCGTTCTGCCGGGACAACAAAATTCCCATCGTGGTGTTCGACTTACTCGGGCGCGGCAACCTGAGGTCCATCCTCGAAGGGAAGCCGGTAGGTACGCTGGTCGGGTGATCGAAGACACGTTGCTCGAGGCGATGGACAAGATGGACAAAGCGATCGAACACATGCAGAACCAGTTCTCCACGGTGCGCACCGGGCGAGCGACGCCAGCGCTGGTCGAGAAACTCCACGTGAGCTACTACGGCTCCGAAGTCCCGTTGCAACAGCTCGCCTCCTTTCAGGTCCCTGAAGCTCGTGTGTTGCTCGTGAAACCCCACGATCGAGCGAGCCTGAAAGCCATCGAGAAGGCCATCCGCGACAGTGACCTCGGGGTGTCGCCCGGGAACGACGGTGTCGTCATCCGGCTCAACTTCCCACCGCTCACGGAGGAGCGCCGCAAGGACTTCGTGAAGGTCGTCAAGCACATGGCGGAGGACAGCCGAGTGGCCGTTCGGAACCTGCGCCGAGACTCCCGTAAGCATCTGGAAGCATCGGAGAAGGCCCACGACATCTCGGCCGACGAATTGGAGCGCGCGGAGAAGGAACTGGAGAAGATCACCCACGACCACGTGGACCTGATCGACAAGGCGCTGCACAAGAAGGAAACGGAACTGCTCGAGGTCTGATGTCTAGTTGCTTTACGAGCAGGTACCAGCTGACGATGATTTGCTCGTCCACCAAGGAGGATCCCACCGATGAGTGACGACCAATGGCGCCGTAGCGGCGGCGAGCCCGATCCGGAGTTCGACGACGATGAATTCGGCGCGGTGCGGTTTGCCGATGACGAGGACGCCACCGAGGGCCTACCGACGGAGTCGGGCGAGGGTGGCTTGTCGTTCGGTTCCAACGACACGGGGTCGCTGCCTCACTGGACATCGCCACCCACCGGTGACGTACCCCGGGTGAACCGCGATGACGACGACCTCGATGTGTGGTCAACGTTCTCGGGTCGTTCGGACGACGAGGACCCCTTCATGGACGACGACCTCGCGCAGGCCGGTCCGTCGAGTCGTGAACCGGCACGAATCCAAATCGACACGGACCCGACTGATGAAGGGTCGCGGCCCCGACCGACCGGCGCCCCTCGTACGGCGACCCGCGCCGGTCGGCCTCCCGCCTCACGGGGCCCCCGACCCGGTGGCGGTGCCGGGCGCGACATGCCGACTGCCATCGGGATGGGCCTGGCCCTCGGCGCGCTGTTCGTGCTGCTCGTCGCCTTCGCTCCGGCATGGACGACGATGGCCTTCGCGGTGTTGGTCGTCGGACTCGGAGCTGTTGAATTCTTCGACAAGACCACCGAACGCGGCTACCAACCCGTGACCATCATCGGCATTCTCGCCGTCGCCGCCGGGCCCTTGACCGGGTACCTGGTGGGCGAGGCCGGGGTCCTGCTCGTCGTCACGTTTGCCTTCCTCGGATCGTCCATGGCGTTCATCGGATCCGCCGGGTTGCAGACGGGGCCGCTGCCCAACATTGCGATCACGAACCTCGGTGTGGTCTACCTCGGCTTGCTTGGTTCGTTTGCTGGTCTGATCCTGCGGTACTCGACCGTCGACTTCGGCATCCCAGGGAAGAACGTCGGTACGGACACGCTGATGCTCGTGGCGATCGGCGTGGTGGCCAGCGACCTCGGAGCGCTGTTCGTCGGTTCGGCGGCCGGCAAGACGCCGCTCAGAGCGTGGATCAGCCCCAACAAGACCGTGGAAGGGTTCATCGGCGGCCTCGTTGCCTCCATCGTCGCCGTGTCGCTGGGGTCGATGATCTCAGACACGTGGAACGGCCAGGTCAACGTGCTCGTGCTCGGTGTTGGCATCGGCATCCTTGCCCCGCTCGGCGACCTCACGGAGTCGATGTTCAAGCGCAACCTGGACATCAAGGACTTCGGCACGCTCATCAAGGGCCACGGTGGCGTTCTCGACCGCTTCGACGGTTTCCTGTTTGCGTTGCCGTTCGCCTACTACGCGCTGACGACGTTGCAGCCCTGGACCTATGTGAAGTGACGATCCGCGTCGCCATCGCCGGCTCGAGCGGGTCCATCGGCACGCAGACCATCGACGTCATCCGCTCGGAGCGGGACAAGTACGAAGTCGTCGGCCTCGGTGTGGGCCGCTCCGTGGGCCTCCTCATCGCTCAAGCCACAGAGCTTCGGCCCAAAATGGTGGCGATCGGCGACGCCTCGCGCCGCCAAGAGGTGGCGGACGCGCTGCCGTTCTGCGAAGTGGTCACGGATCTCGCTCTCTTGGTCCACGACGCCGATGTCGTGGTCAATGGAGTCGTGGGGTTTGCCGGTCTCGGGGTCACCGTTGAGACGCTCCGGGCCGGTCGCCGCCTAGCGCTCGCCAACAAAGAGAGCCTCATCGCCGGGGGACCCGTCGTGCAGCCGCTGCGATCCATTCCCGGCGCCGAACTTGTTCCGGTGGACTCAGAGCACTGCGCGGTGCACCAATGTCTCCGGTCGTCGGTCCATCCCGAGCAAGGCCGGGAACTGGCCCGCATCGTCCTCACCGCGAGTGGCGGGCCTTTTCGGGGTCGCACCTCCGCCGATCTCGCCGGCATCACGGTGGATGAGGCGCTGGCTCATCCCACCTGGAAGATGGGGCCGAAGATCACCGTTGACTCCTCAACGCTGATGAACAAGGGACTCGAGGTCATCGAGGCTCACGAGTTGTTCGGCGTGGACTACGACGCCATCGAGGTCGTGGTGCACCCACAATCCGTGGTGCACTCGATGGTCGAGTTCACCGACGGCTCGACCATCGCGCAGCTGTCGCTTCCCGACATGCGCCTCCCCATCGGGTACGCGCTGGCGTATCCCGAGCGCATCGATACGGCGTTCGGCCGCATCGACTGGTCGGCGCTGAAGCGCTTGGACTTCGAGCAGCCGGATGTCGAGACGTTCCGTTGCCTGGACCTCGCATACGAAGCGGGCCGCGTCGGGGGGTCGGCCCCCGCCTGGCTGAACGCTGCCAACGAGGTGGTCGTCGAGGCGTTCCTCGCCGGGCGCCTCGCCTGGTTGGACATCGCGGCGATCCTCGCCACTGCGCTCGACGCGCACGAGCCGTCCGATCTCGTGGAGGTCGAGGACGTGGTGCGGGCCGACGCCCGTGCCCGCGAGGTTGCCCGTAACCTGATCAGCGCATGACTGTCGGAACTATCATGGCTGCCCGGCCCGACGCCCCTGAGCGGCGCTACACGCGACGTCAGTCGTTCACGCGCCTCGGGATGTTCATCGCATTTCTCGTCATGGCGGCCTACTTCTCGTGGTCGGCGATGGTGTTCGTCCTGTTGTTTGCGCTGTCGATCATTGCCCACGAGTTCGGCCACTACATCGTGGCGAAACGGTCTGGCATGAAGGTCACGGAGTTCTTCATCGGTTTCGGGCCCCGCATCTGGAGCTTCCGCCGTGGCGAGACGGAGTACGGAATCAAGGCCATCCCGCTCGGGGCCTACGTGAAGACGCCGGGGATGACGAACCTCGAAGACACCATCGCACCGCAGGACGAGGCCCGCACGTTCCGTGCCCAGAGCTATCCGAGGCGGGCGCTCATGATCGCCGCTGGCCCGCTGATGAACCTCACCATCGCGCTCGTTGGTTTCTGTGTGGCCTTCGCCATCTTCGACGAGCCGACGCTCACAAGTGGATACCCCGCCATCGAGGTGGCCGACCAGCCCGGTGATCCCATCAGCCCGGCCGTGACGGCAGGTCTGCGGACGGGTGACCGACTCGTTTCGATCGCTGGGGAACCCGTCGCCACCTGGGATGACGTGGGACGCGTGGTGCGCCCCCTTCCTGGCGAGGAAGTGCCCATCGTGGTGGAGCGGGCCGGCTCGCTGGTCGCCCTCACGGCCGTACTCGGCACTCGTACCGACTGTCCTGACTACGGGTACCTGGGCCTTCGCCCCACCAGCGTTGAGGGTGTCATCAACCGCAACCCGGTCCAAGGTGCGGCAGCCGGTGCCTCGTTCTTCGGGGAGGCATTCGGCAGCACGTTGTCCGGGATCGCAAAGGTGTTCGGGCCGTCGGGCATCGGCAGAATTTTCCTTACCGTCACCGGCCAGGAGTGCGATGATCTGGCCGCCCGGCCCACGTCGATCGTCGGCATTACGTCCATCGGTGGGCAAGCCGTGAGGTCCGGCCCGCAAGCGACGATCATGCTCATCTCTGTGGTCAACCTGGCGCTCGGCATGCTGAACCTCGCTCCCATTCTTCCCTTGGACGGTGGCCACCTCTTGATGATCACCATTGAACGCATCAAGCGGCGCACGCGGCGCAACTACGTGATCGACTACGCCAAGGCGTTGCCATACTTCAGCGTGGCCATCCTGTTGATGGCGTTCGTGATGCTCTCGGCGGTCTATCTCGACACGCTGCGACTGTTCTAGGAGGGGTCGTGTTCGAACGCCGGAGCACCCGCCAGATCGCCGTCGGTTCGGTGCTGGTCGGAGGTGGGGCGCCCATCACTGTGCAGTCGATGACCATCACCAAGACGGCGGACGTCGAGGGCACTCTCCAGCAGATCTACGCGCTGGCCGCCGCCGGGTGCGACATCGTGCGCTGCACCTGCAACGAGCAAGAGGCAGCCGAGGCCCTCGCCCAGATCGTGCCCCGCTCGCCGATTCCCGTCATTGCCGACATCCACCATCAGTACCGCATGGCCCTTGCCGCCCTAGAAGCGGGGGTACACGGGCTACGTCTCAACCCGGGGAACATCCGCCGACCCGAGCACATCAAGGCCGTCGCCCAGGAAGCCAAGGACCGCAATGTGTCCATTCGCATCGGCGTGAACGGCGGGTCGCTTGACCCTGCGCTCTACGAGAAGTACGGCGGCATCAAGCCGGAGGCCATGGTCGAGTCGGCCCGCCGGGAGATCGCCTACTTCGATGAGGTCGGGTTCGACCTCATCAAGATCAGCGTGAAGGCGTCCAGCGTGCCGCTGATGGTCGAGGCCTACCGGCAACTGGCCGATGTTACGGACCACCCGCTGCACCTCGGGGTCACCGAGGCCGGACCACCGCCCGCAGGGTTGTTGAAGGCCACGGCCGGTATTGCCACGCTCCTGCTCGAAGGCATCGGCGACACCATCCGCTACAGCCTCACGGCCGATCCGGTCGAAGAAGCGCGGGCGGGCCGGCAACTCCTCGAGGCGCTCGGGTTGCGGGAACGCAAGAACGTCGACCTCATCGCCTGCCCGAGTTGCGGCCGCGCCGAGGTTGATGTCATTGATATCGCCAAACGGGCTCAGGCGGCGTTCGCCGATCGCCAGTTCCCGCTGCAGATCGCCGTGATGGGGTGCGTCGTGAATGGGCCGGGCGAGGCGCGGGAAGCGGACCTCGGCATCGCCGCCGGCAACAAGCGCGGTCATCTGTTCGTCAAGGGCACGAATGTCGCCGTGGTGGCGGAGGACGAGATGGTAGAAGCGCTCGTCGAGTGGGCGGAGTTCATCAACGAGCACGGAACGGCGGCGGCCATTGCCCGCGCCGACGTGGCTAAGGCCGAGCGTGAGGCTCGCCTCGATCGCGGCACGCTGCTCGATGCTCAAGGTGAGGATGTCAATCACACGGGCGACCGGATCGTGGAGATCCGCAAACGCGTCGCCTCCTCGTGACGGAGGAGCGGTATGCGCTCACCCGCGGTGGGGTGAGACTCCCGAGGTGACCCGGCAGCCAAGACCGCCGGGCCACTCGACACGATCGCCGGCGGGCACGTACCAGGCCATCGTCCCGCCGTCGCCGGACAGGCGTACCGCGATCTCCGGGCCGCTGGCCACCCACTCGTCGGCCGCCCCGAGTGCCTGGACGGCGAAGACGTCGGTGCCGGCGGAGTACCAGCCATCAGCCCCGGGACGCTGGGCGGTTGGTGCGGGGGCGGCGGGGTCGAGGATGCTCACCAACTCTGCGATGTCGACGTGCTTCGGAGTCAGCCCGCCTCTGACAACGTTGTCCGAAGCACCCATGACTTCGAGCCCGACGCCGTGGAGGTACATGTGCAGAACCCCTGCTGGCACAGAGACGGCCTCGCCCGGCGCCAGCCGGAGATGGCGGAGCAGGAGCGCGACGATCACTCCGGGATCGCCGGGGTACGCCACCGACAGCCGCTCGAACAGCGGGTGGCGCACCGTCAGGATGGGCCGCTCCCGCAGTAACCACCCCGCCGTGGCC
Source organism: Ilumatobacteraceae bacterium (assembly GCA_046597895.1). GTDB lineage: Bacteria > Actinomycetota > Acidimicrobiia > Acidimicrobiales > Ilumatobacteraceae > WLJO01. Next base: position 7,890 of record JBKJJS010000221.1, read on the forward strand.
ACCGGGCCATGGGCGCGGAGGTGCCGGGCCACCGTGGCCGCGCCACCCTCCTCGAGTTCCAGTGCGACCTCCTCCGTGGGGCGGAACCCGCAGAGCGCCTCGAACGATGTGACGGCGACCAGCATCTCCGGCTTGCCGGATGGATCCCGGTACACACGCTCAGCGGCGCTGATCGGCACACCGAGGCGCTCCTCACTCGCGAACCCCGTGGCGGCCTGCGCGGTGGACGGGTGGGCCTGAAGCGAGAGTGGCTGGTCGGCGGCCAGGAGTTTCACGAGGAAGGGAAGTGGGCCAGCGATGTCGGTGAGGGGAACAGGTCCGGCCCCGTCGGCCCCGTCGGTGATGGCCAAGGTCGTGGCTCCGGGGTGGGTGCCCCACCACAGTTCGGCCCACGGTCGGCCGTCCGGAACGCTCCCGATCGCCGCCGGGATTGCGGTGTCGGAACCCCAAGCGTAGTGCTGCACGGCGCCGAGGAGGGGGGTCATCCGGCCCAGCCTATTGACCGCTCGGAGCAGCGATGACGGTGCGAGCGAGTCGGTATACTGGAAGTTCGCTGTAGACGTTCGTGCAGAACGGCGTGGGCTTCGGCCCACGCCGTTCTCGCTGAAAGGGCCATGCGAGGCCGGAGCAAACGAGACCCGTTCGATCGAGGAGGTGACGAAGTTGAGTGAGAACCCTGTGATCGCCCGCGTCACTGCACTCGTCATGCCCATCCTCGGAGATCTCGGGCTCGACCTGTACGACATGGACTTCGGCGCCGGCCTGCTGAAGATCACGGTCGACAAGCCCGGCGGGGTGGACCTCGGGGTGCTGTCCCTCGTCGCCCGTTTGCTCAACCGCGAACTCGAGCATCAGGATCCGCTCCCGGGGGACTACACCCTCGAAGTCAGCAGCCCCGGCATTGAACGCCCTCTACGGCGGCCGGATCACTACACCCGTGTCATCGGCGCCACCGTCAACATCCGCTTGCGAGACGTCACGAGTGACTCCCGGCGCTTCGAAGGAACGCTCGTGGCGGCCGACGAGGTGGGCATCACGTTGCGCCTCGACGATGCCGCTGGCACCGCGCGCGTCGTTCCGTACGACCACATCGACCGGGCCCGCACGGTGTTCGTCTGGGGTCCGCCGCCCAAGGGAGCGCGCCGCCCGGCGGCGCAGAAGACACCACTATCCGCCTCGACGATCCAGGAGGTCACTACGCCATGAGCAATCTCGACATGGCGGACGCCGTCCGCTTGTTGGCCCAGGACAAGGGCATTTCCGTCGACACCTTGCTGCATGTGCTCGTCGAAGCACTGGCCAACGCCTACAAGCGCCGCCCGGGTGCCGCCGACGAGGTGGTTGTCGAGATGAATCCCGACACGCTGGAGTTCAAGTTCATCGCCTATGACGTCGACGAGGACGGCAACTGGGTGAATGAGCGCGACGACACCCCGAAGAAGGAAGAGATGGGCCGCATCGCCGCCCAGACGTTCCGTCAGGTCATGAGCCAGCGCATCCGCGAGGCGGAACGGGATCGCAAGTTCGAGGAGTACGCCAACCGCGAGGGCGACATCGTCACCGGCATCATCCAGCAGACGGACAGCCGCTACACGTTGCTCGACCTGGGCAAGGTGGAGGCACTCCTGCCCCAGGCCGAGCAGGTGCCCTACGAGCGGCCTCAACCGGGCGACCGGGTGAAGGCATACATCGTCGAGGTTCGCAAGACCGTCAAGGGCCCGCAGATCGTCGTGAGCCGGACGCATCCGGGCCTCATCAAGCGCCTGTTCGAACTGGAAGTTCCCGAGATCGCCGATGGCATTGTCGAGATCAAGGCGTGCGCCCGCGAGCCTGGCCACCGTACGAAGATCGCCGTCTGGTCCAACGATCACAACGTCGACCCGGTCGGAGCGTGCGTCGGTGCCCGCGGTGCCCGCGTCCGCATGGTCGTGAACGAACTGCGCGGGGAGAAGATCGACATCGTCCCCTTCAGTGAGGATCAGGCCGACTTCATCGCCAAAGCACTCTCGCCAGCGAAGGTGAAGGAAGTCCGACTCAACGAGGAGACCGGCCGGGCCGAGGTCATCGTGCCGGACTTCCAACTGTCGCTCGCCATCGGCCGGGAAGGCCAGAACGCCAGGCTCGCCGCTCGCCTTACCGGCTGGGGCGTCGACATCAAGAGCGAGCAGCAGTTGGCCGACGAGGACGCCGGCATCCGCTACGACGACACACCCGACGAGGACTACGAAGAAGGCCAGTGGGTCGAGAGTGCCGAAACTGGTCAGATCGAATGGCACGCGTCCGATGGCGCGATCATGAGTCGCGAGGCGTGGGAGCAGGCCACCGCCGGCACCGCTCCGACCGAAGCCGGGTCGACTGAAGTTGCTCGCGCAGAGTCCGCTCCAACCGGGGACGGTGGGGCCAACGCCTGAGCGTCGCACCCCCGTCCGCACGTGCATCGGCTGTCGAAAGCGGGTGGACTCCGGCGCGCTCGTTCGCTGCCGCATGGGTGCGGACGGATTCGGCCGGTGTGCCCGCAATGCCGACAGCGTCGGCGGACGCGGGGCGTGGATCTGCGCCGAGTCGCTGGCATGCTTCGACACGGCCGTCACACGTGGCGCATTTGCGCGCGCGTGGCGGTGCAACGTGGCGGCTGACTCACTCGCAACACTGCGGATCGCATTCGGATCACCAGATCCGAACATGAGAGAATCGTGGGTCGCCGGCTCGGCCGGCCACGCCGCCCTTACGAAAGGCTGAACGGACAACGTGCCGAAGAACATCCGGCTGCACGAGCTCGCCAAAGAGCTCGGGATGACGAACAAAGAGGCGCTCGACCTTGCTGTGACGATGGGCGTCCCGGTGAAGAGCCATTCGTCCAGCATTCAGGAGGCGCAGGCTGATCGCGTCCGCCGTCGTGCCGAGCGTGAGGGGCTGACGCGGCACGAACAGCCCGAAGAGATCCCGCACTCCACCGGTAAGGGGTCCAAGAAGGCCGCCGCTCCCGTCGAGCCCGTCGCTCCTCCCGCTCCCGTGGTCGCCGAGGAGCACCCACCTGCGGTCGCGGTCGCCACCGAGCGGTCGCCCGCGACCGCCGAGCCAACCCCCGTTGTGCCAGCGGCCGTCACGCCGTCGGCTCCCCGCGCCTCGGCCGCCGCTGGGGTGGTACGCGCTCCCGCAGCAGCGACTCCGGTGGCGGTCGCTCCCGACGTTCCTGCCCCGTCGGCCGTTGCTCCGCCCGTCGCGCCTGCTGCTCCTGCACCGGCGGCGAGTGCACCGTCGGTGATCGCAACAGCTGCTCCAGCGCCTGCGGTACGCACCTCGCCTGCCCCCGTCCCGCCGGTGCCCACGCGGCCCGTTGTCGCAACGCCAGCCGCCTCAGCGCCGGCCGCCGCCACCCCTCATCAGGACTCGGCTCCGCCGGTTGCCGCCAAGGCACTCACCGGCGACGATGCCGGCGAGCATCGGGTGATCTCCAGCGGTCGTCCCGGCCCCGACTCCTCGGCTCGGCCCCCCTCAACTGTCGCCGCCCGACCCCTGACGCCTGGCAGCGCGGCGCCTCCGCAGATTCCCGCCGGCACGGTGCGCCCGCCCGCCGGCGCCCCGCCCGGCGCGACGCGTCCGGGTGGCGCCGGTCCGCCTGGCTCGCGCCCTGCTCCGCCCCCGGGCGTCCGACCCACTTCAGCGTCGGGTCGCCCGATCCCGCCGCCGCCTGGTGGCGGCCGCCCCCTCTCGCTCACAGGTCGCCCGATCCCGCCGCCCCCGGGTGGTCGCGGACCGGTCGGCGCCGGTGCTCCTGGGTCGCGTTCTAGTGCTCCTGGGTCGCGTCCTGGTGCTCCCGGGTCGCGTCCTGGTGCTCCCGGTGCTCGTCCCGGCGGTCCGGGTGCTCGTCCCGGTGCTCCTGGTGCTCGTCCCGGTGGGTTCGGCGGCCCACGTCCCGGGGGTGGTCCCGGCGGACCCGGTAGTGGTCCGGGTGGTCCTGGTGCTGGGCGTCCTGGTGGCGGTCCTGGTGCCGGACGTCCCGGTGGTGGCGGTGCTCGTCCCAGTGGGCAGCGGCGCGCGCCGAAGAAACGCAGTTCGCGTCGTCGTCGCAACATGGACGATCTGCAGCCGCAGTACAACACGGCGTACACGGCCACCGATGCACCCGTGCCCGATGGCACGATCATCGTGGAGCGTGGTGTCTCGGCGCAGGAGTTCGCTCCCAAGCTGAACCGGACGGCGGCCGATGTCGTGCGCTTCTTGCTGAAGAACGGCGAGATGGTCACGGCGACCATGACGTTGACCGACGAGCAGATGGAGTTGTTCGCTCTCGAAGTCGGGGCCGACGTCCTGCTTGTGGAGATGGGGCAGCAGGAGGAACTCGAACTCCAGGCGATGTTCGATGACAGCGACGACGACGACGAATCGCTGCAGCAGCCGCGCCCGCCCGTCGTCACGGTCATGGGTCACGTCGACCACGGCAAG
>JBKJJS010000332.1:0-8323 GCA_046597895.1 Ilumatobacteraceae bacterium
GTATCCGCTGTCCCCGCTTCCCCGGATGATCGATTCATGACGATGACCCTTGAGGAAACTGGACGCAAACATGCCGGGACACGTGCGACGTTCTCCGCGACGGAACGGTCGGGGGCCGCTGTGGCGGCGTCGGCGCTCGCCGCCTTCGCGGTCTATGGCTTTGCCACCAACGAGCCCAGCACCGTGGGATACGTGTCTGTCGTCGGGATCCTCGGTTTTTGCCTCGCAGTTGTGCGCCGCCACGTCCTTCCCGATTGGCTCGTCAAGGGCCTCGTGGTGATCGCCATCGGGCACCTCTGCGGGGGCCTCATCCGTGTCGGAGATTCGGTGCTGTACAACACCGACCCCGGCTGGGAGGTGCTGCAGTACGACCACGTCTTCCACGCCACTGCGTCGGCGTTCGGGGTGGCGGTGCTGTGGACTCTCACCTCACCGAACATCAACGGTCGGTCGCTCGCCCTCGCCTTGAGTGCGATCGGGGCGCTCGGGTTCGGGGCGATGAACGAACTCGTCGAGATCACCGCCTTGGCGATCCCCGCGTTGTGGCTGGCAACGATTGACGCAGTGCCTTGGTCAGGTGGCCGCAGTGGGATGACGGGTCAGCGCTCTGCTGCCGGTAGGTGCTCGAGGAACTCGGCGGCCCGTTTCCTGGAGCGCAGTTCGATGACGTCGAGGTGAACTTGATGTCGGGCGATGGCGGCGTCGAGCTTCGGACGACTGTCCTTGGGGTAGCGCCACACCCACCGAAGGAACCCTGGGTCGAGGCGTTCCGGGCAGCCCGGCGCCTGCAACTCCTCCCCCCGATTGAGGAGCGCCCGGCGGAGCGCGCCGGCCAGGCACACCGACCTCGGGTAGGCGAGGATGATCAGGGTGTCGGCACGAGCGAGGCGGAGGTCAAGGGTCCCCCCGTAGTTGCCGTCGGCGATCCACGTGGACGACTCGAACAGCTCCGCTTGGAGGCGGCGCCATTCGTCTCTGGGTGTCTCCACCCAGCCCGGGTTCCATTGGTGCTCGTCGAGGTGGACCACAGGGAGACCTGTCCGGCGGCCGAGCTCGCGGGAGAACGTCGTCTTGCCGGCGCCACCCGACCCGACGACCGCCACCCGTCTCATCGACTGGAACTCGCCCGGGTTCGTCACGGCGGGAACCCGTTCATGATGAGCGCTGCTGTCGCGGCTGGGTCCTCGATGGGTGCCATGTGGCCCAGCCCTTCGAGGATCACCGACTGTCCGTCGGGGGCGAGGGAGGCGAGCGTCTCGGCCCGTCGTTTCGGGACGGCCGCGTCCCGCGAGCCGGTCGCTGCGATGAGGGGCACCCTCAGGTCACGGACCGCCGACTCCTGGGAGGTTCCCGTGATGGCGCGCACCCAGGCGGCCTTCGTCGAGCGCGGGCAGGCGAGCGCCATCGTTCGGGTGGCCTCGACGAGTACCGGGGGAGGCGACTCGCCGAACGCTCCCGTGCGGACCAGCAACCGCCCGAGCGGAGCGAACCCGAATAGCAGGTAGAACGCCCGGGATGCGGAGAACCCAAGGACGGCACGCTCCCGAAGCGAGGTCAGCGACCCGGACGTTCCGATGGTCACGATGCCCCGAAGACGGAGGCGGGCGATCTCTGGGAACTGCGACGCGAAGGCCAGCGCCGCGTACCCGCCACCGGAGTGGCCCACCAAGGTGACGTCGCGAAGGTCGAGCTTTTCGAGGACCACACGAATGTCGTCGGCCTGTTGGGTGAGCGAGAAGCCTCCTTGAACGGGCTGGGAGTTCCCGTGGCCACGGAGATCAACGACGACAACCCGCCGCTCGGCAGCCAACCGCGCCCGCACCGGGTCCCACATGGTGCCGTTGCAGGCGAGCCCGTGAAGAAGAACCACCGGCGGCCCGTCGCCATCGTCGGCCGCCACCCACAGATCCGTGCCGTCCGACGCTCGGAGCGTTCTCGCCGTTGAACCCACCCTGCGATTCTGGTTCACACCGAGACCACCGCCGTCCTCTGAGGATGGGACGAACTCATGTCGACGGTCAGATGTCGCGGGCCCCGGGCTGCCAGTCGACGCGTTTCGCCCTGTGTTCCGGCTCCAGCCCAGATCAGGTCGCAGGCCGGGTCCTTCACTGCGTAATAGGTATCCCAGTCGTCGGGGGCGTGAAGGGCGAGGGCGCGCTTGAAAGCCTCGTAGGCGCCGGCGGCGACCGGGTCGCTGCGCAGATAATCTCGGAAGGGCAGGTGGTCACTTGCGTTCGGCTTGCGGAGGAGGCCGGGGAGCAGCTTCTCCGGCCAGGCGCTCGCCTCGGCGAGGCTCGCGACGGTTACTTGGATGTCGATGACGTCCTTGGCCGCGAGACCAGCGACCGAGTTCGACCCGATGTGATCGATCCGTAGGGCACGATCGCCGAGGACGTCGCGAAGGGCTGCACCGGTGGGACGTTGGCGGGATCCGTGCAGCTCAGCATCGATCCCGAACACGACGACAATCCCGACGTCTTGGGATGTTCGATCCAGGCGAGGTTCGATCATCGCCGCCGCGGTGTCGGTACGGCCTTGCTCCGGCACGTGGCCGCCTTTGCCCAGGTCGAGGGACGCACCCGGCTCAACGGTCGCACGTACTCGCGGATTCCGGCTGGCGCCCTCTTCGCCGGGAACGCCGGGGCGACCCGGAAGTCGGAGTCCCACACCAACCATCTCCCGACGGCGGACGTGGATCGTGCGTTGCTGGAGGCGTGGGTGCACGAGGGTCCACGCCGAGCCGCGGGCTATGAGCTCATGGCCTGGGACGGCCCCGTCCCCGAGGAGCACCTGGAGGCCTTCGTCGAATTGTTGCTGGTGATGAACGACGCCCCCCGTGATGACCTCGAACTGAACGACTTCACCCTGACAGCCCCGGAGTGGCGCGAGACCGAGCAGCAGGGCATTGCGGTTGGCGAGCAGCGTTGGTTCCTCGTGGCCCGCTCCAGCGACAGGACCCTCGTGGGATTGCACGATGTCTCGTGGGCGCCGGCGTTCCCTCACGTCGTGTTCATCGGGTCGACCGGCGTTCGGCGAGAGCACCGCGGCCACGCGCTCGGCAAGTGGGTGAAGGCCGCGATGACCCTACGGATCCTCGACGACCGGCCGGATGTGGTCGACATCCGCACCGGGAACGCCGACAGCAACGACGCCATGCTCGGCATCAACCGACAGATGGGCTACCGACCCCTGTTCGGTGTCACGACATGGGAACTCGACGTGGAAGAAACCGCCACGAAACTGGGTGATGGTGGGGTCACCGAAGGCGAATGATCTGTTAGGCCCAGCGGTCCTGGCCGAGTAGCGCCCCCTCGGGGGTGGACGCGAGGTAGGCGCCGGCGGCGATGCGCGCGCCCGGCGAGCAAAATGTCCGGGCGTCGCTCCGGTGGTGAGCGATACCGTCGATCGGTGGACGACCCCCAAACTGGAGTCGTCGCGCTGCAGCGGGCGGCTACGCACTTCGGCCTCGGGACGATCAGGGGTCTCGCCGAGGCCCGCCACGGTGGGGTCAACCGCTTGTGGCGGGTGCCGACGGATCGTGGCGTCTTCGCCGTCCATGAGCTGCTCGGGATCCCTGAGGGTGTCGACCCGGTCGAGCGTTGCCAGCGGGTCTACGACCTCGAGATGGCGGCCGCAGCCGCAGGCGTCTCGATCGCTTCACCTATCCCTGGACCGGACTCGGCTTGCGCCTTGTTGCCCGGGATGGCTGGGCCGGTGGTGGTGCACCGATGGGTCGACGCCTTGCCCGTCCACGTCGAGCGGACCGACTCCTCGTTGTTTGAGCGTCTCGGCTGGTCATTGGCTCACATTCACAGCCTCGACGCGGACCCTGCACGGGTTGAAGTCGACGCCCTGGAACGCCGCCCGACGGCCGAGGAGTGGGCCGCGCTCGCCGAACAGGCCGACCGGGTGGGATGGCCGTGGGCGCCGCACACCGCACAAGCCGCAGGCGAACTGGCCGAAGGGATACGGATCGTCGACGAGTGGGACCGAGCGGCCAACGAAAACCCGGTCCGCAGCCACCGCGACCTGACGTCCGCGAACGTCCTCGACGACCACGGCGAGCCGGTCCTCATCGACTGGGAGGACGCAGGCCCCATCGGACCGGGAAACGAGATCGGACGCACAGCCCTCGACAACCTCGGGTGGCGCGGCCATCTCGACCCCGACGCGCTCGGCGTGTACTTGCGCGGCTATCGCCGGGTCGCGCGACTCCCGGCGGTGGGGCCGCACTGGTGCAGCCTGTGGGTGCGTGGACTGATCGTCTATGCCGAGCACTGCGCTCGGAGCTGCCTCACCGCAACGGCGCCCCCATCGCTGCTCGCGCACCAGTCGAAAGTCGTCGCCACCGCCCCGGCCGAGCTTCGCCGCCGCGTCGCGCTGGTCGATTCGCTCCTCGCGGCCTTCGAGAACGCGCTCCCGGCGACCAGCTCGAAGAACTCCGGGCCGCGCCCTCAGGATCAATCAACCTCCCCGGAGGCATGATGATCGCCGGGCACGCCAGCGGCACGCCGGCGCCTTCTGGAAACGGGATCGCATGACGGACGATGCGGTGACCTACCGGTCGGCGGCCCCCTCGGACGCCACGGCGATCGCCGAGCTCCACGCCGACAGTTGGCGCCACCACTATCGAGGCGCCTACTCCGACGAGTTCTTCGGCGCCTCCCTCGACGCCGATCGCCTCTCGGTGTGGTCGACCCGACTCCACGATCGGGGTGACGCCCACACCTTCGTGGCCGGACACGCAAATGATGTCGTCGGTTTCGTTCACGTGATCCTCGACAGCGACCCCGAATGGGGGGCGCTCGTCGACAACCTTCACGTGCGACACGACTGGCAACGCCGAGGGATCGCGTCACAGCTGATGGGACGAGCGGCGGCGGCGGTCGAAGCGGCCTCCCCAGGTTCGGGCCTGTACCTGTGGGTGCTGGAGCAGAACACGCGGGCCCAGGTGTTCTATCGATCCATCGGGGGCCGACCCGCCGACCGCAGACCGGTGGGACCGCCGGCGCTGGTTGGCGTCGACGGGATCCGTTACGTGTGGCCGAATCCTTCGGCGATGACCGCGCCGCGCACGCAGGGCGGGTCCTGACGCTTCGGTGGGGGAGCGGTCTACCGGCAGACGAACGCGCCGACGCTCGTCGACCATCGAAGTTCGCCGTTGGTTTGCATCGCGGTTGCGGCCAACGCTCGAGCCTGCTGGACGACTTCGTCCCACGGGAGCGGGACTTCGCTCGAGTAATGGTCCTCGACGCTGGCGATGTAATCGGCGAGAAGGTCGACGTCGGTGACGATCACGTCCGACGGCGGGCAGTGGACCCGCTCGACGATCGAGAACGCTCCCGTCAGCTGCTCGAGCCCGTTCTCGAGGCTGAAGGCCTGCTCGGCGGGTCGAAGCATCCTCCAACCGGTGTCGACGGCCTCTTCGACGAGCTCGAGGTAGGAGCGAATGTTGTCTTCGCCGTTGGTGACCGCCACGAACACTCCTCCTTCCCGCAGCACCCGGCGGCACTCGCGGGCCGCGGCCCCCACGTCGCTCACGTGGTAGAGCATGTGCGGCGCCAGGACAACATCGAATGACCCCGAGGCGAACGGCAGCACACCGGCATCGCCCTGGGTTCGTTCGCCGGCGACCACGGCGGTGAGCATTCCGAGCGAGGCGTCGAGCGCCGCCACCAAACCCTGGTGGTGCCTCTGTGCGATCAGGTTCTCGTAGGGGCCGTTCCCGCAGCCGACGTCGAGAACGTCGGCTCTCGCGGAACCGTCGATTCCGGCGAGATCCAGAACCCACTCGTAGAGATCGAACGCGGGGTCCCGCCGGCACGTCGCCCAGAAGCGTTGACGCGCGGCGAGCTTGTGATCGGTCTCATACTGGGTGGGTGGGTTCAGCACCAGGAGATCATGATCTCTGCTGAGAGGCCGCTGCCGTGTGCAAGCGGTGACGCGGGCGGAACTGATGCTTTACAGCTCGGCCCAGTCAGTCGGGAGTGCCGGCAGCGGCCAAGTTGGGTCCGGGCGCCACGTGGACCAGTCGCGATCGAATCTCGTCGGGGGTTGGCTTCGGGTTGCTATCACACTCCCGCGGGACAAGACTGGTAGCGATGAAGCAGGGGACGAGCGGCGAGGCAACATTGCGTGTGAATGTGCCACCCGAGACGCTCTACCGGTTGGTCAGCGACGTTACCCGGATGGGTGAGTGGAGTCCCGAGACGGTTCGGTGTCGATGGCTAGATGGGGCTACCGCGCCGGCGGTCGGCGCTCGCTTCAAAGGGACGAACCGCCGGGCGTTCATGCGCTGGAGCACCAACCCACACGTGATTGTCGCCGAACCGGGTCGCGAGTTCACGTTTGACGTCGACAACCGCTTGACCCATCGAAAGTTGATGAGGTGGCGCTACCAGTTCGAGCCGGCGCTTGGCGGCACGGATCTGACTGAGTCCTTTGAGCTGGTCGGCGACTTGCCGTGGTACATCTCGTTCGTCCAGCGTTCGCTGATGGGTATCAAGGATCGCCGGGCAGACCTCGAAGCTGGCATGCAGCGCACGCTCGAGCGCATCAAGGCTGTTGCGGAGCGGACTGCCTGAGGCACCGTGCCGTCCTGACGTCGACTGGGCGCTGGCGAGCTTGCCCCGGCCGCGCAAGTTCTACCGATCGTTCCACCGTGAAGCTGCGAAGGTCCGTCGCCGCGTTTGGCGGGCTTCGATTCCCGGAGCACTCGAGTTGGCCGACGTTCATCGCGATCCTGAACGACGCGGGCCTCGAGATCCAATTATAAGCCCAACTGATATCAGTTAGGCTAATGACCGTGTGGGACGTCGAGTACACCGACGAGTTCGGCTCGTGGTACGAGGGTCTCGCCGAGGAGGATCAGGACGCCATGGTGGCCAGAGTGGAACTACTCCAAAAGTTGGGCCCGGCGCTCGGTCGGCCCGCCGTCGACAACGTCCACCAGTCCCGACATCCGAACATGAAGGAACTCCGAGCGGAGCGCGCCCTGCGAGTGTTGTTCGCGTTCGATCCGGGACGAACAGCCGTGCTGTTGATCGGCGGCAACAAGAGCGCCGCCGACGTCAAATCCCCGAACTGGAACGATTGGTACGACGAGTACGTGCCAGTCGCCGACGCACTCTACGACGCTCACTTGATCGAGTTGCGAGAGGAAGGACTGAGCTGATGCCCAACACCCGCAAGTTCAACGAACTGAGCGAAGAAGCCCGCCGCAGTCCTGAGCGCGCTCGGCGCATCGACGAGATCAAGACCAGTGTGCTCGATGAACAGGCCAGCTACCGCCTGGGCGAGCTCCGACAAGCACTCGGACTCACCCAAGCGGAGTTGGCCGAGTTGATCGGCAAGTCACAGTCTGCGATTTCGCAGGTCGAACACGGCGAGATCGGCCTGTCGATGGAGATGCTTCGAGCAATCGTGGCCCAACTCGGCGGCGAGGTCGAGGTCGCAGCTGTCTTCAAAGACCGTCGAGTGCTGCTGGACACCTGACGACGACCATCCCGATCGCTGGCTGTGAGCCGCTCGCGAGAAAGCGATCGGTGGCGGGCACCGCTTCTCCGACGCAGGACCCGGAGCTCGTGGAGCGGCCGCAGAAGATCCGGCAGGGAGTATGTGGAGGAGTGCCTGGCCGACCATCCGGTGAGTTGGTGAACGAAGTCGTTACGGTCAGGTCGCACTGGTCTTCGGTCTGACTCACGGACCGGCCGACGCTTCGGTTGTCCTTATAACGATCCGTCGACCGAAGCCAGCGCAGCACCCACCGGCACGCAACCGGTCGGGCGGCGTGACGAGATCACCTGTTACCAGCAGGCGACCGCGTCAGATGCCGCCGTCCCGGCTTGCTGCGTGCCACCCCTTGACCAATCAGAAGGAAGGGATGGCCTTGACCATCGTAGAGATCCCGCGCGCCATAACCGGCGGCGTGGACACCCTCGATACCAACGTGGCCGCCGCGCTCGACGACATCGGCGGCTTGCTCGGCGTCGAGGAGTTCGCCACCGACGCCGCCGGACACCGCCGCCTGTTGGCGTGGCTCGAATCGTTCGGCAGCGTCGCCCGTGTCGGCGTCGAAGGCACCGGCAGCTACGGCGTCGGCCTTGCCCGATCGCTGCGCGCCGCGGGGATCGCGGTGGTCGAGGTCGACCGCCCGAACCGACTCGTGCGGCGACGCCAAGGCAAGTCCGATCCCCTCGACTCCGTCGAAGCCGCCCGCGCCGTGATGTCTGGTCGAGCGTCCGGCGAAGGCAAGAGCCGCGACGGGAACGTCGAGGCGATCCGCGCGTTGACGATCGCCAAGCGCAGCGCCCGCTCAACCAAG
>JBKJJS010000347.1:0-7713 GCA_046597895.1 Ilumatobacteraceae bacterium
GCCCAGGAAAATCGGCCAAGCACGACCCCGCCGACCACGCCAATCGCCAGCCCCGGCACCACGATAGCGATGCCGGCCGCGCCCACCGCGGCACGGATAACGCGCCGATCCATGCCGAGCGCCTGCACGATGGCCAGATCCCGCCGCCGGGAGCGCACGATACCGACCAGACCGAGAACGAGCATCGCCGCCCCGAGAACGGCCCCGAAGACCCCCAGTGCCAACGGAATCCCGCCGGCATTGTCGATGTTCTTCACCGCGTCGGGGATGTAAGGAGGGTCACCTTCGGCGCCGATCAGACCAGGGAGGTCGTCGGGCATCACCGCGTGGGCCAGGTGAAGCAGCAAGCGAAACTCCAGCGGCTCGACGTCGATGAACTCGCCACCGGCGGCGCTCAGCCAGATGCCATCGCCATAGGCACCTTCCCCCAGCTCGGGCAATAGGACCTCGCCGACGATGCGCATGGTCCCTTGACGCCGTCCCTTGACGTCCACCGTGTCGCCGATGTCGAGGCCGATCCGCTCCAGCAGACCCGGGCCGAGGCCCACCTCGTCTCCGGCTACCGGGGCGCGCCCACGCCGCACCGTCCCGCCGGCGGAACCACGCAACGGTTCGAGGACAGACGCCACGGACGTACGACCGCCGATGGCCACCTGCACCACCGTGCTCATGGCCGCCGCCTCAATGGCAGGGTGGTCGAGATCAACCTCAGGCCGCCGCGCCTCCCCACCGAGTTCGTCATCCGGGTACAACACCACCTCGAAGTCGCTGCCGAAGAGCCGGGGAGTGGTCAGGAGGCGATCGAGGCTCGCTGAGTACACCACCACGGTCACCACGAGGCCGAGCCCGACGGCCGCCGCCATCAGCGACGTGCGACCATGTCCCGTTCCTCGAAAGGCCAGATCCCGACCGAGCCGACCCCATACCGGCATCGCCCCACCTCCACCCGGCCGAGCCCACCGGCGCCGGCGGGACGGGGGCCGGGTGGCCGCCAGAAGGGCGATCACGCCGACGCCGATGAGGAGAGCTGCCGCACCGAGAACGATCGTGGCGGGGTCGATCCAAATCCCCGGATCCGGATCGACTCGACGGGTCGCGCCCAACGGCACGAGGGGCGAGGCGATGACGGCTCCGATCACCGCAACGAGAGTGCCGGCGGTGACGACGACCGCCGCCGGAACGAAGCGAACGAGTGCCCGCCAACGACCTGAGAAGCCCAACGCGAGCATCGTCGCGTCAGGGTGACCGGTACCACCGACGAAGCGGGCGATCCCCGACCCTACAAGGAGAAGGCTGGCCGCTCCGGCCACCAGCGTGAGCAACCAGAACGCCTCGACCTGGATGGAAAGTCCCTGCTCGAACGACGACAACAGGTCACCGGTGGACTGGACCGACGGACGGGCCCCGGCATACCGGGCGGCGATCGTCTCGAACAGCTCGGTGGCCCCCGACGACCCACCGTCGAGCCGAGCAACGACGTTGATTCGGGCGATTTGAGCATCCGACGAGCCCGCTACGACTGCGTAGAACCGGTGCCCCCAGTACGCACCGAACGCCGACGTGGCGAGGATCTCCGGACCGTTTTCCGGCAGGGCCAGATCGATCACTCCGCGATGAACGCCGACGACAGTGACCGCTTGTACGAACTCGTCGCCGAAATAGCTGTCGAGCACCATCGAGGACCCGACCATCAGGCCGAGCTTCTCGGCCATTACCTCATTGACCAGCACCTCGGCCAGCTCGTCGCTCCTCGGGAGGCGGCCGGCGATGAGGCGCGGCCGATAGACGGTGTCAAGCCATCCCCCGCCGAGGCCGCTGAGAACGCCGACGCCTTCCCCTGGGTCCATCGGGATGAACGCGAACGCGGCAACTGCGTCGAACTGCGGGTCGGCTTCGACGTCGGCCAGCACCGCCTGGCCTGCGAGGTAGTCCACCTCCAGTGCCACGTCCCACATCGCGGTGTGCTCGCGCAAACGCCCCAACGCGCTGTCGGCCCGGCGGGCACCGTTCGCTGCCGTCAGGACGAACGCGCCAGCGGAGCCGATCAGGAGCGCGAGAAGGCCCACCCCAACCCACCGCCGGCGGAGATCCGACCGCACAAGGAGCCACAGGCCGCGACTCACGGAGGATTCCCGCCGGGAGCGCGCAGCAGGTCGGTCCTCACGTCACCCAGTGGACGCCATCGGTGCCGCCGACGCAAGGGTGACCGCACGCGACCGATGGTGTAGCTACCACGAACTCTCGGGCTGTCAGGTTCCGTAGCCCACCACCGGCACCTCGAAGCCCACCACGGCCCCACCGTCGCGGTGGTTTTCGGCGAACGCACGGCCGCCGTGGGACTGCACGATCTGCTCAACAATGGCTAGGCCGAGGCCGGAGCCAGGCTCCGTTCGGGCGGTGGTGGCCCGGTAGAAGCGATCGAACACATGGGGCAGGTCCTCCGTCGCGATGCCCTGGCCGAAGTCCCTCACCTGCAACCGACCACCCGTCAACGTGATCTGGATCGGAGTCCCCGCCGGGCTGAACTTGCAGGCATTGTCGACGAGATTGCTGACCGCGCGGTCGAGGCCCCTCGTCGAGCCGAGCACCGTCGTCGGCTCGGCATCGACAGACACCTGACGACTCGTCCTACGTCGGGCCCGGTCGGCGGCGTCACGCACGATGTCGTCGAGGCGTACGGGACCCTCGCCGTCGTCCGGCTCACCGTCGCCGGTGGCGAGGACCACGAGTTCCTCGACCATCGCGGTCACCTGGGTGAGTTCGGTATTGACGTCGTCCAGCACCTTCGTTCGCTCGGATGCGTCGAGATACGGATGGCGGCGTAGCACGTCCACATTCGTACGGATGGAGGTGACGGGCGTGCGCAGTTCGTGGCTGGCGTCCTGCACGAGTTGGCGCTGGCGAGCCCGCGAGTCGCGCAGGGCCGACAGCATCGAGGCAAACGCCTGCGAGAGCCGCGCCGTCTCATCCTTGCCATGCGTCTCGATGTCGGCGTCGAGCTGACCGGTCGCCGCCACGTGCTCGGCGGCGGCAGTCAGACGGATCACCGGCCGGGTGAGCCAGCTCGCCAGCAGCCACCCGAGGATCGCCCCGAGCAGCGCGACGAGCCCGGAGCTGGCGGCGTAGCGCCGGCGCAGCGACGCCAGCGTGTCGTCGGTCGGCGCAAGTTCCCTGGCCACCTGTACGGCCCCGCCGGAACGCAACGGCACCGTCTCGACTCGGTAGAGCTCGCCGTCGACGGTGACGGTGCGCAGGGATGGCCTGGCGCCGTGCGTGGCGATCCGCCGTTCCTCGGCGTTAACAGGCAACGCCACCCCGACAGTCTCAATCGGGTTGCCGTTGGCGTCGAGCAGTTGGGCCAGGTTGGCGTTCGGCGGGAGGACTACCTCTACCGGCTGGCCTACCGGTGCGCCCCGGGGCCGGGTTCGCCCGGGCGGGAGGCGGTTGACGAGGAGCCGCAGCGCCTCTGCCCGCTCGTTGAGCGACGTGTCGACCTCCTCGTGTAACCGTCGATCGGTGGTCAGGTAGGCGCTCACGGAAACGAGCGTCACCATCGTGAGCAGGAGCATGCCCATCGTCAGGGCCAGCTTCCACCGGAGACTCACGTGGTTCGCACCGTGTAGCCCACACCCCGCACCGTGTGCAGCAACCTGGCCTCGCCACCCTCTTCCGTCTTGCGGCGGAGGTACCCGATGTAGACCTGCAGCGCCTTGGACTCCGACCCGAAGTCGTAACCCCAGATGCGGTCGTAAATCGTGGAGTGGTCCAACACGACACCCGCGTTGCGAGCCAGGAGCACGAGCAGATCGAACTCGGTCTTCGTGAGCTCCATCTCCCGTTCGCCCCGCCACGCCCGCCGGGCCAATTCGTCGATTCGCAAGTCACCGACGGTGAGTCCACCAGGCCCGTCAGGGGCGGCACGCCGGATGAGCGCGCGCAGCCGCGCCAGCAATTCTTCGAGCGCGAAGGGTTTCGACAGGTAGTCGTCGGCCCCTGCATCGAGACCGGCCACGCGGTCACTCACCTCAGCACGCGCCGTCAACACGAGAATCGGGGTCTTATCGCCTCGTTCCCGCAATCGACGGCACACCGAGAGCCCGTCCAGAAACGGCAGCAACAAGTCGAGCACGATGGCATCCGGTTCAGTCGTTGGCACCGCTTCGAGTGCGGCAAGCCCGTCAGCGACGGTCGTCACCACGTACCCCTCGAGGCGAAGAGCCCGCTCGATGGACTCCCGTACCGCCCTGTCGTCCTCAACGACCAACACCGATGACCCGCTCATGATCCTGGTTCTAGTCGCTGGGGGTAAGCGAACAGTGAGAAGCCGGCGCTCCCGCGCACAGAATCATCACAATCTTCTTGCCTCACTCTCACCTTGATCGACTTCACTCCTTACCAACGGAGTGCAACGTGTGGTTCGTCCCTCAGGGGACAAACCCCCACCCAGCACAAGGAGAACCCCAAGATGTTGCGCAAAACCATTGTGACCGTAGTCGGGTCCGCCGTTCTCGGCGGTCTCGGTGTCGGTTACCTCACCCTCGGTCCCTCGGCCAGTGCCGACCGGGCGGCGATCGTCGACGACACGACGGTCGACGACTCGACGGTCGCCACCGGAACGAACGATGCCCCGACACCGCCGACGGACGCCGAACGCGACGCCCGACACGCCGCTCACCTCCAAGAGGCACTCGCACCGCTGCTCGCCGACAACACGCTCACGCAGGCCCAGATCGACAAGGTCATCGCTGCCCTGGCCGCCGCTCGGCCAGAGGGCGGCAACGGTCCCCGCGGTGGCGGCCCGGGTCATGGCGGACGGGGTGGCCCCCGGGGCGAGCATCGCCGTGAGGGGCTGACCGTGGCGGCCGAGACCATCGGCATCACCATCGATGCGCTCCGGACCGAGCTCCAGGCCGGCAAGACCATCGCCGAGGTGGCGACGGCCAACAACGTCGCTCCGCAGGCGGTCATCGACGCACTCATCGCCAGTGCCACCACGAAGGTCGACCAACGCGTGACCGATGGTGACATCACCGCCGAGCGGGCCACCGAGATCAAGGCCAACCTCGTGGAGCGGACTATCCGGTTTGTGAACGAGTTCGGTCCGAAGCATCGAGCCGGCGTCGATCAGCCGGCCCCCGTCACCGACGACGGCGGGAGCTGAGCCGCCACTCCACCACTCCACAATTCAAGGTTTCCCTCGCCAACTGGGCATTCCGACTGCGGTCCCTCCACTGCGCTCGGCATGCCCAGTTCGGTTTTTCGATTTTCCCGACTCGGCAGCAGTGATTCACTTCTCCGACGCTGGTCGTCGGCCAAGTGGCGTCGATGGTTCGCTGACGGCAAGGACGTAATCGAGAAACCCAGGGATTGAGGCAGCGACATAACCAACGGATGGTGCGACGATGATGCCGCGATCGAGGAGCCGGTTACGTACGGCGCTGAGAGCGGTGATGGGTTTGCCGAGCGCGGCGGCGATGTCACCGGTGCGTACCGCGTCGCTGGCCGAGATACGCGCCATCGCCGTGAGGTAGGTCTGTTCTCCGGCGGGCAGCTTCTTCCACCGGGCGACGTAGAGGCCACGTTCGCTGTCGTGACGGGCGAGATCGATCGCCGCGTGCACATCCTCGAGGGTGATGCGTTTGTGGTTGTTGGAGGTTTGCCACGCGTAGTCACCGAACAGTTGAACGAAGTACGGATACCCACCGGTGGCATCGGCGAGCGCCGCGAGAGCATCACCATCAAATGGTCGACCAGCGGTATCGGCCGGCCCGGCGAGTGCCTGCAACGTGGCGTCGGCGTCGAGGTTTTCGATGGCATGAAAGGCCATACGTTCACCGTAGGTGATGGCGTCAGTCACTAACCCGGGCGTGTTGGGCAGCCCACCACACACGATCATGGCAGTCAGTTCGGGTCGTCGGCTGAGTTCCTGCATGATCGGCCCGAACACGGAAAGCTCGTCGGAGTGCACTTCTTGAACCTCGTCGACAAGAATCATCAGCCCGCGCTGGTCCTTGGTGCAGTGTTCGGCGACAGCAAGGACTGCACCGGCGAACTGTTGGGCGACGGAGATCGAGTCACGACGTACGCGTTTGGATTCTCGCCGGTAGATGCCGAGGTTGAGCGTCTGGGATTCCTCGCCCCATCGTTCGCGCAACTCAAGGAGTTCGCGGCTCAGCTTCTTGGTCAGCCCGGAGCATGCGTGAAGTTGCTCCACAATCGCACCGATCGGGTCGCCCGGCGATCGGGCCTCGTGCCGAATCACGGCCCACTTGCGTTCGATCGCAATTGCCGCGTACCGGTCGAGGAGCACGGTCTTGCCGACACCCCGCGGGCCGTACAGGACTTGGAACGACTGGCGCCGATTGCCGCTGGTTCGCACGGAGGTCTCCACGAGCTGTAAGAGATGCTGACGACCCGCCAGCAGCGGCGGTTGTGTGGCGAATCCTGGCCGGTACGGGCTCGGTGTCGACATCGTCTCTCCTCCCAATACCAAATGATAACACAGCTGCTTTATAAAATGACATCAACCGTGGCGAAGTGTCGATGTGACAGCGCGTTCCGGCCGAGGGTAGGTGTGCCGGTGATGAAACACCGTCCCGGCAGCGGGGTTACCGCGAGCGAGGCATTGCGAGGCCCATGGTGGCGATCATGTCCCGCATGAGTTCGTTGACGCCACCGCCAAACGTGTTGATCTGCGCCGAACGAGCGGCCCGCTCGACCTCGCCGTGCAGTGCCGCCCCTGGCGAACCTGCCCGAAGATGGGCGGCTGGCCCGAGTACGCGTTGCAGCGTCCGAAAGATCTCCACCGCCCCTTCCGTTCCCAACATTTTCGAGGCCGACGCCTCGGCCGGCCCGAGTGTGCGGTCGGCCACACTCTTCACGAGCCGCCAGGTCGTGAGGCGGATGGCCTCGAGCAGCGCGTCGCACCGCGCCAGATCCGTCTGCACCCAGGCGAGATCGATCATCCGCCCACCGTCCCGGCCACCCGACGGAGTGTCCTTGGCCCACGCCACGACGTCCTCGAACAGTCTCGCGGTGAGCCCGGACAGGGCGGCGAGGCCGACCCTCTCATGGTTGAGCTGCATCGTGATGAGCGTCCACCCACCGTGCAGTTCGCCGACGAGGTTCTCCCGGGGGACCCGTACATCGCTGTAGTACGTGGCGGTCGTGACGACACCACCCACAGTCCGGATCGGCGTCCACGAGAACCCTGCGGCCTGCGTCGGCACGATGATCATCGAGATGCCGTGGTGCTTCTTGGCGTCGGGGTCCGTACGGCAGGCCAACCACACGTAGTCGGCCTGGTTGGCGCCGGACGTAAAGCTCTTGGTGCCGTTGATCACCCACTCGTCGCCGTCGAGCACCGCCGTCGTGCGAAGGCTGGCGAGGTCGGTGCCCGCCTCGGGCTCCGTGTAGCCGATGGCGAAGTTGATCTCACCCTGCAGAATGCCGGGCAGGTACGCCGCCTTCTGCGCTGATGTGCCGTGCGACATCAACGTCGGCCCGACGGTATTGATCGTCACGAACGGGAACGGGGCCCCGGCGCGCTGCACCTCGTCGAAGAACACGAACTGGTCGGTCGCAGGACGCCCCTGCCCTCCGTATTCGACGGGCCAACTGAGGCCGAGCCAGCCATCACGACCCATACGCCGCACGAGTTCGCGGAAGATCGGTCGGCCCTCGCCGGCCTCGCCGAGTTCGGCCCGAACCGCT
>JBKJJS010000451.1:0-4273 GCA_046597895.1 Ilumatobacteraceae bacterium
CGCCGTCAACGAGTTGCTCGTCGCCCGACTCGGCGGAACGGTCGACACGACCACGTTGCATCGGGTGATGGAGGCAACGGTCGGGGTGCCCCTGCTCGTCGAGACGTGGGCGGTGGCCGTGGCGGCGGGGCGTCCCGAACCGAGCCCGACGGAGTTGGCGTCGGTGGACGCCGCGGTTGCCGCCCGCCTCACTCGTCTGGACGACTCTGAACACCTCGCCATGGCGGTCCTGGCCGCGGCGGGTGTGCCGTGCCGGCGCTCGCTCGTGGCCTCCATCGCCGGAACCGCAGTCGATGTGGTCGATCGGCTGGTCTTCGGCACCCTCGCCAATGTCGTCTCGGCGGATGCAGTCGAGGTGGCGCACCCGGTCATCGGGGCTATGGCGATGTCACTCGCACCGGACGGAGCCCGTTCGAGGATCCACGCGGCGCTTGCCGTGGCCATCGAACGGGGCGACCTCGCTGTGCCCGGCGACACCGCGCTCGCCGCCGCTCACCATCGGCGCACCGCTGGCCCCGGCGACGATCCTGGGAGCTTCGTCGCGGCGTGCCTGGGCGGGGCACGCCGGGCCTTTGCGCTGGGGGCGTGGGCGGAGTCCGTGGCGTTCGCCGATGCCGCGAGCCGGAGCGACGATGGCGCCCTGTCGAACATCGACCTGTTGCAGAGCGGCATCGCCGGCTTCCGGTCGCTCGACCCGGCCGTCGCTGAGCGGTACCTCGGCGCTGCCGTCGAGGGCGCTCAACGATCTGGCGATCTGGCGACGTGGGGGCATGCGGTCCTGTACATCGGGCGGGTCCGGTTCACCCAGGGCACCGGAGGTGCCGGGCGGATGGTGGACATAGAGCCACTCACCCGCTTTCTGGAAGCCTCCGAAGGGACCGAGCCGTTACTGCGGGCGCAGGTCTTCGCCATGCTCGCCGAGATGGCCTTCCAGGCGATGGATGTCGAGGCAGGACACGAGTTCGCCGCCTCCGCCCGACGGGAGGCGAACGAGGCGGGGGACGTCGTCACCCGGGCGCTCGTCGATACCGGCGAGGGTCTTGTCCATCTCGGGGCTCTGCACATGGCGGAGGCCGACGAACTCTTCGCCCGCCCGTTGCGTCATACCGAACACTTCCGCCCGTGGCATCCGGGCTGGGCCGTCGGCCGCCGATTCCTCACGCTGTTGATGCTCGGCCGAGCATCCGACGCGGAGGCGGAACTCCACCGTGCCGAACGGGTGGCCCGCAGCAACGACGACTGGGCAGAGCTCTCGTTGCTGCGCGCCGTATGGGTCAACGTCTACGCCGCCCGAGGTGAGTACGCCTCGATGGAACGAGCGGTCGCGGAGGCTCGCCGGTTCCACCTCAGGTCGGCGTACACGTTCACGCCGTTCGTGCTCTGGCCGTCGGCCTTGTATGGCCGGGCGCTGCGCGGCGAGAGGAGCGGTGTCGTCGACGCCATCGACGAGTATTCGGCAGCCGGCGGGCGCATGGCGCTCTCGCGATGGGCCGACGCCATCGCCGGTCGGGACGAGGAGAGGGCTCATCGGTGGCTGGACCGCTGGACCCCGCCGAGTGAACTGACGTTGTTTTCGCTCGGTTCGGTGTGCGCCGCCGTCGAGACCGGCGACGCTGTCGATCGCCGCGAAGTGATGGCTGCCGCTGAGCCGCTCCTCGCGGCGGCGATCTCGGCCGGGGTGGTGGTCGGCCTTGAGTGGCCGGTGTCGATCCATCGCCTGCTCGCCGTGGCGGCGTCGAGGAACGGCTCCCATGAGCGCGCCGCGCACTACTTCGGTGAAACAGAGCGGCTCGGTGAGCGCGCCGGGCTCGCCGTCGAGCGGGCGAGGGCATTGGCCGACCGAGCGCGCCTGTCTCCGCTCTTGCCGGCCGTCCAAGCCGCAGCACTTGCGGTGCGGGCGGCCGATGAACTCGACCGGCTTGGTTCGCTCGCCCTCGCTGGTCGGGCCCACCGACTCGCGTCAGAACTCGGAGGAGGACCGGTGGCTCCTCGGGATCGCTGCATCGTCGCCACGGACATCGTGGACTCCACGAAGCTCACGGTCGGCCTCGGTGACGAGGCGTGGAATCAGCTTCTCAGTCGTCACGACACGGTGCTGCGCGACGCGTTCCGTCGCCATGGCGGGAGCGAGGTCAACCACACGGGCGACGGCATGATCTCCTGGTTTCCCTCAGTCGACGATGGGATCACAGCGGTGCTGGAGATACATGAGTCGTTGGCCGTCCTCGTGCGCACCGGACAGATCCCCGAGATGCGCATCCGGGTAGGGCTGGCCGTTGGACCCGCCGTGGAACGGGACGGGAACATGTTCGGCGCCACCGTGGTGGCGGCGGCACGCGTCTGTGCCGTTGGTGGCGCCGGCGACATTCACGTCCGCACGGCTGACCTTACGCACCATCGCGGCGACGGGTGGTCGGCGGAGGTCATCGGCGACCGCGTGCTCAAGGGGTTCCCGGAATCGGTCAGAATATCGAGGATCACGAGAATGGCCGAGCCGGCCCCTCGTTGACGGAGGAGGGCACGAATGGGACTCATGCCGTACCACCTTGAGGTGGGCCGTTTCATGTCGGCGATCGCCGACTATTACAACGAGGACTACACCAACCCGGCAGGGGCGGGCGTGGCCCGTCGGGTCGCTGATCTCGCGAGACTCAAGACGAATTCGCCCGTGCACGACTCATTCCTTCTCGACGACCCGAAGATGCACAACCCGAGCTTCCCGGACCGGGCGGCCTGGATGCGTTGGATTGCCCTGAATTGGTTCGGCTACGTCGACGGTCCCAGCGGCCTCGTACCACCGTCAAAGCCCCCGCCTCCCGGCACATGCCAGACCGGACAATGGATGGGGTACGTGGGCGATGTCGAGAGCATCGTCCGCCAGACCCTGATCCGGGCGATCGAAGTGTCGTTCAAGGTCGGACCTGGCGGGGCCGTACCGGTGCCACCGACGACGGTTCGCCCGATGCACTTCGCGTTGAAGTGCCCGCAGCAGTGGTTCGAGGGATGGGTCTACTGGGACCATGAACATGTGAACGTGGCGTTCTGCCACCCGGCGACGCCATCGCTCGTGCTCCCGAGCCCCATCAGCGCCGACGCCAGGAAGACGTCGCCCGGATTCGAAGTGGACGACGCCGGCCAGGCCGCCATGCCGCCGGGAAGCGGGGTCTTCAACGGGCTTGACGTGCATCGTGATCAGGGGGCATGGGTGATCACGCACGCCGCGCACCGGCCGCGGTTGTCGTTCACCTGGGTGTCATCAGGGTTCGGGAGGCTGCAACTCCCGTTCTGCTTCGGCGGCTGGGAACCAACCGGCGCGGCGTGGACACAGATCGTCACGGTCAGCCCTTCCTTCGTCGACGGCGGGGCCAAGCCATGAGCCTCGGAGGTGATGGCGGATCGAGGGTCCTGTGGGACGAACTGAAGGGGCTGATCGCCGAGGACTTGATCGCAGGGTTCGACGGCCTCTTCCCGGCGGACCCTGACTTCGGCGAGGGCCCGTGGATTTTCGGGGCGGAGTGGGAGCACGTCATCGGTCACGAGCCTGACCACAGTTCATCGGACCACAGTTCATCGGACCACAGTTCGTCCGACGAAGGACCGTCGGGGGTGCGGTCGCCCGCCGACCCGTTCGTCGGGTTCCTACAGCCGACGCTCGCTGGAATGGACAACGGCATCGCCGCGACGTTCCGATGGGCCTGGCTCGGTGTCGACCAGGATTCAGGGTCGCGCCCGGCCGAAGCGTCGCCACCCACCGGTCGCCCGGTCGAGGTGCATGGCGTCACGATTGCGTGGTTGGATGACGCATCCGGCGATGTGGCCTTCCAACGCATGGTGGACTGGGACGGAACACTGCGACAGCTCGGGATGGTGTGGAGCCGTGCCGTGCGGGTCGACGCTCCACCCGAGCCCTCCACGAGCTGACTACGCGCCGACGGTCGCTCGATCATCGCCGACGTGCGACACTCGCACCCATGGTCTCCTCGATGCATCGTCACGACACCGCAACCGCGGTATTGACTGAGGCGATCATCCGATACGCCGTCGAACGGGTCCAATTGGATCCGCCACCCCTTGATGCGCCGAGGACGCTGGCCGAACTGCGGGCGCTGGCCGGGGACACGGTCACGCCGCAGGGCATCGGTGGCCTGGAGGCGCTCAGGGTCTTTGGCGACGTCCTGGCGCCGGCGTGCATCTCCGTCGACCATCCGCGTTTCCTGTCGTTCGTGCCGGCTGCCCCGACCGAGGCCGCCGTGCTCTTCGACCTCGTGGTGGG
>JBKJJS010000124.1:0-3150 GCA_046597895.1 Ilumatobacteraceae bacterium
CTCCCGCACGACCTCATGATCGTCCAGAAGTAAGACTCGGATGCGCGCGGACTCGTCCTTCATCGAATCAGTAGACCAGCCGGAGTTGCATCGGTCAAAGGGACAAAGGTCCCGACCTTCGGAATCGTCGGGCCGCCGGGGCTGCGAGGAGCCATCACGGCATGCCGGACACCGTCAACACCTGACCGGTGACCCAGGCCGACGCGTCCGACGCGAGGTAGATGGCAGCCGCCCCATAGTCCTCCTCCTGCCCGAGCCGGCCGAGCGGCTGCTTCGTGGCGAGCTTGTCGAACTGCGCTTCCGTGAACCCGGAGGCACGGTAGTAATCGGGCGTGGCCGTGGAACCGGGAGCGATGGCGTTGACCCGGATACGGCGCGGCGCGAACTCCAAAGCGAGCGTGCGCGTGAGGTGGTCGACGGCGGCCTTGCACGCCGAGTAATTGCCGTTGCGCGGGGCGCCCTTTGCCGACCCGCCAACCGAGGACACGTTGATGAGGCAACCGCCGTCGGGCAGCGTCCGTTCCGCGACCTTGGCCGACAACCACACCGAGG
Organism: Ilumatobacteraceae bacterium; assembly: GCA_046597895.1. Taxonomy (GTDB): domain Bacteria; phylum Actinomycetota; class Acidimicrobiia; order Acidimicrobiales; family Ilumatobacteraceae; genus WLJO01. The sequence continues at coordinate 553 of JBKJJS010000124.1, forward strand.
TGAAGTTCAACAACGTGGTGGCGTCCCATGCCTCGCGTTCGGTGTCCTTCAGCAACGCAAGAGGGCTGCCCTGGAGCCCGCCCGCATTGGAGACCCAGATGTCGACTCCACCGAGCGTCTCGGTGGCCTCCCGCGCCAGCGCGTCGAGTCCGCTTTCCACCGTGACGTCGGTGGCGACCGCGACGGCCCGCCGGCCGCGCTGGATGATCTCGTCGCGTACCTCGAGGAGCGGTTCGAGACGCCGTCCGGCGACGACGACATCAGCGCCGGCATCGGCGAGGCCGAGGGCGATACCCCGGCCGATCCCGGTGCCGCCGCCGGTGACCACGGCCACGCGGCCGTCCAGTCGGAAAAGATCGAGCACGTTCATCGGGGTTCCTCCAGAGGTGGTGGGTCGGCGCCCCGGGGATCAGACCGCGGCGACCTGTACGAGAGTGTCGTGGTACGCCACCCCGCCACCCCAATCGGAGAGCGCGTCGTTGGTGAGCGAGTTGGCCACGCCACCTCCTTGTTCGTCCTTGGCCCACCAGCCGAAGGGCATGCTGGCCACGCCGGGGCGCACCCGGTCCGAGTAGCGCGCGGTCAACGTGAGCTGGCCGCGGTCGTTCCAGACCCGCACCGAGGCGCCGTTGGCGATACCGCGGGTGGCGGCATCGGCCGGGTCGATCTCCAGCACCGGTCCACCCTCGAGGGGCCCGTGCTTGGGCAGGTGCGAGTAGGACGAGTTGAGGAAACGGGTGTGCGACTTCGTGGTCAGCAGGACCAGGGGGAAGCGGCGCAGCAGCTCCGGGTCGCCGAGCGGACCTTCGGTGGCCGGCACGTGATTCGGGAGGGGATCGTGGCCGAGCGCCTCGAGCGCGGTCGAGTACAACTCCACCTTCCCGCTGGCGGTCGGGAAGCCCCCGGTGGCGAATGGCCGGTGATCCTCTGGCATGTCGAGGCGGATGAAGCCGTCGGCCCGGAGTGCACCCTGGCGGTCCTCCCCGATGCGGTGCAGGGCTTCGGAGAGCAGCGTCTCGTCGTCCTCGAACAGCTCCGGCTCGGTGTACCCCATGGCCCGGGCCAGCCGGCGAAACAGCTCGGTGTTGCTCACGGACTCGCCAAGGGGCTCGATCGCCTGACCGTTCCAGCCAAGGTAGAGGTGGCCCCACGAGGGCACGATGTCGGTCTGCTCGATCTGGGTGGTGGCCGGGAGCACGATGTCCGCGTAGCGGGCGGTGTCGGTGAGGAACTGCTCGTGCACCACCGTGAACAGGTCCTCGCGCCCGAGTCCGCGGCGCAACAGTTCGGTGTTCGGCTGCGTGACGACCGGGTTGCCGTTCCAGGCGAGGAATACGGTGATCGGCGGATCGAGATCCGGATCGGTGAGCGCCCGGGCGAGGTGGTTGACGTTGACGGCTCGTCGCGGCACCCCCGTTGCCGGAAACGCCGCCAGCGCGACGTCGTCGACCTCGGCGTCGAAGTAGGACCCGACAGAGCGGGTGAAGCCTCCGCCTCGCTCGCGCCAGGCTCCGACAAGTGCAGGGAGGCAGGACAGGGTTCGGAACAGCATGGCCCCGTGTTCGCGGTGCTCGGCACCGATCAGCGTGCGGATGACGGCCGGACGCACGGTGCCGTAGAGGTGGGCGATCCGTTCGATGTCGTCAACGGTCAACCCCGTCACCTCGGCGGTGCGCTCCGGTGTCCACTCCTTGGCCCTGACCGCGAGGGCATCGAAGCCGACGGTGTAGCGGTCGACGTAGTCGCGGTCGACGAGGTCGTCGCGCACGAGCACGTGCATCATCCCGAGGGCGAGCGCGGCATCGGAGCCGGGGTGGGGCTGGAGGAACCAGTCGGCGGCGTCGGCGGTGGCCGTACGGATCGGGTCGATCACTACGACCTGGGCGCCCTGGGTCTTGGCCTCTTCGATGAACGGCCAGAGGTGGCGGTTTGTCAGCTTCGTATTCGTGCCCCACAGCAGGATCAGTCGGCTGAATCGCACGTCCATCGGGTCGATGCCGAGGCCGGTGCCATTCGTGCTGGCGACCCCGGCCTTGGCGACCTGCCCGCACACCGAGCCGACCTGGCGGGTGGACCCAAGGCGGCTGAGGAACCGCTGGCCGAGCGAGCCGATGCTGAGGGCGCTCTGGTTGCCGGCCGACCAGTACGGCATGACCGTCTCGCCGCTATGGCGGGCGATCGCCGCGCCGACGCGTTCAGCGATGGTCGCCAGTGCCTCATCCCACGAGATCTGCTCGAACTCACCGCTGCCCTTCGCGCCGACGCGACGGAGTGGATGGAGGATCCGGTCCGGGCTGTACACGCGGTCCAGAAAGCGGTTGACCTTCGGGCACAACTCACCGCGGGAGTAGGGGTGCGCCGGATTGCCCCGCATCTTGGTGGCGACGCCGTTCTCGATGGTGACGACCCAGCCGCACGAGTCCGGACAGTCGTGGTGGCACGTGCCGAGGACAGTGCGCGTCGATCCGCTCATAGTCGACCAGCGTACGACGCGTCGCCTACGAGCGGCGGACGTCGCGGAAGGGGAGGCCCTTGTCCGGCTCCGGTTCCTTCGGGAGGCCGAGGATGCGCTCGCCGATGATGTTGCGCTGGATCTGG
>JBKJJS010000203.1:0-12887 GCA_046597895.1 Ilumatobacteraceae bacterium
CACGGGTCAGGTCCCCTCGGCTCGGTTGGCTTCGCAACCCCGAACCTAGAAACCTCCCGTGCGTGTCACGCGGATGGTCATCAACCGGACCCCGCCATGGACCCCGCAGCACCGTCGAGAAACGGGTACACACCAGCGGTCAAGCCGCCAACACCAACACCGATGTCCAACAAGGACAACCCCAAACTCAAACCCGCGCAGTCACCCACACTCATGCCGGAAGACCCGAAATTCTCACCCCACGCGGTGCTGCCTGACGAGTAGACCGTCGATGTTGCTCATCGGCGAGAACGTGCTCTGCGGCAAGTTCGCCGTCAACGGGGCTGCCCGCGCCGGTAGGGCCCGTTGCCTACTCAGGTCACCCCTCAAGGCGGGCTGCCGCCGCTACGAGGAGCTGCTCAGCCCACTTCACGCAGCTCGCCGCGTCGGCGGCGCTGATGTCGAGGCTTTCGTAGCCAGCCTGGGTCTTGCGGTCCAGTGCCCTCTTGAGGGATGTCGACAACTTTGCATCGACCTGGCGGAGCAGATCGACGGCTGATACGTGGTTGCCATCACTTGACCGCTCCCCGAGCGCGTGACAGGTGATCGCGTCGGCAGCAGCGATGGCGGCGTGGATCGCACACGTCGCGACGACGTCTGGTGAATCCAGCAGTTCGGCCGCTTCGAGGAACTGGCGCGCGTCTACAAGGCGCTGCCGCGCTTGCTGCACATTGCACGGCCTACGGGTGCCCTTGCCCCTACTCATATTTGTCGACCCAGCAACGAGGCGGTGTCACCGGCCAGCGCGATCCCGTCCAACCGGATCTGCTGGACAAGCGGGTTCTTGGCCCTGACGAGTTTCTGCCACGACGACGGCGAGTGCTCTACGAGCTGCAGGTCGTTGCCGGTCCACGAACGAACGTCAGCTTGAAGGTGCGACAGACGGTCGTGAAGGTCGGGCGACTGGAGATCTTCGGCGACGATCAGCAGGTCGACATCAGAGTCGCTGCTGGCGTCGCCGCGAGACACGGACCCGAAGAGCCATGCACCGTGCAGGTCGGGCCACGCCGAGAGCCGCTCGCGCAGTCGCCGGATCAGTTCGCCTCGCAGACCGGCCAGAGCCAGCACTGGCCCAGCCGCGAGGTGGTTCCGGTTCAGCACAACCATCGACGAGCGACCCGCGACCGTCTCGCTCACGAGTCCACTCCGAATGAGTTCCTCAATGACGGCGCTGGCGTTGCCAGGCGCGGCACCGGCAGCAGCGGCGAGCTGCCGCCTCGTAACAGGTTGCTCGAGACGGGCCAGTGCCTGAAGCAGCGCGCCGCGAACGGCGGGTGCGACGTCAAGAACTGGCGAGCCAAGATCCACGCAGTCATCATACTCGCTCAGTGATCCGAACAAAGATCATATGATCTGAATAAAGATCATCTCACCGTTCCTCCGGTTGTCACCGTCGCTCGTCGGGCGGGAGCTGTCAGGCTGTGACATCGAGACGGAGGAGCCGTGGCCGACATCATCATCCCGGACGTACCTGACGACGTCATCGCAGCCATCGATGTCAAGGCACAACGGCTGGGTCTGTCACGAGAAAATTCTCTCCGCCGTGCGCTGGCTCGCGAACGCAACATCCAGACGAGCGCCCTGGGTTTCCCGGACAGCGGGGTCGTAGTCTCCTCAATGGACGCATTCGGCACGGTTCGTCCAGGGGTCGACGGTCAGGTGATTGTCGCCTCGTCTGCAGAGGCCTGACATTCAGCCGGCGCCCTCGCGCCAGCGCGCCGCGACGTCGGCAAGGTCGTGGAGTGCGGCCGGGTCGTTCACGCTGCTCGGGTCGGCGGCCGCTGAGACCTCAGCACCCAGGAAAATCTTCTTGATCGGGATCTCCAGCCGTTTGCCGTTGAGCGTCCGCGGCAGGCGCTCGACCACGAGCATCACATCGGGCACGTGTCGCGGCGACAACCGAGTCCGCAGCGCGGTGGCGATGCGGCGGCGCAGGCTTTCGTCGACCGCCTCGACCGATGTGCCGGCGACCGGGGCCACCAACAGCACGAGATGACCGTTCTCCGAGCCGATCGCCGTGGTATCGACGAGCAAGGTATCGGCGAGTTCCGGGAACGTGTCGAGCACGGCGTAGAACTCGCTCGTGCCCATGCGCACGCCGCCACGGTTGAGCGTGGCGTCGGAGCGCCCGTACACGACCCAGCCGCCATCGGTGGTCTGCTTCACCCAGTCCCCGTGACGCCAGACGCCGGGGTAGTGGGCGAAGTAGCTGTCGCGGTAGCGCTGTCCACCCTCGTCGTTCCAGAACCGGATCGGCATCGACGGCATCGGTGTCGTGACGACGAACTCGCCGACGTCGCCGATCACCGGTTGACCGGTCTCGTCGTACGCCTCAGCGGCCACGCCAAGACAGCAGGCCTGCAGTTCGCCGGCGCGAACTGGCAGCAACGGCGTGCAACCGAGGAACGCCGTGGCGACATCGGTGCCGCCACAGATGGAGCCGACGAACAAGTCGGCTTTGACGTGGTCGTACAACCACCCGAACCCTTCGACGCTCAGCGGCGAGCCCGTCGTACCGAGGCTCGTCAGCCGGTCGAGCGACCGTCCCGTTCGTGGGTCGATGCCGTCGCGCATGCACGTGTGGAGGAACGCCGCGCTCGTACCGAAGTAGGTGATGGCTTCCTCGTCGGCCATGTCCCAGAGACGGTCGAGTGTCGGGTAGGCCGGGTTGCCGTCGTAGCAGACCACCGTGCTGCCGAGGAGCAGACCGCCGATCACGATGTTCCACATGATCCAGCCGGTCGTGGTGAACCAGAAGAACCGGTCGTCGGGCGTCAGGTCGAGGTGCAGCCGGCTGAACTTCATCGACTCGAGCACCACGCCACCGTGTCCGTGGACGATGCTCTTGGGCAGACCCGTCGTACCCGACGTGTAGACCACCCAGAGCGGGTGGTCGAACTCCACCGGCTCGATGGCGAGTTCGGGCACTGGCGCGTCGTTGTCGAGGAACTCGGCCCACTCAATCGTGCCGTCGACACGGGCGCTGGTCTCGTCGTCGGGATTTGTGACGACCACGGTGGTTTGCACGCTTGGCAGCTCGGCCATGAGTTGGTTCACCACGGACGTGCGGTCGTGCCACTGGCCGTTGTACTGGTACCCAGAGACAGCGAGGAGCACGACGGGCTCCACCTGGCGGAACCGGTCGAGCACGCTCGTGGCCCCGAAGTCCGGCGAGCAACATGTCCACGTCGCCCCGATGCTCGCCGTGGCGAGGAAAGCCGCGATCGTGTCCGGCATGTGGGTGAGATAGGCGGCGACCCGGTCGCCCTTTCCAACGCCGAGCCGGCGCAACCCGGCAGCGATGCGAGCCACGCGGTCGTGCAGTTCGCCGTACGTGACCTCCCGGCGCGTCCGCTCCGACACGAACACGAGCGCCAGATGGTCGTCGCGGCGCTTCAGTACCTGATCGGCGTAGTTCAGTGTGGAGTCGGGGAACCACCGGGTGGCCGGCATCGGGTCATCGGTCACCGCCACCGGGCCACGCGTTCCGACGACGCCACAGAAGTCCCAGATGGAGATCCAGAACTCCCCGAGATGATCGACGGACCACCGCCAGAGATCGTTGTATCCGTTGACGTGCACGTCGCGATGCTCGGCCAGCCACGCGATGTAGGCAGCCATCTGGCTGCGGGCGCGTCGATCATCCGATGGCTCCCACAACAGTTGCCCCTCGACGACCACCTTCCGCTCGTCCGCATCGCCTCGCTCGCTCATGGCGCGGGACGGTAACAGCGTTGATGTCATGTCTTTCGGGGGCGATCACCATCGTTTCCCATGACATCGATGCGGTGGGAGATGACGAGCGGCGGGGACGTAAGGTCGTGCGCGATTCGACTGGTTGAGGAGGTATCCCGTGTTCGACCTTGTGATTCGTGGTGGCACGGTTGTCGACGGGATGCGCACGCCGCGCTACCGCGCCGACATCGGCGTGATGGACGGGCGCATCGCCGTGATCGGCGGCATCGCCGCCGGGCAGGGGCGTCGCGAGATCGACGCCACCGGCCTCATCGTGGCGCCCGGCTTCGTCGACCTGCACACCCACTACGACTCGCAGATCTTCTGGGACCCGTGGTGCACGATCTCCGGGTGGCACGGCGTCACGTCCGTGGTCATCGGCAACTGTGGGTTCGGGTTCGCCCCGTGCAAGGTGGCCGGCCGGGATCGCGCCATGCTGACGATGGCCCGCAACGAGGCCGTCCCCCTCGAGTGCATGCAGCAAGGCATGCCGTGGGACTGGGAGACGTACCCCGAATTCCTGGACTCCCTCGACCGTACGGCCAAGGGCGTGAACGTGCTCTCGTACGTCGGCCTCAACCCGCTCATGGCCTACGTGATGGGCGTCGAGGCCGCCAAGGAGCGCCCCGCCAACGACGCGGAGCGAACAGAGATGTGTCGGTTACTGGAGGAAGCGATGACCGCCGGTGCGTGTGGTTTCTCGGCGCAGATCTCGGGCGAGGCCAGCGTCCAGCGTGATCACGACGGCACCCCGATGATCACAGACACGATGAGCGAGGCCGATCTGCGGGCGTTCGCCGAGGTGCTCGGTCGGCTGGGCCGGGGCACGGTGCAACTCGCCGGCAGCATCGAACTCGCGGAGATGGTGGCGAGGACGAGCGGCCGGCCCGTCGTGTGGAACTTGCTCGCCGCGGCGACCGATCAGCACGGTGCCCCCGCTGCCGCCCACGATGCTGTCATCCGCTGGATCGACGCCGCCAACAAGCGCGACGGGCTACGCATCTTCGCCCAGGCACTCACCGTCGACGTCCGGTTCGAGTTCACGCTCGAAGAGTGGAACCTGTTCGACTCCAGTGCGCTGTGGCGGGAGGTCACCATCGGCACCGTGGACGAGCGACTCGAGAAGATGGCCGATCCGACATGGCGCGGTCAGTTGCGCGACGAGTACGACGCCGGCCGCGGTCCGGTCGCCGGGGGCGGAACCGAGGAACGCGAGGTACGCGTCGGGAGCGGCATCGCCGAGTTGTTGGTGGAGTGGGTGTCCAACGACGCCCCCGCCGAACTCAAGGTCTACGAGGGCCACACCGTCAGCGAGATCGCGGTGATGGATGGCAAGCACCCGGTGGATGCCATGCTGGACCTCGCGGTCGCCTCACGGCTACGCACCGGGTTCGCGACGCCGGTGCGCGGCACCAATGTGGACTCCATGCGGGCCATCGTGAACTCGGACTATGCCCTCCCCGGCGTCTCCGATGGCGGGGCCCACACGAAATTCATCACCCTCGGTGCCTACCCGACCGAGTTCCTCACGAAGTGGGTGCGCACCCACGAGTTGCTCTCGTTGGAGGACGCGCACTGGCGGCTTTCGGGCTACCCGGCGCTGGCCGCCGGCTTCCGCGACCGAGGTTGGCTCAAGGAGGGTGCGCCGGCCGATCTCGTCGTGTACGACTTCGAGAACCTGCGCGAGTTGCCGACCGAGCGGGCGTGGGACTACCCCGCTGGCGCGTGGCGGCTCGTGAAGAAGGCAGAGGGGTACCGCTACACCATCGTCAACGGCGAAGTCACGTTCGAGGACGGCGTCGGTACCGGGGCAACGCCCGGGATCCTGCTGCGCCACGGAGCGAACGTCTGATGACGGGCATGTTGGCTGGCATCGACCGTGACGCCGTCGAACCCTGGATCGGGGCCGAAGTGCCAGAGTTGGTGCCCCCCTTCCGGTGGACGCAACTCGTGGGCGGTCACTCGAACCTGACGTACCGCATCGAGGACACGATGGGCACGACGGCCGTGGTACGGCGCCCGCCACTCGGCGAGTTGCAGCCGAAGGCCCACGACATGAATCGGGAGTACCGGATCATCTCGGCGCTGTGGGGCACCGGGGTTCCGGTGGCGCGGCCTCACGCGTTTTGTGCCGACGCGGCGGTGACGGGGGCGCCTTTCTACGTGATGGGGTTCGCGCCAGGTCGACCGCTCGGCGCGGCAGGGGAGACCGCCACCTGGCTCGTCGAGGGTGCCCGCGACGCGGCGAGTGAATCGTTCGCCGACACGCTGGCCGCGCTGCACGTCGTCGATCCGATCGAACGGGGGCTGGGGGACCTCGGTCGCCACGACGACTACGCGGGCCGTCAACTCAAGGCGTGGTACCGCTCGTGGGTGACGTCAGCGCCGGACGCCGGTCTCGACGATACGCGGGCCCATGCGTTGCACGACGTGCTCCAGGAGCACAAGCCGCCGGACGGTCCGGTGCGCGTGGTCCACGGCGACTTCGCGATCCACAACAACCTCGTGGCCGACGACGGGCACATCACGGCAGTGCTGGACTGGGAGGTGGCGTCACTCGGTGAGCCGATGGCCGACCTCGCGTACTTGCTGAACTCCTGGGTGATGGCGAGCGAAGCCGCCGACCGCGGTCCCGCCATCACCGCCCTGCCCGGGTTCTGGACGCGTGACCAGCTTGTCGCCCGCTACGCCGAGGTCGCCGGTGGCATCGACGAGGCCAAGCTCCGGTACTTCGTCGTCCTCAACCACTGGCGGTCGGCGTGCATCGTCCACGGCGTGTACACCCGCTACAAGCGCGGCCAGAAGTCGTCCGAAGGTGTCGACCTCCAACGTTTCATCGACGGAGCCGACCGCAGCCTCGCCCTCGCGGAGCGAGCGGCGGCATCGCTTCGCCTCAAGGCCGGGTAGGTTCGTATTTGATCGCGCCGTGTGACCTTGGGGAGGTTCCGTGAAGTTCGTCTGGTTCAACTTGCAGCCGTGGCCGTATCTGCCAGAAGGTTTCAACCAGAAGTACCGGTCGGTCTGGGTCGACATCCCGAACCAACTGTTCGACCCGGTAAAGGCCCACGAGCTGTACAACACGTACCTCGATCAGCTTGAGTTCGCCGATGAGTGCGGGTACGACGGCATCGGGTGCAACGAGCACCACCAGAACGGGTACGGCCTCATGCCGAGCCCGAACCTCATCGCCGCGGCGTTGTCCCGGCGCACGTCGAAGGCCGCCATCTGTGTGATCGGCAACTCGATCGTCGGCTACAACCCGCCGACGCGGGTGGCCGAGGAGATGGCCATGCTCGACTGCATCAGCGGTGGCCGGCTGGTGGCCGGCTTCCCCGTTGGCACGCCGATGGACACGAACTTCTGCCAGGGTCAGATCCCGTCGCTCACGCGCGACAAGTACAACGAGGCCCACGACCTCATCATCAAGGCGTGGACGAGCAAGGAGCCGTTCGCGTTCGACGGCAAGTACAACCAACTGCGCTACGTCAACATCTGGCCGCTGCCGATCCAGAAGCCCCATCCGCCGATCTACATCCCGGGTGGCGGGTCCATCGAGACATGGGACTTCTGTCTGGACAACGACTACAACTACAGCTACCTGTCGTTCACCGGGTACAAGGCGGGCAAGGCCCTGCTCGACGGCTATTGGGATCGGATGGCCGAGCGCGGTGACCGCGACGACAACCCCTTCCGCGCCAGCTTCGCCCAGATCATCGCCGTGGCCGACACCGACGCCGAGGCCGAGAAGCTCTACGCCGAGCACATCCTGTACTTCTTCAACAACTGCACCCATGTGTACCCCGGTTTCGCCGATCCGCCGGGCTATCGCACGGTCAAGACGATCAAGGCCGGCAAGCTCAACCAGTTGCGGGCCGAAGCGCAGATGATGTTCAAGGAACTCACCTGGAAGGACCTCGTCGACAACCGCTTCATCATCGCCGGTAGCCCGGACACCGTGGCCGAGCAGATGGAGGACCTCGCCAAGTCCCTGCGGGTCGGCACCATCTTCTGCCTCCAGCACATGGGCGACATGCCGGACTGGAAGACCCGTTACTCCACGCAACTTTTCGCCGAGAAGGTCATACCGCGGCTGAAGGACCTGTGGGCGGACTACGACGGCTCGAAGTGGTGGTGTCAGCCGCTCGAGGACCGGCGCGTGAACGATGCCGCCAGCATCGACAATGCCCGCCGGTCGCCGGAGCTCCCAGAGGGGGCTCTCTGATGTCGGTGGAGATCCACACCGTCACCACCCGTAAAGGCATCCCGGCCAAGGTTCACACACGCGGGTCCGGTCCGCCCGTGGTGTTCTTCCACGGGGCCGGGGGGGTGTTCCCGTTTGAGCCGATGCTCGACCTCGTGGCCGAGCACTTCACCGTCCACGGCGCCGAGTGGCCGGGGTTCGGCGAGGAGTCCACCGAAGGTTCGATCGAAGACATGTTGGACTTCACGCTGCACGGTTGGGATCTCGTCGACGCGCTGGGGTTGGACCGCGCGCCCCACGTGATGGGACACTCGATGGGCGGCATGATCGCCGCCGAGATGGCCGCCGTGAACCCGACCGGTATCGACCGGCTCGTGCTCATCGACTCGGCCGGTGTGTGGGTGGAAGACCATCCCGCTCCCGACATCTTCGCCATGCTCCCGATGGAACTGGCCGAGGTGCTGTTCGCCGATCCGGCCAAGGGTGAAGCGTTCCTCGCCGGCGGGCTGGACTTCAACGATGATGCGGCCCTTGAGGCGTTCATGGTGACGAACTCCCGTCGGCTCGGCACGGCGGCCAAGATCCTCTTCCCGATCCCCAACCGCCGGCTGTCCAAGCGGCTGTACCGCATCACGAATCCCACGCTGCTCCTATGGGGTGCCCAGGAACGGCTGTTCCCCAAGGTGTACGCCGAGCGGTTCAAGGAACTGCTGGTGTCGACGCCGGCTGAGCTCCAGTTGATCGACCAGGCCGGTCACATGCTTCCCTACGAACAACCGGTCGCAGCTGCCGCGGCAATCACGGAGTTCCTGACACGCTGACTTCGAGCTACAACAGTTCGACGAGACCGGGCCGGAGGACAGCCAGGCCACGATCGAGAGTGGCGACCTTGGTGCCCCGGCGAAGGGCCGCTGCCGCGAGGTATGCGTCGGTCACTTGTCGGTGACCGACCACGCCCGTCAGCGTGGCGTCGTCGTACGGTTGATTGTCGGGCCAGAACTCGTGACGGTCGTTGCTGTTCAATAACCTCAGCGTGTCGAGCGCATGGGCGACTGTTGCGACGCGGACGATGAATCGGACAAGCGAACCCTGCGTCGAGGGTGTCGTGGCGAATCGCCGTTGGGCCCCGAGCCAACGGGTAGCCCTCTCGTGGAACTCGTGCTCTTGCACGGTGAGGGCGATGAGCACGTTCGCGTCCAGCAGCACGGCGTCAGTCGTCGTTGAGGGCACGAGCCACCTCCTCCGACGTCACCGGCCGACCGATGCTCAGACATCCGAGACCGGTGACCGGATCACGCTCCACCGGAGGCACCGGGTGCAGCGACTTGCGCAGCGCGTCGTTCAGAATCTTGCTGAGGGATGATCGGGCGTTTCGAGCCATGGCGAGGGCTTCGCGGTGCAGCTCTGGATCGAGGTCGACCGTCGTTCGCATCAGCGCACGTCATATCGCGTCACCCCTACATCACGAGGGCGAGGCGACGGTGTTCGACGCCGCGAGGCGGGTGACCCGCCACCGTCGCGCGTTCAGCCAGGCGCGCATGCACATCCAGACCAACAGCCCGGCCCACAGCGTGATGAGGCCGCCAAGGCCCCGAGTGACGGGATCGCCAGCGCGGCGATACGTCGGTCGAGCGCCCGCCTTGGGCCATGACTGGCATCGGGGGCGGCGGTCACGTGCGGGACGATATTGCGCCGAGGCTTGTACGGGGCATGATGACGGGTGTGACCGAACTCGCGCCCGCTGAGCGTCAGCGGTGGTACGCCGAACGGGCGCTCGCCTGTTTGGACTACACCAGCCTCAACCTCGACGACACCCCCGACCGCATCGACCGTCTTTGCGACCGAGCGCTGTCACCGGGAACGGGCATCGACCGGCGTCCAACCGCCGTCTGCGTGTACCCCGCGTTCACCGCGCAGGCGGCGCGCCGACTGGCCGGCTCGGGGATCAAGGTCGCCATCGTCACCAATTTCCCGAGTGGTGACCTCACCGACGCGATGGTGATCGAGGAGGTCGTTGGGGCACTGAGGGACGGGGCGGACGAGATCGACGTGGTGCTGCCATACCGCGCCTACCTGGCAGGGCGGCGGGAGGAGGCCATGAGTCTCGTTCGGCTCGTGAGTCACGCCTGCCGTGAGCGTGATCAGCCGGCCCTGCTCAAAGTGATCCTCGAGACCGGCGCGCTGATGGAGCGCACTGTCATCATGGCGGCGGGTCTCGATGCGGTCGAGGCCGGTGCGATGTTCCTGAAGACGTCGACAGGCAAACTCGACCCGGGCGCTACCCCGGAAGCGGCCGATGCATTGCTCGAGGTGGTTGCCGGTGTCCGTCAGCGTGAAGGCCGATCGATCGGGGTGAAGATCTCCGGCGGCGTGCGGACAGTGGCCGACGCGGCGCGCTACCTCGCAATGGCGGATGAGGCGTTGTCGCCCATCGACGTCGGCCCCGCGAACTTCCGCTTCGGGGCGAGTGGGTTGCTCGACGACATCGTGCGGGTGCTCACGTACGAGGACGACTCACAGGCGACAAGCGACACCCCGACCAACCCGACGGCGTACTGAAGGTGAGCGAGGCATTCCTCCCCCAGGAAGTCATCCGCGCCAAGCGCGATGGAGCGCACCTGTCTGCCGACCAGATCGAACGATTCGTGCTCGGGCTCACGGACGGCACGGTCGGCGATGACCAGGCGGCGGCGTTCGCCATGGCGGTGTTCTTCCGCGGTATGGACCTCGACGAGCGGGTGACGCTCACGACGGCCATGGCCTCCTCGGGCACGACGATGCAGTGGGCCCGTGCCGAACTGCACGGACCGATTCTCGACAAGCACTCGACGGGCGGCGTTGGGGACAAGGTCAGTCTCATGCTCGCTCCCCTCGTGGCAGCGTGCGGCGGCGCCGTCCCGATGATCTCGGGCCGAGGTCTCGGCCACACCGGCGGGACCCTGGACAAACTCGAGAGTATTCCGGGCTATCAGGCCACACCGGACAATGCGCTCTTCCACCGGGTCGTGGCGGACGTCGGCTGCGCGGTGATCGGCCAGACGTCGGATCTTGCCCCGGCGGATCGGCGGCTCTATGCCATCCGTGACGTCACCGCCACCGTCGAGTCCATCCCGCTCATCACGGCGTCCATTCTGTCCAAGAAGTTGGCCGCTGGCCTCGACGCGCTCGTCATGGATGTGAAGTTCGGCAACGGGGCGTTCATGCAAGAGTTCGACCAAGCGGAGCAACTCGCGAAGAGCATCGTGGAGGTAGCCGTCGGTGCTGGTCTCCCGACGGTGGCGTTGCTCACTGACATGAATCAGGTGTTGGGGCGGGCGGCCGGCAATGCGCTGGAAGTACGTGAGACCATCGACTGGCTCACGGGTTCGTTCTCGGACGCCCGGCTCGACGACGTCGTCTATTCGCTCGGTGCTGAGATGCTGGTGCTCGGGAACTTGGCTCCGGATAGCTCGATCGCCCGCACCCGCCTCGTCGAGGCACACCGAAGCGGGGCGGCCGCCGAGCGGTTCCAGCGCATGGTGACGGCGCTCGGAGGCCCGGTCGATCTCGTGGAGCGGCCGGGGGACCACCTCGCGACCTCGCCCGTGGTGCGGGCGGCGCCGGCCGGTCGCTCGGGGTTCGTGGTGGCCGTCGACACGCGAGCCGTTGGGTTGGCGATCGTGGCGCTCGGCGGTGGGCGGACGCGGGTGGAGGGCGTCATTGATCACGCCGTTGGCTTCACCGAGGTGGCCGGACTCGGCGAGGTCGTCGGCCCCGACTGCCCGCTGGCGGTGGTTCATGCCCGAACTGAGGCATCGGCGACGGCGGCCGCGGCAGCGCTGAACCGGGCCTTCACCATCGGCGACGCACCGGGTATCGCCGGCCCGACGGTGGCCACGCGCATCACGAAGATCTGACGGCCCCGGCCCGAGGAGCCGAGCGGTCAGCCGGTCAGCCGGTCAGCCTTGAGCGACCACCACTTCTCGCAAATGGGGTGTCGGGCAGGCATTCGGCACCTGCCCGCTTACGGCACTGCTGACGGCCCCGCTGAGCGCCCCGGCCTCACATCGAGTCGGCGAGGTGACAGGCGCCGAGGTGGCCGTCGTCGAACGGCCGAAGGGCCGGGCTCTCCACACTGCAGCGTTCGATGGCCCACGGGCAGCGGGGATGGAATCGACAACCAGTCGGTGGATTGGACGCCGAGGGCACGTCGCCGGTCAGCACGATTCGGTGGCGACGCTCACGTGCGGTGGCATCGGCGACCGGGACGGCCGACAGCAAAGCCTTCGTGTAGGGATGGCGCGGTCGCTCGAACACGTCGTCGCGCGCGCCGATCTCAACGATGCGGCCGAGGTACATCACGGCCACCCGGTCGCACAGGTGCTCGACCACGGCGAGGTCGTGCGACACGAAAACCACGGTGAGGCCGAGACGACGTTGGAGGTGCCGCAGCAGATTGAGGATCTGCGAGCGGATCGACACGTCGAGCGCTGAGACGGGTTCATCGGCGATGAGGAGACGCGGCTCGAGGACCAACGCCCTCGCAAGTCCGACGCGCTGGCGCTGGCCTCCGGAGAATTCGTGGGGGAACCGCCGGCTGAGCGCGGGCTCGAGGCCGACGAGATCCATCACCGCGGCCACCCGTTCCGCTCGTTCGTGACGCGGGATTCCATGGGCGCGCAGCCCTTCATTGATCGAATCGCCGACAGTCGCCCGGGGATCGAGCGACGAGTATGGATCCTGGAACACCACCTGCATCTCGCGACGCATGGCGCGCAGCTTGGGACCATCGGCCGCCAGCAGGTCCCTACCGTCCAGAAGGATCGTCCCGGCCGTCGGCTCGATAAGCCGGAGCACCATGCGAGCAAGTGTTGTCTTACCGCAGCCCGATTCGCCGACGAGGCCGAGCACCTCGCCGATCTCCACGTCGAGG
>JBKJJS010000356.1:0-3598 GCA_046597895.1 Ilumatobacteraceae bacterium
CCGGCGGCCATGCCCTCGACAAGCGTCAGCCCGAACCCCTCGTACTCAGATGTCGACACGAGGATGTCGGCGGCCCGGTATCCATCGGCGAGGGCGGTGCCGAACAGCGCGCCGGGCGCCAACACCCGATCGCCGACACCGAATTGTCGCGCTCGCTCGACCACCGCTGCCCGATTCGGCCCATCACCGATCAGCAGCAGCACCGTCGGGGTCACCACGCCTAACTTGGCGAAGGCCTCCACTGCGAGGTCGAAACGCTTCGATGGCACCATCCGCCCAACTGCCAGCAGCACCACGGCTTCGGGCGCAATGCCGAATTGATCGCGTGTGGCGCCTCGACGCTGCGCTGAACTCTCGAACTGGTCCAGATCGACAGAGAGCGGGAACACCACGATGCGGTCACGTCGGATGCTCCAACGTCGGCGCACCGCGTCCGCCACGGACGACGAGTGACACACCACCGTGGCGCGAAACAGGCGGGAACACCAACCTTCGAAGATGTCCGTCAGCCGACTGTGACGACCCGAGCCGGGCGCGTCGTGCACCTCGACGACGAAGGCCGTCTTCCTCACTACGAGCCGAGCCACCACGCCGAGCCACACCGTGCCGGAGTGCAACTGCACAACGTCTGGCTGGGTGCGGCGGACCTGCCGGGCCACTGCGACGGCCAAGCGGACGCGGTCGTACACACGGAGACGGTCACCTTGATGCCCGAGTCCGACCACGCCGACGGGCAGCGCGTCGAGTTCGTCCGTGTCGATTCGGGGCCGGGCCGTCACGACGGTGAGGTGGACCCGCGCCGGGTCGACCGCGGCGATGAGCGCCCGCACGACCGTCTGCACACCGCCACCAGGGCTCAAGCGCCACATCACGTGCGTGACCTCGATCGGCGCGCTCACGAGTACGCCGCCCATTCGTAGACGTCGCGCAATGCCCGTGCGGATCGCTCCACCGTGAAGCGAGCTTCAAAGTCGCCGCGCGCCTGCTCCGTGCGATGGGCCGCCGCGCCCGGGTCGTCGAACACGCGGTTGATCCCCTCGGCCAGTCGATCCGGTTCGACAACGACGGCGTTGATCCCTTCGGTCAAGACCCCATCGAGGCCATCCAACCTGGTACTCACGATGGGCGTGCCCGACGCCATCGCCTCGATCAACGCCCCGGCCGCGCCTTCTCGCACCGACGAACACACCGCCACAGTCGCCACCTGCAGCAGCAGCGCGATGTCGTCACGATGACCGAGGATGCGCACGCGATCTCCGTGAACCATCAGTCGGTGTCGGCGCTGAAGTTCGGCGGTCGCCGAGCCCTCACGACCGGCGATCAGCAGCACGGCGTCCAAATGAGTCTCCGCCACCACATCGAAGGCATCCAACAACCGAGCGTGCCCCTTCGTCAGATCTTGGCGACCGACGGTGAGCAGCGCTCGATCCCCATCACCGAGTCCCAACTCGCGTCGAGCGGCGGCGATCTCGGCAGCCGGGCGAGGGGCAAACAGAGCCGGATCCCTCCCACGCTCCGCCACCCGGACGCGGCGAGCCGCGACAAACAGTTCACGTTGTTTCACCCGGGCCACCCCCGCCGTGACGGCGTGAAAACGCGTGCGGGCGACGACCGCCAGCACCATCTCGATCACCCGCACACCCGCCCGCTTCACCGCCCCGATCCGCTGGTTCTCCCCCGCTCTCACTGGGGTGTTCGCCCACGTCACAAGGACTCGATACCGAGCGATCAACGCCGCGACCTGGGTAGGCGTGGCCGCCTCATGGAGCGTGGCGTGGACCACATCGGGACGGAGTTCCCGCATCAGCGTCCGCAGCGCCCTCACCCGATGAATGAACCGTCGACTCCCGGAAAGGTCGTGCAGCGTCACCCCTATTGCTTCGAGTTGAGGAGCCAACGTCCGCACCGGGGTGAGCAGCGCGAGATGCAGTTCGACACCGTGCTCGACGAGCCACGGAGCAACGGCCGCAAGAGAGGTCTCCGCCCCCGCCTCCGGTGTGAGACCAGGCATCACGGTGAGCACCCGCAGCGGAATCTCGTTGGTGCCCAGGGCGACCCGTCCTGTCACTGGGAGGCCGACGCCGCCGAGCGCGGACGTCGGCCACCGATCGGCAATACCTTGACAAGGTGGTGCCATCGGCACTCGGTGCACGCCTCCACGACATAGGCCGTGAGGTCGTCGCTCCGACGGTTCATGGCGAGGAGTTCAGCGCTCTTCGTGACGACACGCCCGAATGCCGGCAGCCGGGGCCCGAACACGTAGGTGACGAGGCAGACATCGCGTTGATCACAGATAGGGCACCGAACCGATGTCGGTGCGCCGAAGTTGGTGGCCGCCCGGATGAGCTCTGGATGGGCATCGCATACCTGGTCCTGGCGAAGGCGGCCCCGCCGGTACTCGTTGATAAGGGCGCGCCGGGCGAGACGATGATCGACGACGGCCCCGCGCAGGCCGACGGCCCCACGCAGCGATCCGGCATCAAACGTCATGCTCGTCAGGTTAGCGAGGCATGATGGGCGGGTGCCTCGCCCCATCTCATACGGACCGAACGTGGTTGACGACAGCGAGGTGCGCCTGTGCGGTGATCCAGCCGGCAAGCGCACCCTCGAAGTGGGGATCTCGGACGTGTTCAATGCGGTGGCGTTGGCCGAACAGGGCTCCAAGGCCATCGCCGTCGATCCGGACGCGTCACGCATCGCCCGCCAGCGTCACGCGGCCGAGCAGGCCGGGGTCCGCGTCGAGTTCCACCACGGCGATCTCGCCGACCTCGGCTTCGCCACCAGCGCTTCGATCGACCTCGCAATTGCCGTTGGCACCCTCGTGGATGTCGACGATCTGGCCCGCGTGCTGCGCCAGGTCCACCGTGTGCTGAAGCCCGAGTGCCCACT
This sequence comes from Ilumatobacteraceae bacterium, assembly GCA_046597895.1. Taxonomy (GTDB): domain Bacteria; phylum Actinomycetota; class Acidimicrobiia; order Acidimicrobiales; family Ilumatobacteraceae; genus WLJO01. Next base: position 2,890 of record JBKJJS010000356.1, read on the forward strand.
CGTGGTCGCGGTGCCCCACCCCGTCGCCACGATGCTCGCCGACGCCATCACCGCCGATACAGGGCTCGTCATTCGTCGGCCCTATGGCACGCGCCCAGGGCGCAGCGTGAGTGACCTGTTCATGGCACTACACCGCACGAACTTCCGCGTCGACAACATCCAGGAGTTGTTTCCGACGAACGAACCGAACCCTATGGTGCCCGCCGTGCTCGTCATCCGTGCCCGCAAGCTCGGTGTGTAGTCAGCTGGCAGTTACCGGGCCGCCCACCAGGCATCCAACCGTCGGAGGATCTCCTCCCGGCCGAGTAGACCCTCGTCGAGGCGGATCTCCAAGAGGAAGTCCATGGCGTCGCCAATGACACGCCCGGGTGCGACACCGAGGTGGGTCATCACCTCATGACCATTGAGTTCGGCACGCATGCGACTGAGCTCTTCCTCCACACCCAACTCGACGATGCGTTCTTCGAGGTCGTCCATTCGCTTGGCCAGCACCACGGCCTTGCGCTCGTTGCGGGTGGTGCAATCACAGCGCGTCAGCACGTTCAATTCGGCGAGTTGGTCCCCGGCGTCGCGCACATAGCGACGCACCGCAGCATCCGTCCACCCCATCTTGTACGTGTGGAACCTCAGGTGGAGTTCGACGAGTTGCCACACCGCCTCGACGTCGTCGCTGGAGTAGCGCATCGCCTGCATGCGGCCGCGCGTCATG
>JBKJJS010000046.1:0-5972 GCA_046597895.1 Ilumatobacteraceae bacterium
CCGGCCACTGGCCAAGCACTACCGAGCGGCCCTCCCGGTGCTCCCGTGGATCTTCGACCACCTCGACGTACTCGACGCCGATGTGGTGCTGTGCTCGTCTTCCGGGTGGGCTCATGGGGTGAACACCGAGGCGCCGAAGATCGTCTACTGCTATAACCCAGCGCGCTGGCTCTACCAGCGCCATGACCACGCCTCGACCCGTGGCATCTACGGCGCGGCCAGTGCGGTGCTGACGCCGTGGCTGCGCCGATGGGACCAGCGGGCTGCGGCCGGGTGTGCTTGCTACATCACGAGCTCCCGGGCCGTGGCCACTCGCATCGAACAGGTCTACCGCCGGGATGCCGAGGTCGTGCCACCTCCGTCATCGTTCGACTCCGACGGCCCTCAGGAACCGATCGAAGGCGCCCGTGAGGGCTTCATGCTCGCCGTGAGCCGCCTCCTCGGCTACAAGAACGTCGCCGCCGTCGTCGAGGCGTTCCGAGAGCTGCCTCACCTGTCGCTACTGGTGATCGGAGACGGCCCACTACGCGCCGATCTCGAACGCTCCGCCCCGGCGAACGTGACGATCGTTGGTGGAGTGTCTGAGGCTCGGCTGCGCTGGGCGTACGCACACTGCACCGGCTTGGTCAGCGCGGCCAACGAGGACTTCGGTCTCACCCCTGTGGAGGCGGCACGATTCGGGAAACCGAGTGCGCTGCTCAGAGCGGGAGGCTTCCTCGACACGTGCATCGAAGGAGTCAACGGCGTGTTCTTTGGCACGCCGGAGCCGAAGGACATCGCGTCGGCGCTACGGAAGCTCGGTACGACCATCTGGGATGAAGGGGCCATCCGTCAGTCCGCCGAACGGTTCTCGGAGGAAACCTTCGCGGCACGACTCACCGCCATCGTCGCCGAAGTCTCGACCCATCGGGGCTGAACCTGCGCCCGGGGGCGGCACCCTCAACTCAGCGGGGGCTGCGGTACTGGCGCACGCCGTAGCTGACGAGTGAAGTTTTGGCGCCGAGTCAGGCCGAAATAGCGGAGAAACTCATCCGACGGCCACAGCGTCTCGATGGCGCGGCGTGTGCGACGGGGTCCCGTGACGATGTTCGCCACCCTCATGTGCCGCAGGTCGTCGTGTACCCAGTCCAGCCACCGCTCGGCCCGTCCCGACAGAGGGTGCTGGCGCACGTACTCCCCCCACTCCGGGGGAAGCGCCACCCAGTCGGCCGAGCGGATTAGCGCCCACACGAAGAGCTGCTGGGCTCGCGGCGGCTCCAGAAGCTCAGCGAACAATGGGTCACTCGGGTCACAGCGCCGTGCGAGCCTGGCGATGTCAGCGTGGGTCGACAGCCTCGCGGGTGTGGTGGAGTGCAGCACCGCGTGCACGAGCTGGGCTGGAGTCGCTAGCGCGAGCAGGCTCCGGCCGCCGACATCAACGTGCTGCGGCCGGGCGAACAGAGGGTCGGTCGGCAGGCGGCTCGTGAGCAGAGACCCTTCAATGCCCTGATGGACATCGATCTCCACTCCGCGCTGGTCGGCGAACTGCCACGCCTTCTGGAGTCCCGCCCGAACCGCACCATGCTGCGGGGGACCTCCCGAGACGGCGAGTGAGCGCAACGCTCCGAGGGTGCGCGGGAGATCGGCAGGGCGGACCAGCAAGTCGACGTCGCCGGACGTGCGTAGTGATGGTTCCGGGTAGACGAGCTGCGCTGTCGCCATGCCCTTCAGGATCCGCCATTCGATGCCGGTCTCACCGAGTAGGTCTGCCACCCGGCGCACCGACCCCTCGAGCAGCAAGTTGACGGCGATCAGCTCCAGTCGCGCTCGGTCCAGCTCTGCCTCTTGTAGCTCAGTGAGCGCGAGGCTCGTCGACGACGCTGACGCCAACAATCCCACCACCCGCTCACGCTCAGCCCAGGCCAGCAACTCGGCCCAGGCCGCGGGCCCGATCTGGCGCGGCACCCCGTCGACCTGATGGCCGTCGAGCCCGTGGGCGAGGACGGCCCGCTGAAGGCGCCGCGCCTCGGCGTTCGCGTCCGGCACCGTCAGTTTCCCGCCGGCCAAAGATCCCCTCCAGCGATGGGGACCGGCGCGCTCATGAAGTGTTCGGCCGACCAACGCCCACTGGCGAAGTGATGGTCCAGCGCCACCATCGCCAAATCCGACGTGCTCTCAACCAGCAAGATCGCGGAGGGCCGATGGCTGAGCCAGTTCGTTGCACCTTCGATGAGCGCTCCCACGGGACCCCAATCGGTCGCCAGGGGCCCGAGCGTTCGGGTCGCCGCGATCTCGTCGCCGTCCTCATCGCGCAGGATCAGTCGGTACGTCGCCGCCTCACGCAGATCGGCATCTCCGGCATTCGTGATTGCCACCCACGTCTCGGCGTCGGGCTGGCACCAGACCCGGTAGTAGGAGAGATAGTGGCCGCCTGTTTCTTGCACGCGTCGCTGGCGGGCTGGCGTGTTCCACTCGTCGCTCCACACCATGACCCGGCTGCAGCTACCCGGAGCCGAGTAGGCCATCAGCGCCTGCAGCCGGCCGGGATAGTACGCTCGGTCCGGCTCGGAGAAGGTGAAGGCGGCGTGGCCCACGAAGGGGCGATTCGACGGCGGGACGAGTTCGGCGAAGCTCGCGCTGACCGACACGTTCCGACGCGCCAGCCGCCAACGGGGCTCGTGGGTCACTAGCCCTCCGGCACGGTCATACAACCGGACACCGATCCAGAAGTCCTCCTCCAGATCACCGTGGGTGTTGAGGAAACTCACCGCCGTGTCGAGCTGATCGCCGAGCAGCACGAAGATGGGGTTCACCTCGCCTTCGCCGAGTAGCACGTGGCGGAGGCGTGGCATCGCCGGCCACCGGTAGAGGTCGCCACCGTGATAGGTGCAGCGCACCGGACCCTCGGCGACCACATAGGGGCGAGCGAACACATTCATCGCCGCTCTCGTTCCCGAGACGGCGCCCTCCTGTCCTCCAGCGAACTCCGCCAGGTCGCCGAAGCAGCTCTGCAAGTCCACCCGGTGCACCCGCCACGGCTCCCACTGTTGATCGACCAGGGCCGATCGCGTCGCCCCATCCGGGTTGCGAGCGATGAGCTGCAAGGAACCTCTCGGCACCACGTTGTCGGCGGTCATGAAGACGAGTTCGGGGCGGCGTTGGTCCCATGGCCGCAACACGATCTCCGTTAAGCCTCGCTCCTGCGGCGCTTCGAGCACACAGTGGTCGCTGTGAAGGGTCACGATGCCCTCGGTGGGATGGCACCAATCGATCATGCCGAACAGCCTCCGGCGGCGCACGGTGCCGCCATCACCGGCACATCCTTGTACCTCGATCGACAAGACGGCCTCTCGAACCTGTCCGACCCCGGGAACTGGGGGACTTCGGCTGTCGATCACGACGAACGCTCCTGGCTCGAGCGCACGGTCCCATCGCGCAGTCTCCTGCCCGTCTTCGAACCAGCGGCAGTGCATCACGCAGTCGCGCACACCAGTCGGGCCCGGCCAGTAGAACGACACCGTGGTCTGCCAGCCATCAGGGGCGCATCGCCACCAGAACAGATCGTGCGCCACGGTGACCTGGCCAACCGAGAGTTCAGCGGGCTGATGCATCGTCAGGTCACCTCACCCGTGTTGTTGCGGGTGCGAGCCAGGTCCTCGGCCGAGAGGAACTGCCCGAGCAGCGTGGAGTGACGCTCACGGTGGTCGGGACGGCCCGGCCCGGAGAGACCGAAGGTCCACGTCATGCTGGGAATGAGAGGGCGTACGTCTACCGAGCAGGTCACCGTGTCCCCCGGGTTCACCGGTACTCCACCCACGATCGGGTAGAGGTTGCACCACCGCTTCACCCGAGTGGGGCAACCCGGCTCGTTGGTGAGCACGACCCCACCGCCCATCTCCGCCTCGAACCAGCCGACCAAGCCGTCACAGCGGCCCGACACCGCGATCTCGGAGGGTCCGCCGCCCTTGATGGGCTCCACGTGGTCGGAAGCGAACTCGGCGATCAGGACGGGCGGGCCGAGACGCCGGACATCCTCCCCGTCCACCCGGTGTTCGGTGTTGACAGCCAAGTCTCGGAAGGCCGAGAAGTCGAACCCCGCCGGCCGGGAACCCCACACATCGATCTGTTCCCTGACCCGACCGCACTCAGCCGGGGCGACGTAGAGCCGAAATCGGCAGGGCACGAGGGTGCCGTCCGTAGTCAAAAGCCTGCGGCGGACGTCGGCGAAGTACTCGAGGACCCCGGCGTCGTAGACGAACCCTCCGATCTGGTCGCAGACTGCGACATCGACTCGTTCGGGCAGCACCACATCGGTCGAACGGGCACGAATGTGCACGATCCGCTCGGCACATGGCGTCGCCGCCGCTACCTCCGAGGCGGCACCAATCACCGAACCACGATCGACTGCGTACACCACCCGGGCGCCGGCTCGAGCGGCCAGCAGGCCGAGGATTCCGGTACCGGCGCCGAGATCAAGAACCGACATGCCACCCCTGGCCAACGCCAGCGTGAGCGCCTGCTCGTAGGCGGCCAACTTCTGGTGGTCACTGAGGTAGCCGGCGTGTTCGTCGAGCTCTTTGAATGTCATGTGGCTCAGGACCTCGTACACCCCGGGGGTTCGCGCGCTGCAAGTGTAGGGCGGATCTCGCGATGCATCAGTCGGTACGCTTGCCGTCCGCGTGAGCAACTTCGTTGGGTGGTGGAATCGGGTCCCGCACCACCGTGCCCCCGAACTCGCATCGCCGATGGCCCGGGCGTTGAAACCATTCGCAGTTGATGGGATGGCTGCCCGCACGGTCGATGGGGTCACGTTCGTGCACGCCAGGTTCGACACGGTTCCGGAGGCCGCGGACGAGCACCAGCCCGTGACGGCCACGGACGCGGGGCTGCTCCTCGTCGCCTCGGCCCGGCTCGACAACCTCGACGAAATGCGGCGCTCGCTTCCCTCCGAACTGCCGTCCCACACCGACGCTCACGCCATCCTCTCCGCCTACCAGACCTTCGGCCGCGACATGGTGCACCGGCTCCGAGGCGACTTCTCGTTTCTGATCTGGGACGCCCGAAGGTCTCGATTCTTCGGGGCTCGGGACCACCTCGGAATCCGACCCCTCTACTTCGCGATCACTCCTCACTCGTTCGTCGCCGGCACGACGCCCAGTGCCGTGATCGCCCACCCCGACGTCCCGCGCGACATCGACTCCTCCTACGTGGCCCAGTTCCTTCGCATCACGATCTGGGATACCGAGCGCACTGCCTGGTCGCAGGTGAGGCGGCTCGATGCTGGCCAATGGTTCGAAATCGACGTGCCGAACCTCGCGCTCACCGTCCGAACCTACTGGCGGCCACATCGCCCCGGGCCCGGTCGGCGGCCGAGCGACGAGGACGACCGCGAGATCCGCCGGCTTCTCTTCGACGCCGTCCGCGTCCGCACGAGGAGCGCGACGCCGCTCGCGTGTGACGTGAGCGGCGGCCTCGATTCAGCCATCGTGGCGGCCATCGCCTCCCAAGAGTCGCCCACCACGAGGCCGGTCGCCCTCACCTTGGCCTTCGCCGAGTCACCCGAGAACGAAGCACACTACGCACAGGCCGTCGCCCACTTCTGCGGACTCGAACATCACGTCTTCGAGGTCCGCCGGCCCGAGCCATCGCCAGAAGCCCTCATCGCGTTCATCCGGGCCATCGGGATCCCCTCATTGCTGGCCCCTACAGAGGCGGACGTCGCGATGATGGCGTTCTTGCGGCAGCAGAACCTTCGCGCCCGCTTCACCGGGAATGGGGGTGACACGATCTTCGGTTTCCACCTGAGCCACGTGTTCGAGGCGGTCCGCCACCCTCGGGCTCTCGGGCTGGATGTCTTGGCCACCAACTACTTTGGGACACCCGCGTGGCGGCGCCACTTGGCCCGCAGGGTTACCGCCCCCGCTCTCCCCATATGGATTCGGCGCCTCCGTCGTCGATTCCTGAGCCCGCAAACCATGCCCCGCGCCGCTGAT
>JBKJJS010000027.1:0-11479 GCA_046597895.1 Ilumatobacteraceae bacterium
CCGCTTGGCTGGCAACGAGGAGGCACTTGTGACGCTGCGCACCGCGCAGGCCGCCGCGCTTCGCTTTCTGTCGTGGCGGGAGCGTTCGAAGGCGAACTGCGTGCGCGCCATCCACGAACAACGCATGGCGATTCTGGAACTCGGGGCCCGTCACGCGGCCGCCGGGCACCTTCGCGAAGCGCGCCAGGTGGCGATGCTCACGGCCGATGAAATCGATGCGTTCGTGGCCGACCCCGCCCCGTTTCGCGACGTGCTCGAGGCCCGTGAGGTGCTGTGGCGTCACCTGTGGACGCGGGAGCCGCCCTACTTCGTCGAGGGCGACAAGCCGATCCCCGAGATCGAGGACCTGCCATCGGCGGCTGACGTCGTCGTGGAGGCCGTGGTCGCCGGCACGGTGTTGAAAGGTGATCCCGGTTGTGCCGGCGTGGCACGAGGGCGGGCGCGGGTGATGCTCACGCCTGATACGGCGGCGGACCTCGAACCTGGCGACATCCTGGTCGCCCCGAACACCGACCCGTCGTGGACGCCGCTGTTCATCCCCGCCGCTGGGGTCGTGGTCGATGTCGGGGCCATGAACAGTCACGCCGTGATCGTCAGTCGCGAGTTGGGGATTCCATGTGCGGTGTCGGTGAGGGATGCGACGCGGCGCATTCCCGACGGCGCGATGATCGAGGTGGATGGAGGCACCGGCGTCGTGACGGTGCTCTCGCTGCCCTGACGGTGCCGTCGTCGCCCTGCTAGACCTGAGGAAATGACGCGTTCGGTCGCCACCCGTGAGGTCCGGCCGTGACGACAGTGGTGGTACACGAGGAGGACCGAGTTCGGCTCCTCGGCCGGTCGGTCGAGTACAAGTGGATTGTCGCCGCGGTCTACGTCTCGGCGCTGTTCCTTGATGTACTCGACATCACGATCGTCAACGTCGCGCTTCCGCAGTTGGGCCAGCAGCTCCACAGCGATGCCGTCGAGTGGGTCGTGCTCGCCTACACGCTGGCCTTGGCGGTGAGCATCCCCGCAGCGGGCTGGTGGTCGGATCGCATCGGTACGAAGAGGGCATTCCTCGTGAGCCTCGCGCTGTTCGTGTCGTCCTCTGTGCTGTGTGGGACGGCGCAGAACATGAGTCAGCTCATCGCCTTCCGCGTCGTCCAGGGCGTCGGGGGCGGCATGCTCACGCCGATCGGCATGGCGATGCTGTTCCGGGTGTTTCCGCCTCGGGAACGGGCGCGCGCGTCGACAATCGTGATGATTCCGATGCTGCTGGCGCCCGCCCTCGGCCCGATCGTCGGTGGCCTCCTCGTGACCCACGCCGGGTGGCGGTGGATCTTCTGGATCAACTTCCCGATTGGTGTCGCCGCATTCGTGTTCGGGCTGGTGTTTCTCCGGGAGCACCGTGAGCCATCGGCCGGACGCTTCGATCTCCCGGGTTTCTTGCTGTCCGGTTCGGGTCTTGCCTTGTCCATTTTCGCGCTCAGTGAGGGGCCGCGTTCGGGTTGGGGTTCGACGACGGTAGTGACCACTGGTTCCTTGGGTATCGCCGCGCTCATTGGCTTCGTGTTCGTCGAGTTGAGGACCCCCAAGCCGATGCTCGATCTCCGCCTGTTCGCGAACCGGATGTTCCGCAACGCCAACATCGTCATGGGCTTCTCGATGGCGGCGTTCCTCGGACTCCTGTTCATCCTGCCGCTCTACCTGCAGAACCTGCGGGGGTTCTCGGCGCTGGAATCCGGTCTCGCGACGTTCCCCCAGGCCCTCGGGGTACTCATGAGCACATTGGTGGTGGGCCGTCTCTACCGAAGGATCGGGCCGCGCCGGCTCGTGTCGTTCGGACTTCTCGGCGCTGCGGTGGCGATGCTCGGTTTCACGCAACTCGGGGCGGACACGAGCCTGTGGTGGGTGCGGTTCCTCATGTTCGCGAGAGGGTTGGCCATGGGCATGACCTTCGTGCCGCTGCAGGCGTCGTGCTACGCCACCGTCGCTTCGGCGGATACCGGGCGGGCGTCATCGATCTTCGCCACTGTGCGGCAGGTCGCGATTTCGGTGGGCGTGGCCACTCTCGCCACGATCCTCACCGGGTACACCACACTTACCGGGCCACCGGCCGATCTGGCGAGCGCGCTGCGCGGCTATCACGTGGCGTTCATGGCTGCCGTGGCCTTCGCCGCCGCTGGCGCGCTGGCCGCCTTCCTCCTGATCAAGGACGAGGACGCGGCCAACACCATGAACGCTCCCTGACCTGTCAGCCGAACGTGGTACTCGACCCATGGGCGTGATCGCACCACCGCGTATCGCCTGGCGCGATCTGGCCGGCCCCGATTCCTTCCAGCGAAGCGAAGGGTCCGCACGGGTGAGGAACGATCCACACATGAATCATGGGGAATGGATCGAGCTTGACGAGCGGAGCGGGACATGAGCCGTCGGCACCCGTGATTCCGGCAACCTGGGGCGCCGCGGGGTCAGGTGTGAAGCACAGGTCGTCGTGGATGTGCCACTGGGTGAGTTGGCCGCCGATGTCGGGGACCGCATCGAGGGCAGTGTCACTCGAGAGCATGAACATCGCCGAGACCAAGGTTCGCTTGTCGCCGTCCACCCGGTAGACGAGGGATTCCGGCAGGTCGGGGTTGAGGACCTGGTCGTCCTTCGTGAGGTCGAGGTTGATGTAGTGCTCGTACCCGGTCAGGGCGTCACCGATGCTGCGCCACCCGAGTGCGGTGGCCACGGCGGGGTCGGCGAACTTCGGGAGACGGGCGAGGGTAATGGCGACAAGATTCTCTGCCCTGGCCTGCTGCTCGGGCGTCACGCCCTCCACGCCAGACAAGTCGATGGGCTGCGTCGGGTCGTAGGGCGATGGAGGGACGACGGCCGCTTGTGCAGGATTCGTGGGGGTCGCTGGGGTCGTCGTCGGTGTGCCGTGGTCATGGGGGATCGATTCGCCCGCCGTCGCAGGGGAGGCGACAGCCGAGGAGGCGTGATCGTGGCCCGTCGTCACCGCGGCCACTCCGGAGGTGGCCACTCCGGAGGTGGCCACTCCGGAGGGGGCGGGTTCCGAGTGGGCGTTGACCCGTGTGCCGCCGGTGACCATGCCCGGTAATGCGAGGCAGGCCACGAGGAAGGCCGGGATGGACAGGTTCGCCAGACGGTGCTCGTCGGTCGAGCCGGGTGTGAGCAGCGTTCCAAAGGCGATTCCTGCGGCGACGATGGCCAATCCGCCGGCGGCCGCATCGGCGAACTGGACCTTCTCAGCCGTCTCGAGACCGTCGATCCACGAGACCCCGGTGAGCCGCGTCACAATCCACACCATTGCGAGTCCGAAGTTGCCGATGAACCCGACCAGGGCCGTGGTTCTCGAGGCACGGAGCAACGTGGCGATGCCCCAACAGATCTGGAACGCCGCCGCCCAGACGAACATCGTGGCGAGGAATCGGTGCTCGCCGTGGGCGCCGACCACGCTGGCATGGATCGCGCCGGCGCCAATCGACGCGCAGGCGGCAATGGTAAGGGGAGACGGCCAACGATGGTCGGTGGCGACCGGTTCGGCAGGCTCGAGTACTTCCGCGGCCTCGGTGTCGACGTCCTCGGTGGCCGTCGATGAAGGTTCGGCGGTGAGGGTCATAGAACGAGAATCGTAACCCCGCCCGTCCCACTCAGAACTTCGGAGGGCGCTTCTCGCGCTGCGCCGCCACACCTTCTCGGTACTCGGCGCCGGCGGTCATCACGTCCAACAGTTCCTTGGACGTCCGTACCGATCGGCCGGGGTCGGAACTGAGCAGATCGTCGACGATCTGGCGTTTCGTTGTCGCGAGAGCCGATGGCCCGACTGCGTTGGCGAGCATGGCGGCATACGCCGTCGCGGCGGCGAGGGTGGCGGCGCCGTCGTCGAGCACGTCGTTCCAGAGGCCCCAGGTGGCGGTCTCGGCACCGGTCACAATCCGACCCGACAACAGCAAGTCGTTGGCCCGGGTAAGACCGACGAGGCGGGGCAGGATCCAGCTCATGCCGTATTCGGCGGGTAGGCCGAGCTTCGGCGCCGCAGTGGTGACTTTGGCGGCAGCCGAGACGAAGCGGAGGTCGCACCACAGGGCCAACGCCAATCCGACGCCGGCGCAGGCCCCGTTGACGGCCGCGATGATCGGTACCCGCATGCCGAGCTGACACACGAGATCGGCGTCGAGCTCCGGTCGAACTCCGTAGCCCGGGCGGGCGGCATCGATGGCGAGGCCGTCGTCGTAGCCGCCGCGCTGGGCGTGGCCTCTGAGGGCCTCGCTATCGCCACCGACGCAGAACGCCGGTGGCGTACCGGTCACGACGATGGCGCGGATGTCCGGGTCGGCGTCGAGGGTGGCCAGGATCCGGCGGTATTCGGTGTGCATCCGGCCCGTCCAGGCGTTGTGCCGGTGCGGGCGGTGCAGCCACACGGTAGCGACGTGCCCTTCGACCTCGTACCGGGTTGCCGTGAGCTCCATCGCCAACGCGGTCCGTTGCCGTGGTCCTCAGGCCCGCCGCACCGCGGCGATGACCTGATCGGCAAGCTCCGGCCGGCACACCAGGAAGTCGGGGAGCCACGGGTCCGGCGCGTTGTACTCCAGGGGTCGGCCGTCGATGCGGCTCACGTGCAGGCCGGCCGCCGCGGCCACTGCAGCGGGTGCCGCCGAATCCCACTGGTACATCCCGCCGTCGTGGGCGTAGATGTCGGCGTGGCCCATCACGACGGCCATGGCCTTGGCGCCGGCCGAACCGAGACGTATCGCCGAGCACCCAAGGGATCGGCCGATGGCGAGCGCGAGATACGGGACCCGGGACCGACTCGTGACCATCACGGGCTGTTCCCGTTCGTAGGGGATCGGCGCGGCCGGCGGATCCGTCGAGTACACGAGTTCGAGCGCCGGGAGCGAGACCGCCCCGGCAGTGAGCCGACCGCCCTCCCACAGCGCTACGTGCACGGCCCAGTCCGGCCGACCCGGTTCGCCGAACTCGTTCGTGCCGTCGAGCGGGTCGAGGATCCAGACGCGGTCGGCCGTGACCCGGGTCCGGTCGTCGGCCCCTTCCTCGGAGAGAATGGCGTCATCGGGGCGGGCCTGCGCGAGTGCCGCCATCAAGAACCGGTGGGAGGCGATGTCGCCGGTGTCCATGACCTGCCAGGGATGAGCACCGCCCTCCCAAAGCTCGGCGCGGAGTGTGACGAGCAGTCGGCCTGCTTCCTCGGCGAGCCTCGTGGCTAACTCGTGATCGGTCTCAGACATGCGACCGGTCCCGTCGGCGACCGAGCCGCATGGCGTCGCGTACGAGCGATCGCACCTCGGCGTCGTCGGCACCAGCGTCCACAAGGGCCTGAACCTGCTCCTCGAGCCGCTCGGCATCGGCATCCTCGAACACGGCGATGCGGTCGCGGCGCGTCGCCGCCGTCGCCGAGAGCAGAACGACCGAGGCGGCTGCCGTGGCCATCCCGCACGTCACCACCCAGCCGTTGTTGTTGCCATTCACGGAGCTGATGATCATGCCGGCGATCCCCGCAACCCAGACGACGGCCGCGCCCGTGCGGAACCAACTGATCGGCATGGACCGACATGCTGCCAGAGCCGACCCGGCCGACCCATTCGCTGCCGTGGCACAGTGTACGTCAGCGACGATCGTGGGGGTCATGGGATGGGTTGGGAGTTCGAGACGGATCCGGAGTTCCAGGAGGAACTGGACTGGGTGGACGACTTCGTGCGACGGGAGATCGAACCGCTGGACTTCGTGATCCGCAGCCCCTACGACCTCAAGGATCCGCTGCGCAACAAGATCATCAAGCCGCTCCAGCGCCAAGTGCAGGAGCGCGGTCTCTGGGCGTGTCACCTCGGCCCTGAGCTGGGCGGCCGGGGGTATGGGCAGGTCAAGCTGGCCCTGATGAACGAGATCCTCGGGCGGGCGCGCGGGGCGTCGATCATCTTCGGGTGCCAGGCGCCGGACTCCGGCAACAGCGAGATCCTCGCCCACTACGGCACACCGGAGCAGAAGAAGGAGTTCCTGGAGCCGCTGCTGCGCAACGACATCGTGTCGTGCTTCTCGATGACCGAACCGCAGGGCGGCGCCGACCCGAAGGTGTTCCGTACGAGGGCTGAACTCGACGGCGATGTCTGGGTGATCAACGGGGAGAAGTGGTTCTCCTCCAACGCCCGCTACTCGTCGTTCCTCATCGTGATGTGCGTGACGGAGCCGGACAACCCGCCATACCAGCAACAGTCGATGATCCTGGTGCCGACGAATACACCCGGGGTGAACATCATCCGCAACGTCGGCCTTGGCTACGAGCCGCCCGATCATGGCACCCACGCCTACATCCGCTACGAGGATGTCAGGGTGCCGAAGGAGAACTTGCTGGGGCCCAGGGGAGGCGCGTTCGTCGTGGCTCAGACCCGCTTGGGCGGTGGGCGAATCCATCACGCGATGCGCACCATCGGCCTGTGCCAGCGGGCGTTCGACATGATGTGCGAGCGGGTGTTGTCTCGCACGACGCAGGGTGAGTTGCTGGCCCGCAAACAGATGGTGCAGGAACGAGTGGCGGATTCGTGGATCGACATCGAGTGCTTCCGCTTGCTCGTGATGCAGACGGCGTGGAAGATCGACAAGTACAAGGACTACAAGCGGGTCCGTAAGGACATCTCGGCGGTGAAGGCGCTCATGCCCCGCGTGTTGCACGACGTGAGCCAACGGGCGCTGCAGCTCCATGGGTCGCTCGGGGCGAGCAACGAGATGCCGTTCTCGAAGTATCTGATCGAGTCGTTCCACATGGGTCTGGCCGACGGGCCGACCGAGGTGCACAAGGTGACCGTCGCCCGCCAAGTGCTGTCCGAGTACCAGCCGACGGAGGACATGTTCCCGACGCATCACCTGCACAAGCTGAGGCAAGCGGCGCTGGCCCAGTACCACGATGTACTGGAGGAGATGGAGACCGGCGCCGTTGAGTGAGGTTGCGACACCTGTGGAATTGACCGAGCCACCCGAGTTCTCGCCGGTCCGACCCGGCGAGGATCTCGACTGGGCGGCCGTCGACGAGTTCGTGCGTGCTGGTGTCACCGGCTTGGTGGGGACGCTCGAGGTGTTCCAGTTCCCGAACGGCTCGGCCAACCTGACGTATCTGTTGCACTACGGCCCTACCGAACTGGTGCTGCGACGCCCGCCGTTCGGCGTGATCGCTCCAGGGGCGCACGACATGAAGCGGGAATTCAAGGTGCTGTCGCGGCTGTGGCGGGTGTGGGACAAGGCGCCGAGGGCCTTTGTGTTCTGCGACGATCCAGCGGTTGCGGGGTCCGATTTCTTCGTAATGGAACGGCGGACCGGCGTCGTCATCCGCTCGGTGGTCCCGGAGCCGCTGCGTGGGCACGAGGACGTGGGCCGGCGGATGGGCTTCGCGCTCGTCGACGCCATGGCCGAATTGCACCTGATCGATCCCGTCGCCGCCGATCTCGCCGATCTCGGCCGCCCTGACGGCTTCGTCGAGCGCCAGGTGGCGGGATGGAAGAAGCGGTCGGATCTGGCCGAGGAGATGGCGCCATCCGGTCACTCGCTTCCGATGATGGAGTCCATACACGCACGGCTCGTGGCGGCCATACCGGCGATGTCTCGAGTGTCGATCGTGCACAACGACCTCAAGCCCGACAACTGCCAGTTCGACCCTGCCGATCCCGATCGCGTCAAGAGCATCTTCGATTGGGACATGGCGACGTTGGGCGATCCGCTCATCGATCTCGGAACGCTCGTCCAGTACTGGCCCGATCCCTCGGATGCACAGTTCGCCGCCCGCGCTTCACAAGCGGGGTTGGCCACGATGGGGCTGCCGACGCGGGCCGAGATCGTGGCGCGCTACGCCTCGCGGACCGGCTTCGATGTGAGCGCCGTGCCGTGGTGGGAGGCCTTCGCGTACTGGAAGACGGCCACCGTCGTGCGCCAGTTGTTCAACCGGTGGGCTCGAGGCGAGTCCACCGATGAGCGCATGTCCCTGCTCGGGCCGCGGGCCCCGCTGTTGGTCGCGGCGGCCTCAGCGGTGTTGGACGGCGCAGGGCTGTAGGCGCTACCGGGCGAGGGGCTTGTACTTGAGACGGTGCGGGGTGTCGGCGTCGGCCCCGAGTTCCTTGTGGCGCTGCACTTCGTACTCGCTGAAGTTGCCCTCGAACCAGCGGACCTGACTGTCTCCCTCGAAGGCGAGTACGTGCGTGCAGACGCGGTCGAGGAACCAGCGGTCGTGGCTGATCACGACGGCGCACCCCGGGAAAGCCTCCAAGGAGTCCTCCAGCGCCCGCAGCGTGTCGACGTCTAGATCGTTCGTGGGCTCGTCGAGAAGCAACAGGTTGCCGCCACCCTTCAACACCTTGGCGAGTTGCACGCGGTTGCGCTCTCCACCGGAGAGGACGCTCACGCTCTTCTGCTGATCAGATCCCTTGAACCCGAACGCCGAGACGTACGCCCGCCCGTGCATCTCGCGGGGTCCGACCTTGATCTGGTCGGCGCCGCCGGTGATCTCCTGGTACACGGTATTGGTCGGTTCGAGCGCATCGCGTGACTGGTCGACGTAGCCAAGCTGCACCGTCGACCCGACCGTGATCGTGCCGGAGTCCGGCTGCTCGGCTCCGGTGATCATGCGGAACAGGGTGGTCTTGCCGGCGCCGTTCGGACCGATGACGCCAACGATGCCGGCCCGGGGGAGCGTGAACGAGAGGTTCTCGACGAGGAGACGGTCGCCATAGCCCTTCGAGACGCCGTCGAGTTCGATGACCTGATCGCCCAAGCGAGGACCGGGCGGGATCATGATCTCCAGCGAGCGGTCGTCCTGCTTGGCCGACTCGGCCTCGAGTTGCAGCTTGTCGTACGCGAGTAGGCGGGCCTTGCCCTTGGCCTGGCGGGCCTTGGGCGCCATGCGCACCCACTCCAACTCGCGTTCGAGCGTGCGCTGTCGAGTCGAGGCCTGCTTCTCCTCGAGTGCGAGGCGGGCCCGCTTCTGCTCGAGCCAACTGGAGTAGTTGCCCTCGAACGGGAAGCCCTTGCCGCGGTCCAGTTCGAGGATCCACTGGGCCACGTTGTCCAGGAAGTAGCGGTCGTGCGTGATCGCCACGACAGTGCCTGGGTAGTCCTGGAGGAATCGCTCCAGCCAGTCGACACTCTCGGCGTCGAGGTGGTTCGTCGGCTCGTCGAGCAACAGCAGATCGGGGCGGGCGAGCAGTAGGCGACAGAGCGCGACCCGTCGCCGCTCACCCCCGGACAGCACCGTCACGTCGGCGTCGTTGGGCGGGCAGCGCAGCGCATCCATGGCGATCTCGACGTTGCGTTCGAGATTCCAGGCGTCGGCAGCGGCAATCTTGTCCTCGAGGGTCGCCTGGAGCGCCCCGATCTTCTCGTAGTCGGCATCGGGATCGGCCCACATGGCCATGACCTCGTTGTACCGCTCGATCAGGTGCTGCACTTCGCCGACACCTTCGAGCACGTTGCCCATCACGTCCTTGCTCGCGTCGAGCTTTGGCTCCTGCTCGAGAAGGCCGACGCTGAACCCGGGAGTGAGGCGGGCTTCGCCCGAGAATCCGTCGTCGAGTCCGGCCATGACCCGCAGCAGGCTTGACTTGCCGGAGCCGTTCGAGCCGATCACACCGATCTTGGCGCCCGGGTAGAACGACAGAGAGATGTTCTCGAGGACGGCCTTGTCGGGCGGATAGAAGCGACCGAGTTTGTGGGTGGTGTAGATGAACTGTGCGGCCATAGCGGCGGGCCACGCTAGCGGCGAGGGATTCGCGTGCGGCTGTGACGGTCGGTGCTACGGTCGGCACGAGACGTGTCAACAGACGAAAGCTGGGGGTGTTTCGCATGGAGATCTTCGATCGGACAACGGGATTTCCGGTGCTGCTACGGGCACTGCATGTGCTCGTAGGCATCGCGTGGATCGGGTTGCTCTATTACTTCAACGTGGTGCAGGTTCCGGCGTTTGCGGCATACGGTGACGAGGGCCGGGCCCGAACCGTGTCCATCGACAAACTCGCGCGCAAGGCGCTGTGGTGGTTCCGCTGGTCGGCGATCGGCACTCTCGTTCTTGGCCTGCTCATCCTCGGTGGGACGAAGAACTACATGAAGGGCTTCATGGGTCAGGATTCCTTCCTGGGCCTGAACCACAACGCCTCGATCCTCGTCGGCATGCTCTTCGGGATCACGATGGCCGCCAACGTGTGGATGGTGATCTGGACGAACCAGAAGATCATCCTGGCCAACGCCGCCAATGTGCTCGGGGGTGGCGAGGCGGATCCGGGCGCGGCTGGCGCCGGTCGCAAGGCCCTCCTGGCGTCTCGTACGAACTTCATCCTCAGCTTCTCGATGCTGTGGTTCATGGTCGGCGCCTCGCACCTTTACAGCGCCTTCGATGGTGACTCGTCCGGGAAGGCATGGACCTTCGTCATCATCGCAGTCGTTCTCGCCGCGGCGATCGAACTGCTGGCTCTCGGCAAGATCGGTGGCACGGCGGCGACGAACAAGTTGCTCTGGCCGTTCGAGCACCACAAGAACGCCATGATCACTGGCGGCGTCCTGTGGGCCGTCCTGTACGTCCTGAGCGAGCTCCTCCTCAAGAAGTAACTGACCCCCACCCCCACCCCTTTCCTGTCACAATCCCGCAACTCGCGCGGAATTGTGACGTATCAGGACCCTGCGGAACCGAGCAGCAACGAGCGCTGCCGGGCGTAGACCTCGCCTCACGTCGTCCGCAGGGATCCGGACGACGTGCCACCCCTGGACTGCCACGTGGAAGTCGCGCGACTTGTCGCGATGCACGGCGATTGGATCGTCGTGGGTCGGACCATCGACTTCTGCGCCGAGCCGTGACGACGGGATACCGATGTCGAGGTGCACCGTGAATCCGCTCGCCAGTCGAACGGGTTGCTGCGGAACGGCGTCGCTCAGTCCCACGGCGCGGAGCGCATCGAGCAGCATGAGCTCCTCCTCGCTGTCGACGGGAGACGTCTGTTCCGCGGTTTCCAGGATGAGCCGGAACAGCCTTGTTCCGCGACGGCCCCGGTTGCAGAGCCGCTCTCCGATCTCGTTGAGCGCGGCGGCGTCGAACAAGCGCTCCCTGATCCCGGATTGAACCAGCGACCGCGGTGCAAACAGGTCGAGCCTGCCAGCGTTCTCGAACACTGCCCGCGCCGGCATACTCACGCGAAGTCCACCGTTGGCGAGGAAGACGTCGTCCTCGACCACGTTGTCCGAAAATCGGAGGAGCGCGAACTCGACGCCAGTCGGGCGACCCTTCGGTGCCACGGTGAACTCGAACAGGTCGGGGATCCCCTTGCGAAGGCCCCAGTAACGGGCCGACGCTGCTCCTGACACGAAGCCCTCAGGACATCGCAGGCAGAGGGCGGTGGCGCGAGAGAGAAAGTCGTTCCCAGGCTGGTCGAGGCACTACACACCGGGTAAGACCTGATACAGCACTCCTGCAGCGAGCCGACGCCGGATTTGGCCAGCGCTGAAGTCA
>JBKJJS010000122.1:0-20912 GCA_046597895.1 Ilumatobacteraceae bacterium
GTGGCCCAGGAGCGATGGCGGGCGTGGCTCACGGCGAACGGGGCCACCTTCACGTTCGACGCGGAAGAGGCGTACGAGCAGGTGATCGGCGGCCTCGATCTGATCTCGCGACCGTCCCGGCCGCAACCGCTGTCCGGCGACGCCGAGATCACCATCGGCCGTTACGAACACAGAGGGTCGTGTGATGCCGTCCGGGCCGTCTACCAGTCCGCCGACGCACCCGTTCCCGCCGGATCGGTCGTAACGATCAACGACGGCGGCAACGTCGAGGTCGAGGCACCGTTCGGATCGGCCGGTGTGGTCATGGCGCCATCGGCGTCCGGCGGCTGCGAGTACGAGGTGTTCGCCACCCCGTCACTCGTCGTGGACGGCGCCGATGTCCCCGTGACGGCATCCTTCTCGAACGTGAACTGTTCGTCGCTCCTTGGCTCGGATCTGATCGGCGCCGACTACCAGGCCGGCGCCAGCCCGTACTTCGTCTACGCCTTCACCGGCGAGGCGCCAGAGACGTGGACCGTCGTGCTCGGCCCCGGCACCATCGCTGATGTCCTGCAGAACCCGGATTCGGTGCCGGAGTCGTCCCTGACGGCCTTTACGACGACGCCCACACGCGCCGATCTTCGCCACTACGTGTTCGACGGCGCCGGGCCAGCCGGACCGGTCCATGTCGAGCTCCGCTGCACGCCCTACGACGAACCCTGAGCACCGCGTCTCCACCAGCAAGTCACCAGAAAAGCTTCTCGCCTTCGCACTTGCCAGACAGGTTCTGCTGAACGCTTTCGGCTACGACTCATCGCACCCGTAGTACTGGTGCATCCATGCGCAAAGCCTGAGGACCGGCGGACCAACGGCGCGGCGCGCCGGGACCAACGGAGGGACCAGCGACTCCACGAACCGAGCCGGTACCGCCTATCAGCGCCTCCGCGACTCAGCCCGCTCGGTGGTGTCGCGTACACGCTTGTCACCAGGACTTCTCGGGTCCGCGTCGCGTACTGCGGCGGTGGGTCGTGCAGGGTTCTCCCTCGTCTGGGGGTCAAGAGGTCGCAGGTTCAAATCCTCTCAGCACGACAAGAAACGGCCAGGTCAAAGGCACAACGCCTGCGACCCGGGCTTCGTCGTTGGCGCTTCCCCCGGGACGCTTCAGGCCAGTGCTACTGTCGTCGGACTCGGATCTCACGCCAAGGGGGTTACAGGATTCTCACTCGATCGACTCTCAAGCGACTCGTCCCACGCAAGATCCTGAACAAGATCCTGCTGACGTTTCCCTGGCTCTATCGCACCAACCTGGTGAGGTACGAGACAAACATGGACGAGGGTGGCCTCGATGACCTGCTCAAGGCTCTCCCCGCCGCCGCCTCTGTCGCTGGCGACATCATCGAATGTGGCAGTTCCCGCTGCGGCACGTCAGTCATCGTCGCCTTGGAGATGAAGAGGCTGGGAGTTCGCAAGAAGCTGATTGCCTGCGACTCGTTTGAGGGCTTCGACCGGGAGGAGTTACAAAAGGAGAAGTCCCTCGGTTGGACGCAGGCACCCGAGGACGCGTTCACCTCCACATCCTTTGAGTACGTCAAGAAGAAGCTGGAGCGCCTGGGCGTCGGCGACCTCGTCACGCCGGTGAAGGGTTACTTCCAGCAGACGCTGCCCGCCATGAAGGGCGAGATCTCCCTCGCGCTCGTCGACTGCGACCTGAAGGACAGCATGGCGTACAGCGCGGAGGAGGTATGGAAGCGCATCGTTTCCGGCGGACAGCTGCTCTTCGACGACTACCTGGCCAACGACTGGAGAGGTGCGCGCCAGGCCGTCGACGAGTTCGTCGAGCGCCACGCCGAGGAGATCGCGTCGCACTCACTCGGCAAGCGCCTCTACCTCGTCGTGAAGAAGTGACCGCCGACGGGGATGGAAACGCTGAGCGGAGAGCCGCGAGCGGGCCTTGCCCGGAGGATATGTCAGCGGACGGGCGGCCGTTCGCGGTGGGGGTTGCTTCAGGATCGGGTTGTGCGCCGGAAGTGGAGGCTGAACATTGCGATACTTTGGCCAACGTGAACCAGCGCGGAGCCGCTCGCGTTGCGGTGCGGGTGGCTATCGTCGCGGTCGTTGCGATGGCGTCCAGCGTGTATTCGGCGAGAGGGGCGGTCGCCGAGGAACCGTGGACCCTCACCACGCTCGACGGCACTGCCGGATACTTCGAGGCGAGCGGGGTGTGCCCGGAGAAGACGGCGACGATCAGCTTCGAATGGTCACCGGCGCCGAACGGCGATGGCCACGGCGACGTCGCGATCTCCTCGCGTCACGTCAACGTCCGGCTGAGGATGCAGGCGCCGGAAGCCTCGGAAGCGATCTCCGTGACGCTGAAGTGTCGGGCCGCAGGGGGCAAGCGACTGTTGACGGCCGGCCCCTTCACCACCGTGAGCGGCAATGGCCTGCTGCAAGCCCCGCGAGGAGCGCTCCATCGGCGCCAGATCATCTACTCGCTCTCGGCGCAGCAACTCTGGGCGATTGACGACGACGGCACGGTGGCCAGGACGTACCTCGTCTCGGGCCGGCGCCTCGACTTCATCAGTGGCGCAGCAGCGGTTGGCCAATTCGCGGTGTTCTCCAAGTCGCTGATGGGTTGCGTCATCAACGGCGTCTACTGCCCATTGATGGTGCGCTTCAACCGGACCCCGCTCGCGAACGTCGGCTTCCATGCCATTCCGTACAGCGAAGGCAAGCGGTTCTGGCAGTCGTCTGACGAGTTGGGCCAACCGCGATCGGGTGGCTGTGTTCGCGCCGATCCCGACGACGCCAAGTGGCTGTACGACTGGTCGACCATCGGCGACTCCGTCTACGTGATCGAGGGGACGGCGATGCCACCACTGTTTGGTCCCTCCGACGACGGGCGCTCGCCGTCGCTTTTCGGTGTGTTGCTTCCCCTTTGATCCGACGCGCCAGATTGGCGGCCAAGATGAGCGCTGCCCCGCCGAGCCCGGAACTAAACCGCGATTCCCCGGCCGGACGAGCACCCCGGTAGCGTTCGCCGTTACCGGATCGGCGCCCGAGCCGCCGCCAGACTGGGGACACACGTGATCGTCATCGGCGCCACGATCGACTTCGCCGACGAGGCCGCGCGCGACGCGGCCGTCCAGAAGTCCGCGCCGATCCAGTTGGCAACCCGCCAGGACGAGGCCGGTTGCCACGCGTATTGCTTCGCCGCCGATCCCTGCGTAGCGACCCGTATTCAGGTCTACGAACTGTGGGAGGACGAGGCGTCGCTGGCGGCCCACTTCGGTCACGCCAACTACTTCGCCATGCGAGAGGCCTTCCGCACGTTGGGGATCACCGGCGCCTGGAACCGGCTCTACCTCGTGGATCGCAGCGAGCCCGTGTATGGACCGAATGGCGAAATTCGCACGAAGTTCTTCGTCGACGACCCGACCGGAACGGAGTAGGCGACTCTCATGGGTGCCATCGACATCCACGCCCACATTGTGCTTGAGGCGGGGTTCGGCCAAGCCGGTCCGAGTGGTCCCGAGTTGGCGACGGATGAGCAAGGCGTGCCGTTCTTCCGCATCGGCGACTACTCGATGAAGCCCATGAACTACCGGGGCAGCCTGTTCATGGACGTGGAGAAGCGGCTTCGCCACATGGACCGCGATGGCATCGAGATCCAACTGCTCTCTCCGAACCCGCTGACGCTGTTCCACGGAATCGACGCCGACGACGCCATCCGCTATTGCCGAGTCCACAACGACGCCATGGCTGAGGTTGTCGCGCAGCACCCGGGCCGGTTCCTCGGCGGGGCCGCCCTGCCGATGCAAGATGTCGATGCAGCCATGACCGAACTCGAGCGTGCGGTGCGGCAACTCGACCTGACCGCGCCCTACGTCGGTACTGACTTCGGGTACGAGCTCGACGACGTCCGCCTCGACGACTTCTACCGGCTCCTCGTCGAGCTCGATGTGCCCCTGTTCCTTCATCCGGCGTCCACCGACGGCGTGGGCAAGCCTCCCGCGCGGATGCGTCGCTTCGAGCTCAGCCTGCTCGTCGGCTACGCGTACGACGAGACGCTGGCGGTGGCGGCACTCATCCTCGGCGGCGTCACCGAGCGTCACCCTGATGTCGACATCTGCGTGTCCCACGGCGGAGGCGTGATCGGGTTCCTCGCTGAGAAGTTCGCATTTGCCTGCGACACCCGGCCGTGGGCACCGGAGCATCTGCGTGACGGCGCCTTCCTTACGCACCTTCGCCGTCTGTGGTTCGACAGCCACATGGACGCCCAGCCAGCGCTTGATCTCCTCGTCGACACCGTCGGCACCGAGCACATGGTGTTCGGAACCAACTACGGGGGCTGGGACTCCGGCGGCGGCCACGCACGGGACGAGTTCATTCTCTCCCTCACCCCGAATGCGCGACGATTGTTGCGACTGCCTGCCGAGGAGACACCATGACCGACCGCCCCCAGAACGATGTCGTGTTCACGAACGCCCGCCTCTTCACGGGGGTGGACGAGGCGGTGATCCCCGACGGCGCCGTGTGGGTCTCCGGCACGCACATCCGGCGTGCCGGTGCGGCCGACATCCTGCGCGATGTTCCCGTAGACGTCCCCCGAGTAGACCTCGGCGGCCGCTTCGTGATGCCGGGCATGACCGAGTCGCACGCCCATATCTCGTACGACCACAACGGCCCGACGGAACTGGACAAGACGCCGGTCGAGCACGCCATGCTGAACTCCGTCGACAACGCCCGACTGATGCTCGGCTCCGGTTTCACGTCAGCCATCAGCTTCGGGTCCGTCCACCGCATCGACGTGTTCCTGCGAAACGCCATCGATCGCGGCACGATTCCCGGCCCCCGACTCGTCGCTTCTGGACGCGACATCGGGGGCACCGCCAGTAACGCCGACTTCCACAAGGACTGGTTCAAGCCCCAGATGGAAGGGCTGGGCGTGATTGCCAACGGGCCATGGGAGGTGCGCCAGGCTGTGCGCACCATGCGCAAGAACGGCGGCGACATCATCAAGATCTTCCTCGACGGTGAGAACCTCTCCGATCACGCCCCGCCGGGTGAACTCACGTACACGGATGAAGAGGTCGCGGCGGCGTGTGACGAGGCCCATCGTCGCAACATGCGCGTGGCGTGCCATGCTCGCTCGGCCGCCGCCGTGAAGCAGGCCGTTCGTTTCGGTGTCGACGTCATCGGCCACGCGAACTATCTCGACGATGAGGCGCTCGAGATGCTCCGCGAAGAACGCCACCGCGTGTTCGTGGGCCCGGCCATCGCGTGGGAGATGCAGTTCATTGCCCGCTGCGAGGACATCGGCTTCAATCGGGAGACGGTGAGAGCCAAGGGCTACGACCGCGAGGTCGAAGAGACCGTGAAGTCGGTCAAGCGCATGCGCGATGCCGGTGTGCGCGTGCTCATCGGCGGGGACTATGGCCTCAACATCACCCCTCACGGCACCTACGCCAAGGATCTCCAATACTTCGTCGAGTTGTTCGGGATGTCACCGGCGGAAGCGCTGTTGTGTGCCACCCGCGACGGGGGAGCGGCGGCCGACCCGAACGGCATGGTCGGCACACTCGAGGAGGGCAAGTACGCCGACCTCGTGGTCGTCGACGGAGACCCGTCGGTGGACGTCACCGTGCTTCAGGATCACGACCGCATCGTCGGCGTCATGAAGGGCGGCACCATGTACAGGGGCCTCACCAAAAAGGACCCGTACAGGGTCGCCGACCCCGTGGCATGGATGGCGAATCTCAGCTGAGGCCGAGGACGCGCAACGCGTTCTCACGCAGGAACTTCGGCCAGACCTCGTCCTTGAACGGAACGCCCGGCATGTCGCCCATGATCCGTTCGTAGGTGAGGCCCATCGGCCAGTAGCCGGCGTAGATCACCTTGTCGGCCCCCCGGGTGTTGGCGTAGTCGATGATGAGGTTGTTGTAGTGCTTCGGGGCGAAGGCGCTCGTGGAGTAGTGCAGATTCGGCCACTTGAGCATCAACTTCACGGCCAACTCGGTCCAGGGCTCGCAGCCGTGACGGGTGACGATGGTGAGTTCGGGGAAGTCGTAGCAGACGATGTCCAGCAGTTCGACGTGCTGGCACATGCTCGGCAACCGCGGCCCCGGAATGCCTGCACAGATGAACACGGGGAGGCCGAGGTCGGCGCAGGTGGCGTAGATGGGGTACCAGCGGGCGTGGTCGATGGGGTTCTGTGGGTGGCATCCGGCGGGGAACGTTCCCACCGCCCTGATCCCGAACTCCTCGTACAGGCGGCGGATCTTGCGGACATCGGTGAGACCGTTGTTCCCGTCGGCCCCGCATGAACCGATGAAACGATCGGGATGGGCCTGGAGCGCCCGCTGGCCCACCTCGGCGTCCACTCCGATGAGCGCCCGCTCGATGCCCCAGTGGTCCATCGTGTTCAGCGTGACGGCGATGGGGTCGAGATCTTCCTCCAAGGCGCCCGGCACGTTTCCCTTGAAGAGGTACTCGACAGGGAACATCGTGTCCTTACTCGACTGTTCCTTGAGGTTCACCCGAAAGAACTCGTAGAGCTGCCGGGGGTCCGGATCCGGGAAGCCGACCATGCAGTCGACGATCCCGATCGTGGTGGGCATCGCCACGGCGCCCGACCTCAAGCCGCGATCAAGGAACGGGCGTTGTCACGCATGACCAGGCGCAGTTCGGCGGCCGCAAACCCGGACAGGTCGTCGAGAAACCTCAAGGGTTCAGCAAGCCCTTCGGCGTGTGGGAAGTCCGACCCGAACAGGACATGGTCGACGCCGAGCTCCCTGGCCAGCCCCCGGATGTCGTCCTCGTAGAACGGCGCCACCCACAGGTGATCGCGCACCTGCTCGACGGGATCGGACGCGAAGGCGAACGGTTGTTGGGCGTACGCCTTCTTCAGCTTCTTGAGTAGGGGAGCGACCCACTCCGAGCCTGACTCGATCAACGCCAGCTTGAGCCGGGGATGGCGGCTGAAGACGCCGTGAACGGTGAGGGCAGCCACGAAATCGAACGGGGACCTGTCGCTCGACAAGGACCGGAGTGGGGAGAACTTGAAGGACTCGAACGTGCCCCCCGGCTCCCAGTCGTCGACGTATTTGCCGTAGCCCGCGTCGCCACTGTGACACGCCACGAGCACTCCGGCCTCCGCACACCTCGCCCAGAAGGGGTCGTAGATGGGATCACCGGGGGAGCGGGTAGCGCCGCCCGCCACGGGGGCGGGAGCGCTCCGGAGCACGACCACCTTGAGTCCACGCTCCAGTGCCCATTCAACTTCTTCGACAGCCCAGTGGGGATCGGCGAGCGTGATGTAGGGCGCGGCGAAGATCCGGTCCCGGTACGAGAAGCCCCAGTCGTCGTCGAGCCACCGGTTGAACGCACGGAACGCCGCGAGGAGCGCTGGAACGTCGTCCTTCAGCGATTCCTCCATTCCGACACCAAGGGTCGGGAAGAAGAACGCCCCGTCGAGTCCTTGCCCATCCATCAGTGCCAGCCGGGCGTCCCGGTCCCGGTAGGCCGCCGGCAGTGGATCGAGCTCACCGAACATCTGGCGGAGGTCGCCGCCGCTCACCTTCCCGCGGAAGTACAGGTCCAACGCGCCGGGCTTCGAGACCGGGTCGAACGTGGGGTTGGGAATGAACTTGTTGACCTGGCCACCGACGAGTAGACGTGTCTTACCGTCGATGACGGCCCACTGCATGCACCGCCTCGCCATGTCCTTGGGGATGTGGCGAGTGAACGCATCGAGTGCTTCGTAGTAGTGGTTGTCGGCGTCGAACGGAGTGAATCCGAGGTCGGTCATGCACTCGCTCCCTTGTGACCACTGGAAGGTCGGACCATTCGTCCAAAATCTAGCTCGGACGGGCGTGGGGATACTCTGCCACCTGTGTGTGGTCGATTCGTTTCCGCCGGTCAGCCCAACGTCATCGCCGAGTACTTCGGCGCCGAACCCCCGACCGTGGAACTGCGGGACAACCACAACGTGGCGCCCACGAGCGATATCTACGGCGTGATCGCCCAACCCGACGGCACCCGACAACTCCAGGTGTTCCACTGGGGGTTCGTGCCGGTCTGGGCGAAAGACATCAAGATCGGTCAGAAGATGACCAACGCCCGCGCCGAGACCGTCGCCGAGAAGAGCGTGTTCAAGTCCGCGCTGCGTAAGCACCGCTGCATCATCCCGATGGCCGGGTTCTACGAGTGGAAAGACGGCGCGCCGGATGGTCCCGTGAACGCAAAAGGCCAGCCGCTCAAGCAGCCGTTATACATCCACCGGATCGATGATGAACTGCTGGCGGTGGCGGGGCTGTGGTCGGCGTGGAGAGACAAGGCGGCCGGCCCGGACGCGCCATGGCTGCACTCGTGCACGATCATCACGACGTCGGCCAACGAGACGATGACCCCAGTCCACCATCGGATGCCCGTGATCCTTCCGGCGACGGCGTGGGAGGAATGGCTGGACCCGACGGCCGGCGATCTCGACGCCCTGACGACCCTGCTCGTTCCAGCGCCGAACGATCTGCTCACCATGCGCGAAGTGTCGACGGAGGTCAACAATGCCCGCAACAAGGGACCCTTCTAGGGCCTGCGACCGGGGTTACTGCTGGCGGTCGTCGGGGAATGTCGCCGTGGCTTTGCCATCGACGTAGACGTCGTCTTCGGCCTCGAGCCGGAACTTCGAAATCTGGGTGCCGGTGATCCCATGGGCTCCGAACACGTCGCGCATGTTGAAGTAGTTGGCGTGGAGGAAATGGGCCTCCAGCGAGGCGGCATCAGCCCACCGCTCGTACACGCCGAGTGTTCCCGCGTCGACAGGGTCGGCGGCGAAGACGTAGGCCAGGCACCCGGGCTCGTCCCGTCGCGTGGCGGCCTGGTACTCGAGCCCGGCCGCGATGCAGTCCTCCCGTCGAGCAGGGTCGAGGTAGATCTCGCCGGCGATAATGATCTCAGCCATCAGTCAGTCACTCGCTTCCGCCCGTCCGAGGGCCCGTAGTTGAGTTCGCAACAATAGTGCTGCCGCCTCCAACGCCACCCGGTCGACGTGCGCCGCGGCATTGGCGAAGGAGATGTCAGCCATGGAGTTCATGGGGATGACGTGGACGTGGGTGTGCGGTACCTCGAAGCCGGCCACGATCACGCCGACTCGCTCGCACCCGAAGGCAGCCTGTTGCGCCCTGCCGATGATGTGGCTCACCCCGAATAGGTGGGCGGCCAACTCGTCGTCACAGTCGATCCAGTGGTCCACCTCGGCGATCGGCACCACGAGCGTGTGGCCGGTCGCGATGGCGTTGATCGACAGGAAGGCCACGCAGCACTCGTCGCGCCACACGAACGTCCCAGGGATCTCGCCCCGGATGATGCGGGTGAAGATCGTCGGGGAGTCCGGAGTGCTCATCGAGGCGGATCGTAGGCGACGGGCCCCTTGCCCTGCCCGGTACAGTCCGTCTCGTGGCGACCGTCGTCGAACCAATGTCTACCAACCGGGTGCTCACGTTCCCGAACCTGATCACCACCGCCCGGCTGCTCTGCATCCCGTGGTTCCTCTATCTCCTCTTCGGCAAGGAGGACAGGGCACAGGCCGCCATCCTGCTGGCGGTGCTCGGGACGACGGATTGGGTGGACGGGTACGTCGCCCGCCGGTTCGACCAGGTCACCGAACTCGGCAAAATCCTTGACCCGGCGGCCGATCGGTTGCTGTTCATCGTCGGAATCGGCGGGATGATCATCGACGGCGCCGTGCCGTGGTGGTTCTCGATACTCGTGGTCTTCCGGGAGGTCGTGCTCGGGGCCGCACTTGTCATCCTGACGATGTTCGGGATGAAGCGCTTCGACGTCACGTTCCTCGGCAAGACCGCCACATGCTTTCTGATGGTGGCGTTCCCGCTGTTCCTCATGGGCGCCTCCGATGTCCGCCTCGCGGAGTGGTTCAACTTGGCCGGCTGGATCTGCGGTATCCCTGGACTCCTACTGAGCTACTACACCGCGATCTCCTACGTCCCGCTGATGCGGCGCAGCCTCGCCGAAGGTCGGGCGACTCGAACGGAAGGCTCCTGATGAAGGGCGTCATCATGGCGGGGGGCGAGGGGACGCGTCTGCGGCCGCTCACGTCGACTGCTCCCAAGCCCCTGTTGCCGGTGGCCAATCGGCCGATGATGGAGCACGTCATCGATCTGCTGCGCAAGCACGGGATCGACGACATCATCGTCACGGTGGCATTCATGGCCAATGCCATCCGCAACTACTTCGGCGATGGCAGCGACTTCGGCGTACGCATGAGCTATGTGGACGAACCGGTGCCGCTTGGCACGGCCGGCTCGGTTCGCAACGCCATGGACCTCTTGTCCGACGAACGCTTCGTCGTCATCTCCGGAGACGTCATCACGGATATTGATCTGTCAGCGATCGTGGCGTTTCACGACGAGCGCCAGGCCATGGCCACGATCGGGCTCACGCCCGTGGAGAACCCGCTCGAGTTCGGCATCGTCATTACCCGCGAGGACGGCACCATCGAGCGGTTCCTCGAGAAGCCCACCTGGGGCCAGGTGTTCTCCGACACCATCAACACCGGCATCTACGTGTTGGAGCCATCGGTGTTCGAGTTCATCGAACCGGGCCGCTCCGTGGACTTCAGCAGCGAGGTGTTCCCCGCGTTGCTGCATGCCGGTAAGCCGCTGTACGGGGCCATCGCCCGTGGCTACTGGGAGGACGTCGGGACGCTCGAGGCGTACTTGAGAGCTCACACCGATGTGCTGGACCAGATGGTGCACCTGCGTATCCCCGGCTTCCAGATCGCCGATGGCATCTGGGTAGGCGAGGGGGCCGAGATCTCGCCCGACGCCGTCATCGACGGGCCAGCCGTGATCGGCCCTGAGTGCACCGTCGAGGCGGGCGTCCACCTCGGGGCCTACACGGTGCTCGGCTCCCACGTCCGCGTGCTCCAGGGGGCCTCGGTCGATCGCTGCGTTGTGCAGGACAACACGTTCATCGGTGCAGGCGCCCGGCTGCGTGGTGTCGTCACGGGCCGCGCCGTCACGATCCGCTCGGGCGCCAGGTGCGAGGCGGGCGTCGTCATCGGCGACGAAGCACAGATCGGTGAGAACGCCAGCGTGACCGACGGCGTCAAGGTCTACCCCGGCAAGATCGTGGAGACCGGCGCGGTCGTCAACAGTTCGATCATCTGGGAGAGCCGGGGAGCCTCGAGCCTGTTCGGTCGGGACGGCCTCACGGGTCTGGCCAACGTCGACGTGTCCCCCGAACTCGCCGTCAAGGTCGCACTCGCGTATGCGACCTCGCTCAAGAAGGGTGTCACGGTGGTGACTTCGCGCGACACCAGCCTCGCCGCCCGGATGTTGAAGCGGGCGATGATGGCGGGGCTGAACGCCGGCGGCGTCAACGTGTTGGACCTCGAGATCGCGTCAACTCCGCTCACGCGATTCCTCGTCAAGTCCCCCCGGGCCGTCGGCGGGGTGACCATCCGTCTCAATCAGGAGGATCCCCGCGAGATCGCCATTCGGTTCTTCGATACGAGCGGCATCGACGTCAGCGAGGACATCCAACGCAAGATCGAGCGGCTCTATCAGCGCGAGGACTACCGCCGGGTGCTGCCGGAGGAGATCGGCGACATTTCCTTCCCCATTCGTGCGCTCGAGGAGTACACCGAGGAGTTGCGAGGCATCGTTGATCCCGATGCCATCCGCGAGCGTCGCTTCAAGCTCGTCATCGACTACGGGTACGGCCCGACGTCGTACGCGATGCCCAATGTCCTCTCGGTGCTGCAGGCCGATGTGCTGGGCGTGAACCCCTATGCCTCCACCCACGGCCGCCTGCACCGCGACCCGCGGGAGGCGGCGGCGAACGTCTCGGCCCTCGTGCGCGCCTCAGGCGCCCACGTCGGTGCACTGTTCGACACGGACGGGGAACGGCTCACGCTCGTGGACGACGCCGGTGACGTGCTCGACGACACCGAAGCGTTGCTGGCCTACCTTGAATTGGTCTGCGGCCATCTGCTCGGTGATCGGGTGGTCCTTCCGGTCAACACCACGACTCGGGCCACCGAGGTCGCCGAGCGGTTCGGTGTGGCGGTCCAGCACACGAAGATCAGCGCCGCCGCGCTGATGACAGCCGCGACGGATCGCGGCGTCGGATTCGCCGGCGACGGCCGCGGTGGCTACATCCTCCCTGGATTCCTGCCGGCCTTCGATGGTGCCGCGGCGCTGGTGAAGGTGCTCGATCTGCTCGCCCGCAGCGGGCGTTCGCTCTCCGAGGTGCGGCGGGGATTGCCGGCCGTGAACCTCGTGCACGAGACCGTCACCACCCCCTGGGAGTTGAAGGGGCTTGTCATGCGTTCCCTCGTCGAGAGCGCGGATGGCGAGATGATCCTGGTCGATGGGGTGAAGGTCGTGTATCCAGACCAGCGGTGGGCCCTTGCCCTGCCGGACCCGGACTCACCGCTCACTCACGTGTGGGCCGAGGCCAACTCGGCGGCGGCCGCCAAGAGCTTGGCCAAGGAGTGGTCGAAGCGCATCCGACGCCTGGTCAGATGATGTGGGCGGCAGCTCAGCCTCCCCCTCAACGTGAGGGACAGGCTGAGAGCTAGTCTGTAGGTCATGAACGTGCCCGAAGACCTGCGCTACTCCTCGGACCACGAGTGGGTCTTGGTCGAAGGGGACACGGTCACCATCGGGATCACGGACTACGCCCAGGATGCGCTGGGCGACGTGGTGTTCGTCCAGGTTCCGGAACTCGGCTCTTCGGTCGATGCCGGAGCCTCGTTCTCGGAGGTGGAATCGACGAAGTCCGTCAGCGATATCTACGCCCCGGTGAGCGGTGTCGTGGTCGCCGTCAACGAAGCCCTCGCCGACACGCCGGAGCGGTTGAACGACGACCCCTACGGCGCCGGGTGGATCTGCCGGATCACGATGTCGGATGCCGGCCAACTCGAGGCCCTACTCGACGCCGCCGGGTACCGATCGCTCATCGAGCAGTAGGACGCAGATTCCGGTGACGTACATGTTCTGCAACCAGTGTGGCCATCGCAACCCTCCCGCTTCCAGCTTTTGCAGCGCGTGTGGCTCTGTGATGGATCACACCGGCGAGCACACCGCCACCATGCCCCGCCTCGATCTGGGGGATGCACCCTTCCCAGAGGAATCGCTCGTCACCACGGCCGATATCGCCCAGGGCAACGGCGTCCTCGTCGTGCGCGGCGGGGAACAGGCGGGCCTGCGGTTCGCCATTCTCGACCGCGTCACCAGCCTTGGCCGGTCCGTCGAGAACGACATCAGCCTCGACGACATCACCGTCTCACGTCGGCACGCCGTGTTGGAGCGCGACGGCGAGCGCTTCACGGTTCACGACAACGGCTCGCTCAACGGCACCTACGTGAACCAACATCGCATTTCCACCGTCGAACTGGCCCACGGTGACGAACTCCAGGTGGGCAAGTTCCACTTCCTCTTCTTGCTCGGGTCCGATTGATGGCGTCGCTCACGAATGAACGGCGCTATCTCTCCATCGGCGAGGTGTTGGGACTCCTCCTCGAAGAGTTCCCGGATGTGACCATCTCGAAGATTCGCTTTCTGGAGAGCCAAGGCCTGATCGATCCCGAACGCACCCCGTCCGGCTACCGCAAGTTCTTCGATGGCGACGTCGATCGGCTCCGGATGATCCTGCGCGAACAGCGCGAGAACTTCCTGCCGCTCAAGGTCATCAAGGATCGACTCGACAGCGGGGAACTCGTACGTGACGACGACACACCGACTGGATCCATCCGCCTGCCGAGGCCGCGTGGGGCGTCGTGGTACGAACCTCCGCTGCCGTCCGAGGACATCGGCGGGCTCACCCACAACGGCACACCCTCCGTCGCCCCGCTCGAGCTCGTCGAGCCCGCCTCGGCACCTGAATTCACCACAGCACCTGCGGCACCCGAACCTGCCGCGGCACCCGAACCCGCCGCGGTGATCGCAGCCCCGTCCACCGGCGCGACGCGCCCGATGCGCCCACCGATGCCGGAGCTTCCCGATGGTGGGGCGACCGACGACGAGGTGTGTGCGCTGGCCGGGGTGGACCGTGTGTTCCTTCGCGAGCTTGAGTCGTACGGGCTGGTGTCGAGCCACCGGGCCGGTGTCCTCACGGTGTACGACGCTGATGCCGTGCAGGCCGTGGTCGCCGCCGCCGGATTGTGCCGGCACGGACTTGAACCCCGGCACCTGCGGCTCTGGCGCACCACCGTGGACAAAGAGATCAACCTCATCGAGCAGCTCGTCGTGCCTCTGATGCGCCAACGCAATCCGCGGGCACGCGAGCAGGCGTCCGAGGTGGCCCACGACATCGAAGCGTTGGGGGCCGAACTCCGAGCGGCGATGATCCGAGCCGCGCTGCACCACCTCGTCGGGTGACGTCGCCAACGACACACTTCCCGACGACACAACCTTCCTGAGCGATACGATCTTCCGCGTGGTACCGATGGACCTTGTCGGAGTGCGGCTGGAGGTGCCGGCCAATACGCCGGTGGTGATGCTTCGTGAGACCACGGGTCGTCGGCGGGTGTTGCCCATCCTCATTGGTGGTCCAGAGGCTCAGTCCATTCATCTCGCCATCGAGGGCGTGCAGCCTCCGCGTCCGCTCACTCACGACTTGTTCCGCGATGTCCTCGCGGTCCTTGGCGTCGAACTCGTCTCCGTGGTGATCACGGAGATGCGTGAGCACACGTACTACGCCGAACTCCACCTCCGGAGCGACAAGGGCGAGCAGACGATCTCAAGTCGGCCGTCGGATGCCATCGCGCTGGCCGCCCGATTCGGTGCGCCGATCTATGCCGAGGAACGTCTGCTCGATGAAGTGGGCCAGGAGGAGTCCGTCGACGAGGACGATGGCGAGCCGGATGAGGATGTCCTCGACGAGTTCCGCGACTTCATCGCTTCCGTGAACCCCGAGGACTTCCGCGAGGGCTGAGCAGGGCATTCGCGCCACTTCTTGACGGCGCGCGCCAGACACCGTAGCCTTCTCCGCGCAGAGTGACAGCGGCGTAGTTACGTCGCTGTCACATCGCTTTTACGGCCGATTGTACGGAGGAGGGCCCGTGGCAGAAGCAGGGTTCAGCGGAACGAAGGCCGCGCAGATCGTCGGTATCACGTACCGTCAACTCGACTATTGGGCGCGTACCGATCTCGTTCGGCCTTCGATGACCGACGCCGAAGGTAGCGGTACCCGTCGGCAGTACTCGTACCGGGATCTGCTCGAGTTGAAGGTGATCAAGAACTTGCTCGACGCCGGAATCAGGTTGGAGTCCGTGCGGGAAGTGTTCGAATATTTGCGTACCCACGTCAGCGAGGACATCGTCTCGGCGCATATCGTCATCGACGGCAAGCAGGTCGTGCTGTGTGAGGGCGATCAGTTGATCGACGTAGTTCGAAAGGGCCAGGGCGTGTTGAACGTCCTGCCGTTGGCCAACGTGAAGAACGAGATTGATGCGCAACTCGTGAGCTTTCGCAGGAACGACTCCGTTGCGCCGCCCACCACGCGCGCCGTGAACGCTTGACCGAACCTACCGACTCCCCGGCGGACACACCGCTGGAACATTCACCGCTCGATGCCGTTCACCGGGCGAGCGGAGCACGAATGGTGCCATTCGGTGGCTGGGACATGCCGATGCAGTATCCATCGGGCACCATCACCGAGCACCTGGCATGTCGGCGCGACGCCGTCGTGTTCGACGTCAGCCACCTCGGAACGGTTCGGGTCGAGGGTCCCGGTTCTCTCGATCGACTACAGCGGACGCTCACGAACGACCTCACCAAGATCGCCCCGGGTCGAGCCCAGTACACCCACCTGCTCGACGACGCCGACGGGTCGGTGCTCGACGACATCATCGTGTGGTGGTTGGACGATGAGACATTCGACGTGATGCCCAACGCGTCCAACACTGACCGAGTTCGTTCGGCCATCGGAGGCGAGGAGACGACCCACTCACGAGCCGTCCTCGCCGTGCAGGGTCCCGAGGCGAGAGCCAGGATCGCCACCGTCTTTCCCGCCGCCGCAGAAGTTGGTCGCTTCCGGGTCGCCATGCTCGAGTGGGAGGGCGCGCTGTGCGCGGTGGCCGGCACCGGGTACACGGGTGAAGCCGGGGTCGAGATCGCCGTTCCGTCATCGGCCGCGGAGGCACTGTGGCACGCGATCGTGGAGGCCGGGGTGGTGCCCGCTGGGCTCGGTGCCCGTGACACGCTGCGCCTCGAAGCGGGCCTGCCGCTTCATGGACACGAGTTGGGACCAGGGATCACCCCGCTCCAAGCGGGACTCGGCTGGGTGGTCGGCTGGGCGAAACCGTCCTTCAGAGGCCGATCCGCTCTCGAGAAGGAACGAGCGGCCGGCCCTGCCCGGCTGCTGAGGGGCATCTCCACGTTGGGAAGGCGCCCGCCACGGGGCGACTGCGATGTGGTTGTCGAGGGCGTGGTGGTCGGCCAGACGACGAGCGGCAACTTCTCACCGGTGCTCGAACACGGCATCGCCATGGCGTTCTTGCCCCCGACGCTTGAGATCGGGACCGCGCTGACAGTGGACGTGCGGGGCAGCGCACTCGACGGCGAGATCGTCGATCTGCCCTTCGTTCACCGCTAGTCCAAGGTTCCAGTTCCGGGTGCTCTCCGGGAGGGACTGTTCGCTTTTGAAAACCTGGGAACCCAGGTTGCGCGGCGCGCAGGGCCGATTGTCAGATTTTGTGGAGCAAACTGGCACGCCGGGAGCCGGTGGGCCGTAGCCATCAACCTCACCTCACCGCTCGTCCGGGATGAAGGGTCGCGTGGAACGCGCACATCCCTTGGAGCCAATCATCCAGTCAGCGCTTCTTGGCGGGGGCCTTCTTGGCGGGGGCCTTCTTGGCCGGGGCCTTCTTGGCCGGCACCGGCGTGGCCGCTGACCGGGTCGGCGGTGCGGGAACAGGCGCCAGCGTTCCGGGGAGCCTCATACCGCCAATGCCCCGAACGCCGAACATCGTGCCCGCGGCCTCGGCCAACTGGCTGAGCGGGCTCATCCGCTTTGCGACATCGCCCATCGTCTCGAGGAAATCCCCGAGCACGTTCGGAAGACCGGTCAATGTGGGGGACATCAAGGTATCGGCCAACCGGTCCAGGCCCGGCACGACTCGGTCGAGGGGACCGGAGAGTTGATCGAGGAGCCCCAACGAGGTCTTGGTGGCCTTCGTCACCTGAGGCAGGAGCACCCGGATCGGTTCCTCGAAGTCGTCCATCAACTTCGTGACGCGCTGGGCGACGGCGTCGAGGGACTCCATGGTCCGGTTGAACGTCTGCACCGCCACGAGAAAGCCCTCGACGCCCTTGCGGAAGTTGTCGATGTTCTTGCTGATGCTCGTGATCGGGCCTCCGAGGAGGGAGAACAGATCACCGAGACCTTGCGAACCACTTTCAGCCATGGACGAACCGTATCGCCACCCGGGCCTCTGCTCTCACCATGCTGGCGTCGTGTTCCACCCGTCGGGATCGTTCGCAAGCGCTGAGTGTGAGTGCGCGGCCGGGCGGTCTCTCACGACACCGACCGACCCGTCTCCGATCGGCTCCCTACTGTCGGGGCGGGACGGAGATCAGCGTTCAGCGCGGGCGTAGGCCTCCAGCGGGGCGCAACTGCAGACGAGGTGGCGGTCGCCGTAGGCGGCGTCGATCCGAGACACGGGCGGGAAGTAGCCCTTCGCCGAGCGCCGACCCCCGGGGAACGCGCCATCGGCCGCCGGATAGGCACGTTCCCACGGGCCCACCAAGTCCTCGACGGTGTGGGGGGCATGGCGCAGGGGGCTGTCCTCGACCGCGACCCGTCCGGCCGCGACGTCGTCGATCTCGACGCGGATGGCCAGCATCGCCTCACAGAACCGGTCGAGTTCGGCCTGCGACTCGCTCTCCGTCGGTTCCACCATGAGGGTCCCAGCGACCGGGAAACTCATCGTCGGGGCATGGATTCCATGATCGACGAGTCGCTTGGCGACATCGTCAACTGTCACCCCCGTCTCCTTGGAGATCAACCGCAGGTCGAGGATGCATTCGTGGGCCACGAACCCCGACGATCCGACGTAGAGCGTGGGGAAGGCGTCGGCTAGCCGTCGGGCCACGTAGTTGGCGCTCAGTACGGCCGCCGCAGTGGCCTGTCGAAGCCCCTCGGCGCCCATGAGCGCGATGTAGACCCAGCTGATGGGCAGGATGCCCGCCGATCCGAACGGCGCGGCGGCCACCGGCCCGACCGGCTGGGAGCCGAGTGCCGCCAGGGGGTCGCCCGGAAGGAACGGGGCGAGGTGCGAACGGACCCCGACGGGACCAACGCCAGGACCGCCTCCGCCATGCGGGATGCAGAACGTCTTGTGCAGGTTGAGGTGGCTCACGTCAGCCCCGAAGTGCCCAGGCTTGGCGACTCCGACGAGCGCGTTCATGTTGGCTCCATCGACGTAGACCTGCCCACCGTGGCCGTGCACGATGTCGCACAACTCGGTGATGCCGCTCTCGTAGACGCCATGAGTGGATGGGTAGGTCACCATGATGGCGGCGAGGTCATCGCCCGCCTCGTTGGCGAGGCGCCGCAGGTCGTCGAGATCCACGTTGCCGTCGGCGTCGCACGCCACCACCACGACATCCATTCCGGCCATCACGGCACTGGCGGCGTTCGTGCCGTGCGCCGAGGACGGGATGAGGCACACGGTCCGATGGGTGTCACCCCGGCTCCGGTGGTAGGCCCGGATGGCCAGCAGACCGGCGAATTCTCCTTGGCTGCCGGCGTTCGGTTGGAGGGACACGGCGTCGTACCCGGTGATCTCCACCAACATCTGCTCGAGTTGGGAGATCAGGCGGCGATATCCGACGGTCTGGTCGGCCGGGGCGAACGGGTGGATGGCGGCGAACTCTGGCCAGGTGATCGGCTCCATCTCGGTGGTGGCGTTGAGCTTCATCGTGCACGACCCGAGCGGGATCATCGTGCGGTCGAGGGCGAGGTCCTTGTCGGCGAGACGACGGAGATAGCGGAGCATCTCGTGTTCCGTGTGAGAGCGGCGAAAGACGTCCTCGGGGAGGATGTCGTCCGCTCGCCTGGCCGCGGCAGCGATTCCGTCGGCGGCGCCGTCGTCGAGGTCGCGAACGGTCGGTCCGTAGATCCCGAATGCCCGCCACAGATCCTCGACGGTGCCAGGAGTGCTTGTCTCGTCGAAGCTGATACCTACCTCCTTGGCCGACACCCGCCGGAGGTTGAGGCCGACTCGCCGTGCCTCGGCCACGGTCCGGTCGGCGTCGGCGACGCTGACCGTGAGCGTGTCGAACCACGAGTCGTGCACGAGCGACAGGTCGGGAGTACCCGATCCGGTCAGGCCGGCCGCGGCGATCGACGCGAGGCGATGAACCCGCTCGGCGATGCGCCGCAATCCGTCCGGACCGTGCCAGGCGGCGTAGAAGCTGGCGATGTTGGCGAGTAGCACCTGAGCCGTGCAGATGTTGCTTGTGGCCTTCTCCCGCCTGATGTGCTGCTCCCGGGTCTGGAGCGCGAGGCGTAGCGCCGGCCGCCCGGCGGTGTCCGTCGACACCCCGACGAGGCGGCCGGGCAGCGACCTGGCGTAGGTCTCCTTCGTGGCCATGAACGCCGCGTGGGGACCGCCGAATCCCATGGGGACCCCGAACCGCTGGGCGGATCCGACGACAATGTCCGCCCCGAGGGCGCCTGGTGGGGTGATGAGCACGCACGCGAGGAGATCGGTCGTCACGACCGCGAGGCCACCGCTCGTGTGGAGTTGCTCGATCACCTCGGAAGGGTCGGTGAGGGCACCAGTGGACGACGGGTACGAGATCAACGCCCCGAAGCACACCTGCGCATCGAGCATCGCCAACGGCCCGACGACGAGTTCGATGCCCAACGGCTCGGCCCGGGTATGCAGTACCGCAATCGTCTGCGGATGCGTGTCGACGTCGACGTAGAAGACCCCGCCCTTGTGACGCGACGCCCGACGCGCCATCGTCATCGCCTCAGCCGCCGCCGTGGCCTCGTCGAGGAGGGACGCGTTCGCCAACTCCATACCCGTGAGGTTCGACACCATCGTCTGGAAATTCAGGAGCGCCTCCAGGCGACCCTGGCTGATCTCGGGTTGGTACGGCGTGTAGGCGGTGTACCAGGCCGGGTTCTGCAGCACATTGCGCAGGATCACCGGGGGAGTGATCGTGTCCGAGTAGCCCTGACCGATCAGGCTCGTCACGACCGTGTTCTCAGCTGCGAGAGTGCGTAGCTCGGCGAGGACATCACGTTCCGTGCGCCCGTGCGGCAGCGCGAGCGGCTCGGTCAGTCGAATGGACGCAGGCACCGCCGCCGTCAACAGCTCGGCGAGGCTCTCGAGACCGAGCAGCGCCAACATGGCCTTCTGCTCGTGATCGCTCGTGCCGATGTGACGGCGACGGAACTCGTCGGTGTCGAGGAGTTCCTCGATGGCTCGGTGCGTGCTCACGGTTCGAATGTCTCCACGTATTGTTGAGGGTTAGCCCCACGCCTTACCTGACGCCTCACGTTCCTGCTGGTAGGAGGCGATGGAGGAGAACTGGGCATTGAGGGTGGCGTCGACGTAGGTGGTGCCGGCTCCCATGATCTTGTCGTAGCTGGCCTGCACCGGGGGGAGTTGCCCGGTGAAGTGGGGCATCACTTCCTCGGCGAACAATTCATAGCTGCGCAACGTCTGGTGCCAGTCGGCGAGGTCGGCGCCGAGGAACAAGTAGCAGCCGAATCCACCGCTCTTGTCGATGAGGCGCTGGATCTGCGTCCGCGCCATCTCCGGCGTGCCGATCACGGCCCGGCCGGTCTCGTTCATCACGGTGACGAGTTCGTCGTAGTCCTGCGGCATCGGGTCCCCGGTCGGGATGATGTGCGACAGGTAGTTGAACACCCATTGCAGTCCGTAACGGCAG